>CAMCAZ010000052.1 GCA_945872795.1 Chryseobacterium gleum
GCCCGTGACTTGCGGCCCACGCGCTTCGTGCCGCGTATCCAGTTGTACCGCTGGCGGTAGTAGTTGGACTGACCGCGCAATACGTAGCTGTACGTAAAGGTCATGGTCAGGTAACTGTCGTTGTGCTTGGGATCGCCACGCACGTTCTCCGGCTGACCGCTGACCTGATTCTCGCCATAGCCATAGTTGTTGGGGTCGGGCAAGCCTTCGGTCCCGGAAACGTAGTTGTTCTGGTTCGAGAGCTGGGCACCTAGCGCGGACATCTGGCTCGGATCCTTGTAGGTGGTGCTCACATCATCGATGTAGTCCGTGAAGGTGGTACGCCAGCCGATGTCCCAACCGAACCGGTGCCTCCGCTTCTTGGTGAAATGGAACCCGATACCTGCCGGGATGGCCAGGGTGAGGTTTGAATAGTCCACCAGTTCGGTGCGGAGGGGCCTAAGGTCGTAGAACTCGCCTTCCCGATTAAGCTGGCCCTTGGGGTTATGGTACAGCGCAGCGATGCCCGCATAGCCGAACAGGCGGAAATCGGTCTTGTACCGGCCACGGCCACCGAGGTCGTTGTCCTGGAAGATCGTGAACTCCGATCGCAGGTATAGCTCGAACATGTCGTTGCGGAAGTTCAGGTTACGGCCTGAGCGCGGGCCGTAATCCGTGAGCTCGTCGGCACCCTGAATACGCAAGTACATGAGCCCGGCGTTGACGCTGAGCAGGCGGTTGATCCTGCGCCGCGCGAAACCACCGACCGAAAGGCGGGTCTGCTGCATTTTCATGTCCCACACGAAATCCCGGCGGGGCTGATCCTTGCCACCCATCTCACCCAGATAGTTGGCGCCGCCCAAGTGAATGCCGAAGTCCCACGCGTACTGGGCGTCCACCTTGGTGGTGACCATGAACAGGCCGAACAGGAAGGGAAGGAGTAGGGTACTACGTTGCATGGGCTGACAGCTGGATTCTGGAACTACCGGGCAAACTTAACAAAGATCCAGAGCATCTTACGCATGATCCAACCGCTTGGATATCAACAAGCTGTTGGTATAGCACATGGGCGCGGCCCGCAACGCCTCCTCCGATAGCTTTGCGCCATGCCCAAGGCCAACCCGATCACCGCTCTTTTTGGTATCCGCTATCCCCTCGTACAGGCCGGAATGATCTGGTGCTCAGGCTGGAAGCTGGCATCCGCCGTGAGCAATGCCGGTGCCCTGGGGGTCATCGGTTCCGGGTCCATGTATCCCGAGGTGTTGAAGGAGCAGGTGCGGAAGTGCAAGGCGGCCACATCGAAGCCCTTCGCCGTGAACGTGCCCCTGCTGTACCCCAACATCGAGGAGCACATGGCGACCATTGTGCAGGAGAAGGTCCCGATCGTGTTCACCTCGGCCGGCGATCCCCGTGCCTGGACGGGCCGCCTGAAGGATGCCGGGATCACGGTCGTCCATGTGGTGAGCAGCGTGCGTTTTGCGCAGAAGGCCGTGGATGCCGGTGTGGACGCCTTGGTGGCTGAAGGTTTTGAGGCCGGTGGGCACAATGGTCGGGAGGAGACGACGACGTTGGTGTTGACCCCCATGGTGCGGGATGCCGTGTCGGTGCCCTTGCTCGCCGCCGGTGGAATCGCCGATGGCCGGGCGATGCTTGCTGCCATGGCCCTGGGTGCTGATGGGGTGCAGGTGGGCAGCCGCTTCGTTTGTTCCGAGGAGTCGTCCGCACACCCCGCGTTCAAACAGCGGGTGGCTCAGGCCAGGGAAGGCGATACCACATTGACCTTGAAGGAGTTGGCTCCTGTACGCCTGATGCGAAACGCCTTCCATGCCCAGGTGCAGGAAGCCTATCAGCGGGGCGCCACGGTGGAGGAATTGAAGGCACTGCTGGGCCGGGGAAGGGCGAAACGTGGCATGTATGAAGGTGACCTGGAAGAGGGTGAACTGGAGATCGGCCAGGTCAGTGGCCACATCAGTGACGTCCTGCCCGCATCGGTGATCGTGGAGCGGATGATGCAGGAATATCGCGATGCCAAGGCCGCAATGGCCGCCATGCCGACCTTTGCACCATGAGCGATGGACGTGCCCGGCAACAACCTCGGCTTGCTTTGCGTTCCCTTCGCATGATGGTGTTGTCAATGAGCAGGTCCTGCTCCGTGCTGATGGCAATGGGCGTGAGCACCTTGTCGATGGCGCAACCACCGGGGCCTCCAGCGTTGCGCTGTGCTTCGGTGAACGTATCCGGTGACGTCACCCTGACCTGGACGCCCCCCATGGACCCCGACGGGCTTTTCCTGGAATACAGGGTCTACCGCGCGGATTCGCCCTTCGGCCCCTTCGTGCAGCTGCCCACCACGGTGGCGGTCTTTGGCCAGACCACGGTTCCGGACCTGGGTGCCGCTGCGCAGACCGCCCCGCGCTTCTACTACATGACCACTGTCTCCGATGTCCCGCCCTTGGAGGAGTCGGCACCGAGCGACACCATTTCCACCCTGTTCGTTGACCTGGCCCAGAGCGTACCGGCTGGCAGCGCCGTCCTCAGCTGGGGGGCGGCGATGTCGGCCCCTACTGTGCCCGGCCCCTTTACCATCTGGATGGAATACCCCATCGGTACCTGGTCCCAGATCGGAACCGCTCCCCTCGACCAGTTCAACTTCGCGCACATCATCTCCATCTGTGAGGATTCACTCACCTTCCGGATCGGGCTTGCGGATCAATTGGGCTGTGTCTCCTTCAGCAACCTGGTGGGTGATGTGTTCGCGGATGTGACCCCCCCGACCATTCCGGTGCTGGTGGCGGCCACCGTCGATACCTCGAACGGGCTGTCCGGCATCGTCTGGCAACCCAGCCCCGAACTGGACACGGACGGGTACATCGTGGTGTGGAACACGCCGGGTGGCGGGGTGATCATTGATACGATCTTCGGCCAGAACAACACGGTATACACCTGGCCCTCGAGTCTGGCCGACCAGGGCCCGGAATCGTTCACCGTGGCGTCCTTCGATACCTGCCAGGTGGGTGATCCCCCAAGTCCGAACACCAGTGCCACCGGCCCTGCCCATACCACGGTCCACGTGTCCACGAGCTATGATCGCTGCGCTGCCCGCATGACCCTTGAATGGACACCCTATGGTGGATGGGAGGTACTAACCTATCGCGTCTTTGTGCAGGTGGACGGTGGCGCGTGGAACCTCTTGGCCAATGTGCCGGGTGATCAGTTCACGCACGTGCAGGATGTCCTTCCCTTCCGCAACTACTGTTATGTGGTGAAGTCCATCCAGGAAGGGGGGAGCAATACATCCTTGTCCAACAAGGTCTGTCTCCGAACGGACTATCCGCCCATTCCGGGTGACAACTACATCCGCTCGGTATCGGTCACCGGACCCGGCCAGATCACCCTGGTCGATAGTGTGGACGTCACTGCCCAGGCAGGCAGCTACCTCATTGAGCGCTCGGACAATGGTGCACCGTACGAAGCGATGATCGCCTTCCCGGGAACGGCCGGACCATTGATCAGCTGGGTGGATACGGAGGTCGATCCCTCCACCGTGGGGTATCTGTACCGTGTGGCGGTGTTGGACAGTTGTGGGGTGGAGGCGACCACCAGCAACATCGCCGGGAACATGCTGCTGAGCGCGGTGCCCGACCTGTACGGCGTGAACACCCTGCGTTGGAACGGCTATGCCGAATGGGCCGGTGCGGTGGGCGCTTATACGATCTATCGGAGCATCGCTGACGCGCCCTTCGAGCCGCTGGCCGTGGTGGCCGAACCCACGTGGTCCTACGTGGATGATGTCAGTGTCTACACGGCCACCACAGGCGGCTTCTGTTACTACGTGGAGGCCCAGGAAGTGGGTTCGCCTGTCGGGATCAATGCCAGTTCGCTGAGCAATGTGGCCTGTGCCGTTCAGCAGGACCTCGTGTATATCCCGAACGCCTTTGTTGTGGGCGGTGCCAATCCGGTGTTCATCCCGGTACTGTCCTTCGTGGACATCAGTGGCTATGAACTGTCCATCATCAACAGATGGGGACAGGTCATCTGGACATCGAACGATCCCGCGACGGGATGGAACGGTATAGTTGGGAACAGCACAGCGCCGATCGGTGTGTATGGCTATTACTGCACCTTCAGCACAGGCGATGGCCGGGTGCGGGAGGAACGGGGCACGGTGACCTTGCTGGCCGCGGGGGATTAGCGCGGAACTTTCCGTTGTGTACTTTTGTGCATGGAACGATCCTCAACGACTGTTGCACCGGTAACGGTCACCCCCCAGCCCTCCAACGGCCACGTAGGTATGGATAAGTTCGTGGGCGAAGGTCTCACCTACGACGATGTCCTGCTGGTACCCGCCTACAGCGAAGTACTACCCCGCGACGTCGATATCCGCTCCAAGTTCACCCGCAACATCGTCCTGAACGTACCGATCGTGTCGGCCGCCATGGACACGGTGACCGGTGCCGAGTTGGCCATCTCCATCGCCCAACAGGGAGGGATCGGCGTGATCCACAAGAACCAGACGATCGCCGAGCAGGCCGCTGAAGTGCGCCGCGTGAAGCGCTCCGAGAGCGGGATGATCCTGGACCCTGTGAAACTGCTGGAGAACGCCTTGGTGGGCGACGCCTTGAAGCTGATGGCCGAGAACCGTATCGGTGGCATTCCGGTGGTGGATGAACAGGACCGCCTCGTGGGCATCGTCACCAACCGCGACCTGCGCTTCGAGAAACGCATGTCGCGTCCCGTGGCCGAGGTGATGACGAAGACCGACATCATCACCGCCAAGCCGGATACGTCCATGGCCCAGGCCGAGGATATCCTGCAGGAATACAAGATCGAGAAACTGCCCGTGGTGAACGCCAAGGGCACCCTGGTGGGCCTCATCACCTACAAGGACATCATCAAGTTGAAGCAGCGCCCCAACGCCTGCAAGGACAGTTTCGGTCGCCTGCGGGTGGCCGCCGCGATCGGAGTCACCGGTGATTCGCTGGATCGGGCGCGGGCCCTGCGCGATGCCGGGGTGGATGCCTTGGTGATCGACACGGCCCACGGCCACAGCCGCGGCGTATTGGAGATGCTGCGCGCCGTGAAGGCGGAAGTGCCCGATGTGGACGTCATCGTGGGTAACATCGCCACGGCTGAGGCCGCCTTGGCCCTGGTTGAAGCGGGCGCTGATGCGATCAAGGTGGGTATCGGCCCGGGCAGCATCTGCACCACCCGCGTCATCGCGGGCGTCGGTGTTCCCCAGTTGACCGCCGTGATGGATTGTGCCGCAGCCATCGCGGGCACCGGCGTACCGATCATCGCCGACGGCGGTATCCGCTACACCGGTGATATCGTGAAGGCACTTGCCGCCGGTGCGGGCACAGTCATGGTGGGCAGCATGTTCGCAGGGGTCGAGGAAAGCCCCGGCGAGACCATCATCTACGAGGGTCGCCGTTTCAAGACCTACCGGGGCATGGGCAGCATCGAGGCCATGCAGCAGGGCAGCAAGGACCGCTATTTTCAGGACATGGAGGACGACATCAAGAAGCTGGTGCCCGAGGGGATCAGCGGCCGGGTGCCGTACAAGGGGAAGTTGGCCGAAGTGATGCACCAGCTCGTTGGCGGCCTTCGCGCCGGCATGGGCTATTGCGGTACTCCGGACATCCGATCACTGGAGCGCGCACGCTTCATCCGCATCACCATGGCGGGCATGAAGGAGAGCCATCCGCACGACGTCTACATCACCCGCGAGGCTCCCAACTACAGCCACCTGTAAGCGGCATCAGTTCATCGGGTCCGGCCCCTTGCGCCGGTCGGCCAGGTGCTCCATGAGCGTAGTGGAGACCGGGTGGTCAAGTTTGCGCGCGAACAGTGTGCCCGAGCGCTCAATGCGTTCCGCATCACCCATGTCCAGCACGCCGTCCTTCGAATACGCGGTGGGAAGCGGGAAGTGCAGCAGGTATTCCGCTTGCGGGTCGGCATCGAAGAATGCCGTCATGCGTTCCTGCGACCATACCGGTCGGTCCCTACCGCTGATCAGGTGAAGGCGGTCCGCCAGACCATCATCCACGGCCTTGCGGGCCAGGTCGATCATGGCCATCTGGTGCGCGCGGCTGCCCCAGCGCACGCGGTAACGGCGGCTCAGGTAGCGGACCTCCGGTCGTGATCGCAGATCCTGCAGCTCTGTGGCGGGAAACTGCGACCGGCGGTCCAGGTGCACGTAGATCACGGCATCCGCTCCCAGTTCATCCACCAGTTCCTCCAGCGCTGCCAGGTCCTTGTAGGCGGTGATCAGGTGGCCGTGCGTGATCGCAGCCATGGGCTGCGGTGGTCTCGATGGCGTGGGAAAGGCCCACGTACCCACCCAAGGTAACCGCCTGAACAGCCGTCGATCTTGATCATTTTAACGGCTGGACCCGTGCTGCGTGCTGCTGGTGATCGGTTACATTTGCCATCCCTCAAACGACCTCATGCATAGCGTAATGGAGATGAAGAAGTACATGATCATGGGCGCCATCGCCCTCCTGTGCGGAACTGCTGCTGCTCAGACCGCTGCCAGTGATCCTGTTCTGATGACCGTGGACGGAGTGGCCGTGCCCCGTTCCGAGTTCGAGGCCATCTACAAGAAGAACAACAAGGAGGCCGTGGTGACCAAGGAGGCTCTGGATGAGTACCTGGAGCTGTTCACCAACTACAAGTTGAAGGTGCGCGCTGCGGAGGCCCTTGGCATGGATACGGTGGGCAAGTTCCTTGCGGAACTGGACGGTTACCGAAAGCAGCTCGCCCGCCCTTACCTCATCGACCGTGAGCTGAACGATGCCCTTCTGCGCGAAGCCTACGACCGTTCCCTCGAGGAGGTGCGCGCCTCGCACATCCTGGTGCAGGTAGCGCCGGAGGCCTCCCCGGAGGATACCCTGGTGGCCTGGAAGAAGATCAGCGCCCTGCGTGATCGCATCATCAACGGCGCTGATTTCGCCGGCGTGGCCAAGGAGAAGGGGGGCTCTGATGACCCCAGCGCCACCAAGAACGGGGGCGATCTGGGCTATTTCAGCGCCATGCAGATGGTCTATCCCTTTGAAAGTGCCGCCTTCGCCACGCCCGTCGGGCAGGTCAGCAAGCCTGTGCGCACCCGTTTCGGTTACCACATCATCAAGACCGTGGACAGGCGTCCGGCCCGTGGCCAGATGAAGGCAGCCCACATCATGCTGCGCAGCACCGATCAGGACAGTCCGGAGAAGATGGCCGAGGTGGAGAAACGTGTGCGGGAGATCCATGCCCAGATCGCAGACGGCCGCATGACCTTCGCCGATGCCGCACTGAAGTACAGCGAGGATGAAAGCTCCAACACCAAAGGCGGCGAGCTTCCCCAATTCAGCACCGGCAAGATGATCGAGGAGTTCGAGGATGCCGCATTTGCCCTGAAGACGGATGGCGAGGTGAGCGCTCCCGTGCGTTCCCGTTTCGGCTGGCATATCATCAAGCGTCTCGAGCACACCCCTCCGGCCACCTTCGATGCGGCCAAGTCCGAGCTGAAGACCAAGATCTCCCGCGACAGTCGTTCGGAGATCACCAAGAAGGCCTTCCTGGACCGCCTGCGGACCGAGTACGGCTACATGACCTATCCCAAGAACCTGAAGGCCGTGCAGGCCCTGCTGGATACCAACGTCTTCCGCAAGGGGACCGCTGTGAACGATACCATTCTGCGCAAGGACTTCGTGGAAGGTCCCTTTCAGCGCGGCAAGCTCTCGTACCGTCGCGAGCTCGTGGGGGCCATCAGCGGTGGGCGCATGATCGCCCTGCGCAGCCGGCAGTATGAGGAGATGACCCAGACGATGAGCGATACGGTGCTGGTGCGCGAAGTGACTGAAGGGTGGACCTATGATCGCAAGAAGGCAGCGAAGCTCACCAAGCCGGTGTTCACCTTCGCCGATGTCACCGTCACCCAGACCGACCTGTTGGACCGGTTGGAATCCGCACAACGCCGCGAGCGGGTCATGGACCTTCAGGAGTACGTGGAAGTGCGTATGGCCGAGTACGCCGACGAGCGCATCCTGGCCTACGAGGATTCACGCCTGGAGTCGAAGTACCCGGAGTTCCGGATGCTCATGAAGGAATACCGCGACGGCATCCTGCTCTTTGAACTGACGGACCAGAAGGTGTGGGGCCGCGCAGTGCGCGATTCGGTGGGTCTTCAGGCCTTCCATGATGCGCACCGTACCAATTACATGTGGCCCACACGCTATGATGCGGACATCTACACCTGCGCTGATGCGAAGGTCTCCACCCAGCTACGGGCCCTATTGAAGAAAGGTAAGCGCGGTGCCGAGCTCACCGAGCCCCTGAACAAGGTGAATGCACTGGCGCTCACCATCGATTCGAACTATTTTACGGCGGAACAGAAGCCCTTCCTGGCCGAATTGACCAAGACAGGTCTGAGCAAGGACCTGCCGGTGAACGGCCAGGTGGCGGTGGTCGACCTGAAGAAGATCATGGAGCCGACGCCCAAGGCCTTGGAAGAGGCCCGTGGCCTGATCACGGCAGCATACCAGGACAGTTTGGAGAAGGAATGGATCGCTGAGCTGCGTGCGAAGTATCCCGTTTCGGTGAACAAGGACGTGCTGTATTCCATCAAGTGAACCACCTGCACTCAGGGCTTCTGGAGCGTCCTTGGTTCAAGGCCGCATTGGTGCCCTTGTGGCTTGTTGCCTGCACGCCAGGCGAGGATGGGGGCGATCCGGTCGTGGCCCGGGCCTTCGACCAGAAGCTCTATTGGAGCGATATCCGCCAGGTCGTCCCCATGGAGGTGAGCAGGGCGGACAGTGCGGCCATGGCCTTCGCGTTCATCACCAACTGGCTGAACCAGCAGGTGGTGCTTCACAAGGCCGAACAGAACATCGCCGGCGAGGACAAGGATTTTGAAGTGAAGCTCAGGGACTACCGCAACTCCCTGCTGATCTTCGCCTACGAGCAGGAACTGGTGAACCAGAAACTGGATACGGCCGTCGGCGCCGAGGAACTCGCCCAGTACTACGAGGCCAACAAGGTGAACTTCGAACTGAGGGACAATATCCTGCGTGCCCGGTGGTTCAAGATCACGGAGGGCGACAAACGCACCCGACGCAGGTTGGAGGAGGCATTCATGAGCGGCAAGCCGGAGGATATGCGTGAAGTGGAGCTCTGGTTGGCCCAACGTGGCCATCCCATCATGGACCGCAGCTCCACCTGGACCACTTGGTCTGAGCTGCAGAACGAACTGCCCGCGCGCCAGGCTGCGGAGGAGCTCGCCTTGAAAAGCGGTCAGCGCATCGTGCTCAAGGACGGTGAACTGATGTTCTTCCTGGACGTGCTCGAGCTGCGTGAACGGAACAGTCTGTCACCCTTGGACCTAGTGGAGCGTGATATCCGATCGATCGTGTTGAATCAGCGCAAATTGCAGCTCCTGGAGCGCATGCGCCAAGACCTTTACCGTGAAGCACTTGACCGCAAGGATATCGAGGTCCTTTAAGTTGGCGCCGGCTTTGGCCGCGTGGCTCTTGCCCATGATCGTGGTCTGCCAGCCTGCGGGTCTGCTCATCGATCGGGTGGTGGCGGTGGTGGGCCGTGAGGCCATCCTGCACTCGGATCTGATGGGCCGTGTGGAGCAGGCCAGCCAAGGCGGGAGGCCTGCCGATGCCACGATGGTCTGCGGGGAATTGGAGGACCTGCTCTACGAGAAGCTGCTGGTGGAGCAGGGACGATTGGACAGTGTCATCGTGGAGGAGGCACAGGTGAACGCCGAACTCGACCGACGGATCCGTTATTTCTCACAACAGTTGGGCGGTGACGAGAAACTTGAGGCCTTTTACGGAAAGAGCGTGGCCGAGATCAAGGATGACTTCCGTCCGCAGGTCCATGATCAACTGTTGGTGCAGACCATGCAGCAGAAGGTGACGGGCGAGATCCGGGTGACCCCGCGTGACGTGCAGCGCTTCTTCGACCAGATCCCCAAGGACAGTGTCCCGTTCATCAACGCGGAAGTGGAGTATGGGCAGGTGTTGAAGATCCCCAAGCCCAACGAGGAGGAGGTGCGCCGGGTGCGCCGCAAGATCGAGGAGTACCGGGAGCAGGTCGTTGCCGGGACCAAGGATTTCTGCACCGTGGCCATCCTGTATTCCGAGGACCCTGGATCCGCCAAGGAGTGCGGCGCGCTGGGCCTCGTGCCTGCGGGGGTCATGGTGCCCGAATTCGATGCCGTGGCCATGAGCCTCAAGGAGGGCGAGGTCTCCCAGGTGTTCGAGACCCAGTACGGCTGGCACTTCATGCAATTGATCGAACGGCGTGGAGAGCAGTACAACGCCCGCCACGTGCTGATGCGCCCGCAAGTGGGCAGCATCGACCTGCAGCGTTCCCGTGAACTGTTGGACAGTCTGGCGCGCTCCATCCGCGAAGGCCGCATGACCTTTGCTGAGGCCGCAGCGGACCATTCGGACGACGAGGAAAGTCGGGGGATGAACGGGGTCATGATCGAACCATCCAGCAACAGCCCCCGATGGGATATGAGCGCTCTCGACCAGCAGACCTTCTTCGTGCTGGACAAGCTGCAGACCGGGGCCGTGAGCGATCCGCAGCTCATCGTCATGCCCGACGCTTCAAAAGCCTACCGCCTCTTGCAGTTGCTGGTGAGAACGGAACCCCATCGGGCCAATTTGAAGGACGATTACCGATTGATGCAACAGGCCACCGAAGGTCAGCTCCGCTCCAAGGCCATCGACCGATGGGTGGAGGACCGGCTGAACGCCACCTACGTACGCATTGCACCCGACCATGCAGCATGCCCTTTTCTGCATCAGTGGGTGCATACCACCGTCGACGAGTGATCCGACCGGGTAGCCGAAGCGAACAGGGAATAATCCGAAAGACCATGACCACCCCCACCAGTGACGTACGATCCGTTGAGCAGTTCGGCCAGCATTACCAGCGGCTGAAGCGGGAAGTGAACAAGGTCATCATCGGCCAGGATGCCGTGGTGGACCAGGTCCTGCTGGGGATCTTCAGCCGTGGACACTGCCTGCTGGTGGGTGTTCCCGGCCTGGCCAAGACCCTGCTCGTGAACACCGTTTCGCGCGCACTGGGCCTCACGTTCAACCGCATCCAGTTCACTCCCGACCTGATGCCGAGCGATATCATCGGATCGGAGATCCTGGACCAGGACCGGAAGTTCCGCTTCGTGAAGGGCCCCGTTTTCGCGAACATCATCCTGGCCGATGAGATCAACCGCACGCCGCCCAAGACGCAGGCCGCACTGCTCGAGGCCATGCAGGAGAAGTCCGTGACCGCGGCCGGCCAGACCCACCGGCTGCCCGATCCCTTCTTCGTGCTCGCCACGCAGAACCCGATCGAGCAGGAGGGGACTTATCCTTTGCCTGAAGCACAACTGGATCGCTTCATGTTCAACATCTGGGTGGATTATCCCACCTACGAAGAAGAGGTGGCCGTGGTGAAGGCCACCACCAGCGATGCCCAGCCTATCGTTGAACCCGTGCTTTCCGCCGAGGAGATCCTGCATTACCAAGGTCTGGTGCGCCGCATCCCTGTGCCCGACAACGTGCTCGAGTATGCTGTGAAGCTCGTTTCCCGGACGCGACCGGGCACGCCCGCAGCACCTGCGGTGATCAATGATCACGTCAGTTGGGGGGCAGGCCCCAGGGCCTCGCAATACCTGGTGGTGGGGGCCAAGGCCCATGCCCTGGCACATGGTCGCTTCTCGCCCGATATCGCGGATGTGCAGGCGGTGGCCACCTCCATTCTTCGGCACCGCCTCGTCCGTAACTACAAGGCGGAAGCGGAGGGCGTGTCCATTGAGCGCCTGGTCAAGGAGATACTTTAGGACCTCCTGGCCATCGGGCAGGCCAAGAAACCTGATCGTCGTCTTATACGGGCGTTGTGCGTATCCCCTAACTTTGGTTCACAGGGGGCGGTCAATGCGTTCACCTGCCATTGACCATGCGTTCGACCCGGATCTTTTTCTTCCTTCTACTTGTCCTTGGGGCAGGTCTCCGCGCTCAGGCGCAATTGCCCACTGTGGATATCACCCTTGCTCCTCTGGAGAGCGGGTCCGTGCAGGTCCGGCTGCGGCCCGATGCCAATTTTAATGGCCTGGTCTCCAGCTTGGTCTTCACCGTGCGTTGGTTGGATGCGGACGGCGCTTCCTTGGGAGGTGTCTCCCAGATCTCACCCGCGAATTTCTTCATACCCTTCGGCAAATCCGGGTCTGAACAGGTGTCCGGCATTTATCGCTATCAGGTGTTCGCCGGCTTCAGTCTGGTGACCTTGGAGGATCTGGAGACGTTCTGGGTCGGCGGTGAGGAGGTGGTCATTGGAGAAGTGGCCGTGAACGGTGGTCCCAGCCTGTTCGAGATCGTGAACGATGACTGGACGGGCGACATCAACAATAACGGCGATTACTACATCTCCCTGAACGGTCAGGACCGGACCGGTGAGATCTACACCTTCTCCACGGGCGGTATCTCCGGTGGCTTGGGACAAGGCGGGTTGAGCGTTCTTCCCAATCCCGCCGTCGGTTCCACGACGCTGACCATGGACCTGAGCGAACAGGTGAGTTCCTTGGACCTTCGTCTGCTAGATCCTGCAGGACGTATCGTTTGGTCCGCCCAGCGCACCGGAGGTCCGAGACGCTTCGTGGAGACCTTGGACCTTCAGGGTTATGCTGCAGGAGCTTACCTCCTTCAGGTCCGATCACCCCAAGCGCAGTTCTCGCGCAGGGTCGTGATCACTGGCCGCTGATAAACCTTTTGCTTTCGGATCATGAAGCATTCGCTGGTCGTCGTGTTGGCTTTCCTGCTGGGGCATGGTGCTCAAGGACAGGAGAGGCGGTTCTGGTCCGATCTTCAAGAAAGCCGTGACGTGACGGCGAGCATGCGGCGCATCGTGGCGCTGCAGCAGCGCCTGATCACGATCGATGCGACTGCGCTATCCCAACGACTGGCGTCACCAGGCGAGTTGGAGAGCGTTCTTGATCTTCCCACACCAAGTGGTGGTTCGGAGCGTTTCAGGATCCGGCCTATTGTGGTGATGCATCCCGAGCTGGCGGCGCGCTACCCCGAGATCCGCACATATGCGGGGGTGAGTATGGACCATCCGGGTGTTCAGGCCCGGTTCGACCTCACCCCACAAGGTTTTCATGGCATGGTGATGGACGATCAGGCGGGGTGGTGGTTCATGGACCCCTATGTACACGGTGATGCCACGCTCGTTACCGTGTACCGGAAGGCCGATCTTCGCAAGGAACTGCCTGAAGGGTCGGTGCATTGCAGCTATGAACAGGTGAACGACCTGCCTGCCGAAGCGGCACGGACCCGTCAGTGGATCCAGCAGATGGGAATGGACCGCGTGGGCGACGGACAGAAGCGCACCTACCGGCTGGCCTTGGCCTGTACGGGCGAGTACGCCAATTTCCATGGCAGCACCACCACCAACAACAACAAGAGCTTCGCGCTGGCCGCCATGGTGACCACCATGAACCGTGTGAACGCACAGTTCGAACGGGATGCTACGTTGACGATGGTGCTTGTGCCGAACACGGATCAGCTCATCTACCTGAATGCGGCCACCGATCCCTATACGAATACGAACGGTTCCACCATGCTGGGGGAGAACCAGACCACTTGCACCAACGTGATCGGTTCCGCCAACTATGACATCGGGCATGTGTTCAGTACAGGCGGTGGAGGCGTTGCACAGTTGAACAGCCCCTGCAGCAGTTCCGGAAAAGCACGGGGTGTGACCGGTTCGGGATCGCCGGTCGGTGACCCTTTCGATATTGACTACGTGGCCCACGAGATGGGGCACCAGTATGGTGGCAACCATACCCAGAACAACAACTGCAACCGTGCCAGCGCAGCCGCCTTTGAGCCCGGCAGTGCCTCCACCATCATGGGTTATGCGGGCATCTGCTCCCCGAACGTGCAGAACAATTCGGATGCCTATTTCCACGGCTACAGCATGCAGGAGATGGCCGCCAACATCACGGTGGGGACCAGCAGCACCTGTCCGCAGGTCACCGCATCGGGCAACCTGATCCCAACCGCGAGCGCCGGCACGAACTACACCATCCCGCGCAGCACTCCGTTCGTGCTGACCGCCAGTGGCAGCGATGGGAATGCCGGAGATGTGCTGACCTATTGCTGGGAGGAGATGGACAACCAGGTCTCCACGCAACCACCGGTGGCCACCAATACCAATGGTCCCAGTTTTCGATCCCTGACCCCCACTACTTCGCCACAGCGCTATTTCCCAGTGCTGAGTGCTGTGGTGGCGGGCACCACCCCGACCTGGGAGGTTCTTGCCAGTGTGGCCCGCACCTACAACTTCCGGGTCACCGTGCGCGATAATGTGCCGGGCGGAGGCAGCAATGCACAGAGCAACATGGTGGTGACCGTGGCCGGAAGTGCGGGTCCATTCCTGGTCACGCTGCCGAACACCAACGTTTCGTGGCCGGTGAACACCGCGCAGACCGTGAGCTGGGATGTGGCGGCCACCACGGCATCCCCGGTCAGTTGCGCCAACGTGGATATCCTGCTCTCGGTGGACGGCGGGTTCACCTATCCGTTCACCCTGCTGAGCGCCACCCCCAATGATGGCTCCCAGTCCGTGACGGTGCCGAACATCCCGGCCACCACCAGTGCACGGGTCATGGTGCGTGGGTCGGCGAACATCTTCTACGACATCTCGAACACCAATTTCGCGATCACGGCTCCCACGGCGCCGGACTACAGCTTGATCGTGTCGCCATCCTCGGTTCAGGTGTGCCAGCCAGCGAATGCAGTGTACACGGTGCAAAGCTCCTCCCTCGCCGGTTACACCCAGGCGATCACGCTCAGTGTGACGGGTCTGGCCAGCGGCCTGGTCGCGAACATCAGCCCGAACCCCATCACACCGGGGGCTTCATCGACAGTGACCATTTCGGGCACGCAGAACCAACTTCCTGGCAACTTTCCCTTCACCCTTTCGGCAACCTCAGCCAGTGGAAATAGAAGTATCCCGCTGACCTTGGAGATCGGGAACGTGCCCGGGCCGGTCATACGGACCGCACCGCTCAACGGGGCCACGAACACTCCTCCGGGAGCAGCGCTGAGCTGGAACGCCACGAGCAGTGCGGTGAGCTATGCCCTACAGATCGCCACGGACCCTGGGATGATCAACATTGTGGAAAGCGCAGTGGGGATCACAGCAACCACCTACCAGCCTGCCACGGCTGATGCTCCCTCCACTACGTACTATTGGACTGTGCAAGCCGTGAACGGGTGTGGGTTCGGTGAAGCCGGTGCAACGTGGTCCTTCACCACATCCGCCTGTGTACCGGTGCAGGTGCAGGTGACCATCGATCGGTATGGGGAGGAGACCACCTGGCAGATCCTTCAAGGAGCCACGGTAGTTGCATCCGGTGGGCCATATGTTCAGCTTCCTGCGAATGGCACCCAGGCGCAGGCTCCGCTTGACCTCTGTTTACCCTCAGGTTGTTATGAATTGCGGGTCTTTGACTCTTTCGGTGACGGGAACTGTTGCGCTTACGGGAATGGTTTTGTGCGCGTAGTGGATGGAACGAACGTCACCTTGGCGAACGTCTCACAGGACATCAATGTGAACGATCCGGCCGTGGTGCCCTTCTGTGTCCAAGACGAAGTGCGGGTAAGTGCGAGCATCTGGCTCGATGGTCCGTACGACCCCCAGCAGTCGTTGATGTCTGATGCGCTGCGCGTCAACGGCCTGATTCCGATCGCCGAACCCTACACCGCGCTGGGGTATGTGCAGCTTGGGGGGGGAGGAGAGACCACGACGGCCCAAGTACTGTCAGTTACGGGTGTGAACGCCATAGTGGACTGGGTCAGGCTGGAACTGCGTTCAGGCTCATCCAGCGGAACCGTGGTGGCCACGCGCCAAGCGCTTTTGCAACGCGATGGTGATATCGTGGATACGGACGGTGTCTCGCCGGTGGTCTTTGCGGCCGTGCCAGGATCATATTTTGTGGCGGTGGGTCATCGGAACCATCTGGCCTGCATGACGCAGCAGGCGATCGGTCTCGGCGGTACCGCTATCACGGTCAACCTGCGCAACTCGTCCTTGGCAACATTCGGTACGGACGCTCGCCGGGTGAGCGGTGCCACGGCATGGTTGTGGAGCGGCAACGTACTATTGGACGACAAACTGGCCTATACCGGTGAAGGGAACGATCGGGATCCGATCCTCGCCGTGATCGGCGGAACGGTCCCGACAGCCACCGTGGCGGGTTATCTCACAGCGGATGTGAACCTGGATGGTATCGTGCGCTATACCGGAGCAGGAAACGACCGTGACCCCATCCTTTCCAATATCGGTGGTGCCATTCCAACGAACGTCCGGATCCAGCAGTTGCCATGAGCAGGTTCGTCTCGCGTGCATTTTTTCTCTGTGGCTTGTTGGCCGCCTTGTCGAATGGTCTGGTATCGGCACAGGGAGGAAGTTGGGAGGTCTTCGACATCAGCACAGCGGGATTCCCGAGCAACACCATGCGTTGCCTGCTGCAAGATGAGGCGGGCATTCTTTGGGCGGGGACCGATTTTGGCTTGTGCCGATACGACGGTTCGGAGTGGACCGTTCTTCAGACCACGAACTCCGGTTTACCGTCCAATGATATCACCTGCCTGGCGGTGGATTCGTTGGACCGGTTGTGGGTGGGCACGCTCTTCAATGGCATCGGCATCTTGGAAGGGGAGGAGTGGACCTACCTGAACAGCAGCAATGGTCCATTTGCGCTGGATGAGATCAATGGTGTCACCCACGACCATCGGGGATGGGTGTGGATCAGCACCCCGCTGGGTCTGGCCTGCGATACCGGTGAGGGGTGGCGTTTGTATGATGATTCTCCGGAGAGCCACCTGGGCTTCCAGTTCTTTTTGCCCAACACCCGTGCCGTGGCCGTGCGGGAGGATGGTCTGGTATCCGTGGCGACGGTGAATGCCGGTCTGGTCTATTTCACGGAGGAGGAGTTCATCTACTATACTACCTTCAATTCCTTCTTTCCGGACAATAGCACCAACGCCATCGCGCTGGATTCCAATGGCGACCGCTGGTTGGCCTGCCCTTCGGGTGGACTGGTCTGGCACTCCCAGGATTTTCAAGGTGGACCTTGGTTCGCATACAATGGCTTCACATTGGGATTGCCGGACAACAGTATGACGAGCGTGTTCGTGGATGCCAACGACCAGAAGATCGTGGGTACCCAGATCGCCGGGGTGCTGCTTTTCAATGATGCCAGTGACTGGTACACGCTCGATCAGGAGAACTCCGGCCTGCCGGATAACAGCGTGCTTTCGGTGCTTCGTGATCGTGACGGCGTGCTTTGGGCGGGGACCGCCACCGCAGGTCTGGCGAGGTACGCTCCAACAGTCGGGATCTCCTCTGCGAAAGGTGGAATGGAGTCTTTCACGGCATTCCCGAACCCCTTTCAGGATAGGTTGACCATCCGGGCCCGGCAGGGCCATCGGGTGGATACCTGGGCCTTGCGCGATATCAGCGGCAGGGTGCTGATGACCGGCACGGCCTTGGATGATGAACCGGTGATGCTTGATCTGGGTTCGCTACCCAATGGCACCTATTCGGTCATGGTCAATTCGGGGGGCATACTGGGGATCCTGCCGGTCGTTCGGGCTAACTAAGGTTAACGGTCTCTTGACGGTGACGTCAATGTGCCAGTATATTGCACCTGCTATCCCTGCTCCGGGGGAAGAACCTATCCATACATGATGATACGTTACACACTGTGTTTAGTGATTCTGCTGTCATTCAGCTCCGCTGTTCATGCACAATGCAGTCTCACCACAGCCACCACCTGCGTCTGTGAAGTGCCAGGCCAAACGGATTGTGACCTGAAACCGGACATTACCATTTCTTGGTACGGACTGCAGCAATACGCATCAGGTCCCAGTGAATACCCTCAATCCGGGACCAACGCAGGTCGCCTGCGCGTGAGCGGCTCCACGCCCAACATCGGTAACGGGCCTTTGGAGGTTCGCACTGCCAATCTGCAGGGGGTACGTCGCTTTGTTTGTGGCACGGATTCCTTTACAGTAGCCGGTCAACAGAATTTCTCCTGCCCCAACGGTGAGAATCCCAAGCAGATCATCTACCAACGTGTCTATCACAAGAACGGGCCTGCCATGACCTCCAGCGAAAGGGAGGCAGGTAGCATGACCTACCATGCTGCCCATGGACACTATCATGTGAACGATTGGACCACCATGACCCTTCGGTTACCACAGACCGGGGTGTCCGACCCAAGAGAATGGCCTATCGTGGCGACGGGCGCCAAGATCGGTTTCTGCCTGATGGATTATGGCAGCTGTACGACCTACAATGGCCATTGCCGCGATACACAGGAGTATGGCGGAGGCACGGTGATGACCACCCCCATGTTCCCGAACAACGGTCTGTATGGTGCCTATGGTTGTGGCACCAACGTCCAGGGGATCTCGGTAGGGCGCACGGACATCTACTCGGAATCCTTGGACATGATGTGGATCATCATGATGGACGGCCTTTGCAATGGCAACTATTGGATCGTCGCAGAAGTGGACCCGACGAACGTCTTCGCTGAGGAGAACGATAGCAACAACTGGACGGCGATCCCTTTTACGCTCACGCAACAACGCGCGAACGGAAGCGGCGGAACAGCAAGCATTTCAGCTCCCAACGGCCTGAAAGGAATCGCGGGCGGTACGGTACGCCTGACGGCATCGCCCGGTTATTCGTACCTGTGGAGCAACGGCGCCACGACCCGCACCATTGACGTTGCACAGGCAGGAAATTACAGTGTGACCGTGACAGGTCCATGCGGCACCATGGCGTCCAGCGCGGTGGCGGTCACGATGGAGACGCTGGTCACGCCTCCGACGGTGGAAGGCGATGAGGTGGTCGGACCGGCCAGCGCATTGCTCAGCGCGCAGACCACCGGTGGCGAGGTCCTCTGGTATACGGACATGGTGGCCCCGACTCCGCTCGCGAGCGGTCTGGCGTTCACCACCCCGGTACTTTCGGAAAGCGCCACCTTCTATGCATCCAGGCGGATGGTTACTCCCGGTGTTACTGCCAACGTCGGGAAGATCAACCTGACCGGTACCCAGAATTCGAACAGCGTCAAGCAATGGCTGATCTTTGATGCCTATCAGCCCTTCACGCTCTCCTCCGTAAAGGTTTACGCCACCGGCAACGGAGAACGTCACTTCGCTTTGGTGGACAACACCGGTAACCTGATCGCTGAAAAGGTGGTGTACGTGTCCAACGGTACGTCAAGGGTCCAACTCGATTTCAAGGTCCCAGCTGGTGCGAACCACCGCATCACGGCCTTCGATGACAATACGGAGATCATCCAGCAATTGCATCGCGATGCTTCCGGTGTCACCTATCCCTATGCGCTCGCCGGCCTGGGAGCCATTACCGGAAGTACCGGCGGTGCCGCCAATTACTATTATCTCTACGATTGGGAGGTACGTACACCCGAGGTCGTGAACGAGAGCGCCCGCGTTCCTGTCACCGCCGTGGTGACGGAAGGTCTGACGGTGGACATCAAGGTGATGTTGGAAGGTCCTTTCGATCAGGCCTCAGGACTGATGAAGGATGACCTTCGTGTGGCAGGGGTCATCCCCACGTCAGAGCCGTTCACAGGCTTGGGCTTCACGCATGTAGGCGGCGGCAATGAGTCGATCTCCGGTGCGGTATTGGCCCAGACCGGTTCCAATGCGATCGTGGATTGGGTGTTCGTGGAACTGCGAAGTGCAGCACAGCCGACCCAGGTACTGGCCACGCGGAGTGCACTGGTCACCCGTTCGGGCCAGGTGATCGGAGCGGCCGGAACACCGCTGCGTTTTGGTCTGCTCAGCGGGCAATACCACATCTCAGTGAAACACCGGAACCACTTCGGATGCATGACGGCACAACCCGTGACGTTGGGTGGCAATGCAGTGACGGTGGATCTGACGTCCCCTGCCACCGAGACCCATGGCACCGAAGCGCGCAAGACGGTGAACGGACTGGCCGTGTTGTGGGCGGGTAACGCTACAAGGGATCTATCCTTGAAATACACTGGAGATTCCAACGACCGTGACCCCATCCTCTCGGCCATCGGAGGTACTGTCCCAACGAACACCGCGGCCGGGTATCTTATCACGGACACGAACTTGGACGGTGTCGTGAAGTACACCGGGGTAGGGAACGATCGTGACATGATCTTGTCGAACATCGGTGGAACCGTCCCCACGAACACCCGTACTGAGCAACTTCCCTGATCATTCTTTGCCAGGTTTTCCATAACCTGACCTTCGCAGCTTCAGACCAATCCGATCCTTCAACCATCATTCACATGTGTAGAATTAAACCCAGCCTGCGAAGCAGGTTTTCGGGAGCCCTGTTCGCTGCGGTCCTTTCACCCTTTGCGGCACAGGCCCAGCTGCCCGTGGTGGACATCGACCTGGTCCCTGGCCCAACGGCGAACCAATTGGATGTGCGATTGAGGGCCAATGGGGCCTCCTTCGATGAGATCATCAGCAACCTGGTGTTCACCGTCCGTTGGCCGGATAGTTCGCCTGCCACGCTAAGTCTGGGTTCAAGCCCTTGGTGTACTTCGAACCAAGCGTTCCCTCTCGGACCCTCGGCCCAACAGACACCTGGTAACGGGTTCAAGTACCGGACCTGGACGTCCGTCGGTCAGGCCCAGATCGGCGATCTGATCGATGATGGTGGTTGCGAAGAGTCGCTGCCTGCGAATACGTGGGTCACTGTGTGGCGGATCAATGTCAGCAACAATACGGGTTGTACGGCCTTCAACATTGTGAATGACACGTGGACGCTGGCCAACAACCGTAACTTCTTCGTTTCGTTGAATGGACAGCAGGTGCCGCCCTTGACGGGAACGATCGATGCGACCGGGGTGAATATCGGGAGCTGTACGGCTGACTGTCTTGGAGTGATCGGTGGTACGGCCTTGCCCGGCACCACTTGTAACGACAACAACCCCTGCACGATCAACGATGTTTATACCGGTACTGCACCCAACTGTGGTTGCGCTGGTACCCTGATCGCCGCACCGACCATCACGAGCGCGGGCAGCAACAGCCCCATCTGCGCCGGTGCAATCCTTTCCCTGAACGCCTCCGCGACAGGATCTGGGACCATCACCTATTCCTGGACCGGCCCGAACGGTTTCGTCTCAGGAGCACAGAACCCCAGCATCAACGGTGCTACGGCAGCGGCTACTGGCACCTACACCGTAACGGCTAGCAACGGTTGCTCCTCCGCGCAGCAGATCGTTACTGTAACGGTGAACGCGAACCCGGCCACGCCGACGATCAGCGCGGGCGGTCCCACGACCTTCTGCGCCGGTGGCAGCGTTACGCTCACCAGCAGCAGTGCCACGGGCAACGTATGGAGCCCCGGAGGCCAGAGCACGCAGAGCATCACGGTGAGCGCCAGCGGCACCTACTCGGTGACGGTGACCAGCAACGGTTGCAGCGCGAC
>CAMCAZ010000053.1 GCA_945872795.1 Chryseobacterium gleum
GGAAGTGGCGCGAAGCCAGGTCGTAGTTCCTGCCGAAAGCGCTCTTGAAGGCTTCCAGTTCGCTCTCGAAACTGGTGATGTCCACGTTCTGCGCCTTCACCAGCGCGAGCTCCGTCTTGAACTTCAATGAGTTCTGCGCGGCGTTGCGCAACAGGGTGATGATCGGGATGAAGAACTGTGGTCGCACCACATACATTTTCGGATAGCGGTGGGAGACGTCCACGATGCCTCCGTTGAAGAGTTCGTTCTCCGGCTCGAGCAGTGAAACGAGGACCGCGTACTCGCAGCCCTTCTCATTCCGGTCCTTATCAAGCTCCTTCAGAAAGTCATCGTTCTTCTTTTTGGTCGCGGTCCCATCGTTCTCGTTCTTCATCTCGAACATGATCGACACCACCTCGATCCCGCTTTCGTCCACATCGCGGAAAATGAAATCGCCCTTGCTACCGGACTTGGCATCGTTGTCCTTCTCGAAGAAGGCCTTCGGGAAAGCTGTGGCTCGCAACCTCTCGAACTCGATCTCGCAGTGCTGCTCCAGCGTTTCGCCTACCATCTTCGTGGACAGCTTCGCCTTCATGTCCTTCAGGCGTTCGATGGCATCGTCCCGGTCCTTGAGCTGTGTTTCGTACTTGTCCTTCAGCGCCGTCTCCGCCAGCTTCTTCTCCAGCTCCACCTGCTTCAGTCCGTTCTTCAGCTCGTCGCGTTCCTTCTCCACCGCGTTCACCGCCTGGGTGATCGCGAGGGTCTTCTCCACCTCGATCGCGTCGAGCTTCGCCTTCAGTTCCTGGATCTGCGCCTCCTTCGTCGCTGCCGCTTTCTGCAGTTCGTTCAGCAGCTTCTGCTCGGCCAGTTGTGCTTCGGCCTTGTTGGCTTGTCGCATCTGCTGTAGCTCGTTCGCGAGCCCATCACGCTCCTTCTCCACAGCGCCTAATGCCTCCTTCAGCGCCAACTGCTTGGCCGCTTCGGCAGCGTGCAAGCTGGACTTCAAACGCTCGATCTCCGTGTCCTTCTTGGCCGCTTCTTGCTGGAGCTGTCCGGTGATCTTCGCTTCTGCAAGCTCGATGGCCGTTCGCTTCTCCTTCTCGGCGATCTGCAGTCGCTCGTGGATCGTCTTCTCGAACTCGTGGTCGCGTACCTGTTTCAGGATGTCCGCGTAACCCGCTTCATCGATCTTGAAGGCTTTGCCGCAATGGGGGCAGATGATCTCGTTCATGGCATTCTCTTGCGGATCGAAAGTTAGGGGCAGTGGACGGATCAATAGGGTCGGGGCGTTCCGGCGCTCATCCCCTCGCTTCGCAGGGCCTCAGCTCGTGAGCAGCGCCGTCGGGCTTGGACTTTAGCCTGAGCGAAGCCGAAGGCATTCAAGTCCGCACTCGTCGTGCCCCCTTGCTTGCGGGCTTTACGGTCCGATCCCTAAAGCGAAAAGCCCAAGCTCGGCAATGTCCGTGGCGTTTCACCAAGCTATCCATACGAAGCCAAATTCTGAGTGGTGGGCATGCGAGCTAACCTCTTCTCCTTCCCTTTATGATGCGCTACTGGTTGTTGTCAGGCGATTGTATCAACTCCACGGTGACCTCGTCCTTCAAACGCTTGAAGTGTTTGTCCTCGGTGACGAGAGGTATACCCAAGCGTATGGCCGTGGCGGCGATCAATGCATCGGCGAGCTTCATGCAGTAGCGTGCGCACAGATCAATGGCTGCGGACTTGATGCCCGCGTCGACGTCCGTGATCCGGATCGTGGCCATGTCGGCGGTGACCTTCGCACGTTCATGAGCGGTATAGCCATGGAAACCCAGGATCTCGATCTCGGTTATGAAGGACACATGAAACACGGCGCGATCCAGTATCGAGGTGGTACTCACATCTCCGTTCCAATGATGGATCAGCACGTTGGTGTCAACAAGCAAGTGCTGAGCGACCATCGCGCAAGGTCTTCAGATACTCCTTCATGCGCTCAGCGATACCAGGAATCATTCCCGCTGATCGCTTGGCGTCATAGCCTTTCCGACCGGCCGGTTTCCGTCTGCTCGGTGGGGTGACCTTGCGTGCGTAAACGGCTTGGGGTTAGCTTACTTCCGAAGGTTCAGATACGGACACCCGCTTGTAGGACTTACTGCGCTTTGGTGACTTGGCCATGGTATCACGAAGATAGATCAGACCACCTCCTTCACCCCAACCACACTCTCCAACGCCACTTTCGCTCCTTGAACATTCTTCACATCCTGCACGCTGATCCGCAACGTCCCCGCCTTCTCATACACTTTGAACTTGCGCGGTTGCGCTTGCACGGCGCGTAGCACGGAGTGGAAGGTCTCCCCTTCGAAGAACGGATGTTTCTGATCGGCGATGAAGGTGCCGATGAGAGTTTGTTTCTTGAGCACCATCTTCTCCAGGCCCATGCGTTGGCCGAGCCAGCGGAGGCGGATGGCTTCCATGAGTTCGGTGACCTGCTGCGGGATGGCGCCGAAACGGTCGGTGATCTCGGCAGTGAATTTCTGGAGCTCGGTCTCGTCCTTGATGTCGTCCAGCTTGCGGTAGAGGGCGAGGCGTTCGGCGGTCTCGCTCACGTAGCTGTTGGGGATCAGCATGGTGAGGTCGGTCTCGATGATGCAGTCGTCGCTTTGGTCGCGACGTGATCCACGGGCGAGGGCGTGGCTACCTCCTTGGGCATCGTCGAAGAGGTCCTTGAAATGCTGGTCCTTCAGTTCGCGCACGGCTTCCTCGAGGATCTTGTGGTAGGTCTCGAAGCCGATGTCGTTGATGAAGCCGCTCTGTTCCGCGCCGAGCAGGTCGCCCGCACCGCGGATGTCGAGGTCCTTCATGGCGATGTGGATGCCGCTGCCGAGGTCGCTGAACTGCTCGATGGCCTGCAGGCGCTTGCGACTGAGGTCGGGCAGCAAATGCGGACTGGGAGCGAGCAAATAGCAGTAGGCCTTCTTGTTGCTGCGGCCCACGCGTCCGCGCAGTTGGTGCAGATCGCTAAGCCCAAAATTCTGCGCCTCGTTGACGATGATGGTGTTGGCGTTCGGGATGTCGAGGCCGTTCTCCACGATGGTGGTGCAGACGAGCACGTCGGTGTTGCCTTCGATGAAGTCCATCATCACTTCCTCCAGCTTGTGGCCTTCCAGCTGACCGTGACCCACGCCCACACGCGCACCGGGCACGAGCTTGCGGATCATGTCGGCGATGAACTCGATGTTCTTCACCTTGTCGTGCAGGAAGTAGACCTGGCCGCCGCGAGAGAGCTCGTATTCGATGGCACCGCGGATCACCACCTCATCGTAAGGTTGCAGCATGGTGCTCACCGGATAGCGGTTCGGTGGCGGCGTGCTGATGATACTGAGATCGCGCGCACCCATGAGGCTGAACTGCAACGTGCGCGGGATCGGTGTGGCCGTGAGCGTGAGCGTATCCACCGTGGCGCGCAGGGTCTTCAGTTTGTCCTTCACGTTCACGCCGAACTTCTGCTCTTCATCGATGATGAGGATGCCGAGGTCCTTGTACTGCACATCCTTGCTCACCAGGCGATGCGTGCCAATGATGATGTCGATCTTTCCTTCTTTGAGGTCCTTGAGGATCTCTGTTTGCTGCGCTGACGAGCGGAAGCGGTTGATGTACTCCACGCGCACCGGCATGCCCTTCATGCGGGCGGAGAAACTCTTCCAGTGTTGCAAGGCGAGGATGGTGGTGGGCACGAGCACTGCGGCTTGTTTCCCGTCGCACGCCGCTTTGAACGCCGCGCGGATCGCGACTTCCGTCTTCCCGAAACCGACATCGCCGCAGACCAGTCGATCCATCGGCGTGGGTTTCTCCATGTCGCGTTTCACGTCCTGCGTGGCCTTCAGCTGATCGGGCGTGTCCTCGTAGATGAAGCTCGCTTCCAATTCGTGCTGCAGGTAGTTGTCCGGTTGGAACGCGAAGCCCGGCTTGCTCTTGCGTTGCGCGTAGAGCTTGATCAGGTCGAAGGCCAGTGCCTTCACCTTCGCCTTCGTTTTCTCCTTCAGGTTCTTCCACGCCGGACTGCCGAGCTTGCTGATGTTCGGCGCTTTCCCGCTCTCTTCGCCGCTGTACTTGCTCACGCGGTGCAGGCTGTGGATGCCCACGTAGAGGATGTCGTTGTCGCGGTACTTCAGGCGGATCGCTTCCTGCATGCTGCCGCCCGCGTCGATCGTCTCCAGTCCGCTGAACACGCCCACACCGTGATCGATATGGACCACCAGGTCACCGGGTTTCAGTTGCGTCAGTTCCTTCAGCGTAAGGGCCTGCGCGTTCTTACGGAAGCCCTCCTTCAGCCGGTAGCGGTGGTAGCGCTCGAAGATCTGGTGGTCGGTGTAGAGCGCCAGCTTCAGCTCGGGATCGATGAAGCCCTCATGCAGGTCCAGAACAAGAGGCGTGAAGGCCACCTCGTGCTCCATGTCGTTGAAGATGGAGTAGAGGCGCTCGCTCTGCTTCGCGCTGTTGCACGCGATCAGGTTGGTGTAGCCCGCGTTCTGCTTGTTGTGCAGGTCGCCGCTGAGGACCTTGAATTCCTTGGCGAAGGTGGGTTGGGGGCGGTGCTGGAAATCCACCGAAAGCGCCACTTGCCTTTGGCTGCTGGCTTCTAGCTGGTCAGCGGATGGGCCAGCCGCCAGCGGCAAGTGGCCAGCAGCCCAGAACACTTTCCTAAAACCGAGCGTCCCCTTGATCAACGCACCATCCGTCGCGAGCAACTCACTTGGCGTAGCGTGTTTGTCCTTGTCCGGCAACCGTTCGTACGTTTCGCTCAGCAGCTTCAATTGCTTCTTGGCCGCATCACCGATGGCTTGCAGATCGCGCAGCCAGATGGTGGCGTTCTCCGGCAATTGCGCGAAGAAGAGCTGTTGGCGCGCGGCATCCTCATCCTGCAGATCCGGGACGATCACCGCCTCGGCCAAGCGCTCCACGGTCAGCTGGTCCTGCGGATCGAAGCGGCGCACGCTCTCCACGGTATCGCCGTAGAGCTCGATGCGGTAGGGCTTGTCGTTGCCGTAGCTGAACACGTCCACGATGCCGCCGCGGATGCTGAACTGCCCCGGCTCGTACACGAACTCCACTCGGGTGAATCCGGTCTCTTCCAGCCACTCCTGCAGCGTGTCGATCGGTAGCTCCTCGTTGCGTTTGATCGCGAGGGTGTTCTTCTGCATCACCTCCTTGGCCACCACCAAGGGGACCAATGCTTCCGGGTAGGTGACGATCACGAGAGGTGCTGTCCCTCCGAGCGCAGTCGAGGACATCAGCACTTCCAGCACTTCCGTCCGCGTGACGCGCTCCCCGTCGTGATGACCTTCGCTGTCGTAAGCGGAACGCGATGGTGCGGGGTAGAAGAAGAGGTCGTCGTGCTTGCGGTCCGCAGAAGGTTTGCCGGGTTGGTCCACGGTACGCGAAACACCGCGCAACGCCTCCAGGTCATTGATGAAGTACGCCGCTTCTTCCTTATCGGTGAGGACGAACACATGTACGCCCTTGGTGCGATCGATGACCGACGCGGCGATCAGCGCTTGCGATGAACCGATGGTGCCCGCGATCTGCACCCTTGCGGAATCGGGCTGCAGGCCTTCAGCGATGCGCGCGACGCGTGGGTCGTTGCGGTAGAGGGTGAGGAGGTCGGGGAGGGAGGTCATTGACGAATGAGCAGAACAGTATCAGTTGAGGTTGGTTGAGTCCAACCAATTGAATCAGCTGGGTGCCTCTCCCATAGTTCAACAGCTATGGTATCTGTGAGTATTCCCGGCTGCAGGTCACAGTATCCTTCGCTCATGCCGTTCGTGAAAGCTTCGTTGGACTTATCGAGTAGGTTCAGCGCAAACGTGAACGCCAAGAAGTTTTGACCGGTGAATGGTAGGTGGACCGTGTATCCGAATTCTTTGACAGCTCTTAAATCGCCACTTCCATCATACGCGCCCATTGTTTCAGCCCAGGCGGTGTCGAGGTTAATCACACTTCCATCCTGAAGAATCAGCGCAGTCTTGTTCGGGATATACACAGCCTTGAAACTTCCACTTTCGATCGAAGCCTCAATCGTCTCAGATCTTCCGAATAAACCCTCTCGCTTGTCGCTGAAACAGGACATGAGTGTGATGCATATGAATACTGCGAGAGTAATGGGGGAAAGATGATCGCTCATGGACGCCAAAATGCCCGAAACCCGATACCGGCAATTCCGGGCATCGGGTTCGGGAGTGGGTGCAAAGCTACGGGTCAGGGGAGCGCGCGGAACAGGGTGAAGCGCACCCCATGCAGGGCATTTGGAGGACCAGAACGGCGATCATAAAGGCGATCCACCAGGGATCCGGGCCGAACGAGGGTTCCGCAAGCCGCTTACTCCTTCACCAAGCGCAAGCACTCCACACCGGCCTGAGAAGCGATATGCACGAGGTACAAGCCAGGGGGTAGGTCCTGGACATCGATGGTTGTGATCGTTCCGTTCAGGTGCTTACTCCCCACCATGCGGCCTTGTGCATCGATCACCGTCACCACGGCCGGCGAGTATCCCATGCGTTCGATGGATACCAGATCGGATGTGGGATTCGGGAAGAGCCGCGTCTTGTCCTGGGGCACAGCCTGGACCCCGGTGCTGATCACCTGTACGGTGGCCGATGGCGCCGAAACGCAACCGGGCCCTTCGGTAACGACCACGTTGTAGTTGCCCGCTGCGGTGGCCTCCACGCACAGGTCGTTACCATCCGGAATGGGCTCACCGTTCAGGAACCACTGCACCGTGCCGAAGGTGTGGGTGCAGAGGTAGGAACCTACCTGCTGGATCGCGGGTACGAACGCGGTCTCCGGGCAGCCGATCTGCGCCCGGAAGATGTCGCCGCCGTTCGCGACACCGATCAATGTGCCATCCACAAGGGCCGCATCGCTGAAGGACGCATTCGGAACTTCGGAGATGTAGTTGATCTCCCAGGTCATTCCACCATCCACGCTTCGCACGGTCTGCCCGGATGACGCGACCGCATAGCCCGTATCGGCATCTGTGAAAAAGACGGCCACTGTGGATTGTGGCGTACCGCTCATGAGGGTCCATGTTTGCCCGCCATCCGTGGTTCGATGAAGTCCTGTCCACCCGCGCTGTTCATCCAGGAAGAAGACCGTGACCTGTCCTGCACTCACCAATGGCCCAAGATCGGTCCAGGTGATCCCGGCATCCGTTGTTTTGTACACACTGGTTCCTTCGCCCACGGCATATCCGGTGGATTCGGTTGGGAAGTACATGTCGTAAGGGTTGCCAGCGGGTGTGTAGGTCCAGCTGCTGCCACCGTTGGTGGTCCGGTAGAACCCGCCGTTCAAATTCCCGCCGGCCACGATGTAGGTGGTGGGCGAAAAGGAATGCGTGCAGCGTATCACCACTTGAGGTCGCGATCCTGTAGGTCCGTTCTGGACCGTTGCGTAAAAATCGCCGGTTCGCGTATTCACCCCCTGACCGCCGCCCGAGGAACCGGCGCCATCGGACCTCATATGTACGCCGAGACCGATCACATCCGATGCGGCCCAGTGCCTTCCGCCATTGATCGTTCGCACGCCTTCCGTGCTGCCGGCAACCACCCCGATCTGGTCATTCGCGAAGCTCATTCTGGTCAAACTGTTCGGTGTGCCCACGTGTACCATGCTCCACGTTGCACCCATGTCCAGCGAACGGTAGACGATGCCCGAGGCACCCATCAGGCCTACGCCTGCCGGTGTGAAACTCAGCGAATACCGTTCGCGGTTGTCGGAGGTTTGCACGGTCCAAGTGGCTCCGCCATCGGTACTGCGGATGATGCGGCTCCATGCACCGCAGGCGATCAACGTGTTGCCTTGTACTTCGAGATCGTTCATGGTATACGTGGTCGGCGAGGTGATCGAGGACCAGGTATCGCCACCATCCACGGTGCGCAGGATCACGCCCACCGCGCCCACGCCGATCCCGTTCATGGCATCCCAGAAGTGGAGGTCCTTGATGTTCACCAGTTCGGGTGTGGGCAATTGCTCCCACGTGCTTCCACCATCGGTACTGCGTAGGATGAACTGCGCGGCCACCGCGAAGCCGAGTTGATCATCCACGAAGAAGAAGCGTTCGAGTTGGGCGGTGATCCCGCTGTTCTGCAAAGACCAGGTCAGGCCCGCATCCTCGGTGCGAAAGATCTTGCCGGTGGAGGTCCCGACGAATCCAAGCGTATCGTTCACGAAATGGATCGCCGTGCAATTGCCGATCGTCACTCCGATGATCGTCACCGTCGGCAGGAAACTGTCGAAGCCATCGTTGGTGCGATAGATCCTGCCGCCGTTCGCAGCGATCACCCCGCGTTGTGCATCCCACATCCACAAGGCGCGGGGCATGCCGACGGCGCCGAAGTTGTTCGCTTTGCGGTCCCAATGCGCGCCGCCATCACGCGTGGAAAAGATGGCGCCGTACTGGTCATCGATCATGAAGCCCGTCACCGGGTCGATCATCTTCATGTCTCCCATACGGTCATCGTCCCTGATGGGCGCGACCAGGTGCCATTGCTGGGCCTGAATGGGCAGCGCGATCGCACCGAGGATGAGGATGCCGAGAAGTGTGGTTCGAAGGGTCATGGGTGTATCGTTCACGCTTCTGCGGCGTCTGTTTGAAGGTCGAAGGCGTAACCGACCATTCCGTACACCATCCGGATGCCCGGGAATTCGCTCCGGGTCTTGATCGGAGTGAGCAGCTCCCATTGGGCCAGGGGAATGGTCGCTGTAGCCGCCTTGAGCAGCAAGGAAAGCAGTGTCTTCATGGGTAGGCGAAGGTAGGAAGGTGCATGCGGTGCACCTTGGCGGCCTCAGTGTTCAAGTACCATGAAGAGGTGGCGAAGTGATGGATGGCGCGGACTCCACCATGAAGGCGGTCCGTTGTCCTGGCGACAATTGGCCAAGCGTTCAAGCCTACGGCGCCATGCAGCCCCATCAACCCGCAACTCCGGCAACCCTCGACTACGTCAATTTTCCATTACCCCTTCATGGCCTTCTCCACCATCGCCTTGCTGCCGATGAACAGCGGGCAGCGCTGGTGCAGCTCGGTGGGCTTGAGGTCCAGGATGCGGGTGTTACCGTCCGTGGCCATGCCGCCGGCCTGTTCCACGATCATGGCCAGCGTATTGGCCTCGTAGAGCAGACGAAGTTTGCCCTTGGGCGCCTTCTTCGTGGCCGGGTAGAGGTAGATGCCCCCCTTCAGCAGGTTGCGGTGGAAGTCGGCCACTAGACTGCCGATGTAGCGGGCGCTCATCTGCTGGCGCTTGCAATCGTCGATGTAGTTGCGCACGCCTTCGCTGAACTCGTAGTAGTTGCCCTCGTTCACGCTGTAGATCTTCCCTTCAGAGGGTGTCTGCATGTTCGGGTGGCTCAGGCAGAACGTTCCGATGCTGGGGTCCAGCGTGAAGCCGTTGACGCCATGCCCCGTGGTGTACACCAGCATGGTGCTGCTGCCGTAGATGATGTAGCCCGCCGCCACCTGCGCATTGCCGGGTTGCATGAAGTCCTCCATCGTCGCTTTCGGCCCTTCGCTGATGCGCCGGTAGATGCTGAAGATGGTGCCGATACTGACGTTCACATCGATGTTGCTGCTGCCATCCAGTGGATCCATGGCGACCACGTACTTGCCACCGTTGTCGAAGTGCACGATGTCGTCGTTCTCCTCGCTGGCCACGGCGCACACCATGCCCTGGCTGCGCAGGAGGCGGATGAAGATGTCGTTCGCGTACACGTCCAGCTTCTGTTGCTGTTCGCCCTGGATGTTCTCCGTGCCCTGTGCGCCGATGATATCCTCGGCCAGTCCGGCCTTGTTCACCTCGCGGTTCACCATTTTACCAGCCAGGCGGAAGCTGGTGAGCAATTGGCTCAGCTCGCCGGTGGCATAGGTGAATTCGTTCTGGCGTTCGGTGATGAACTCGGCGAGGGTCTTGATGATTGCCATGTGATAGGAAGATCGGGAGCTCAGGGGGGCGGAAAATGACCCCTGCCTACAGCTGTGGTGCAAAGATGCGAAGAGCATGTGTGGTGGACCGGTCGGTCGGTCCTTTCTTTGCAGGCATGGACGTGATCATCCGCCGGGCGCAGGCCTCTGATGTAGCCCGCATGTTGGAATTGGTTCAGGAGCTGGCGTTGTTCGAGCGGGCGCCCGAGGAGGTGACCGTGACCCAGGAGCACATGTGCGATGCCGGCTTCGGAAGCAAGCCCGTGTGGGTGGGCTGGGTGGCCGAACTGGAAGGAACGATCGTGGGCATGGCCGTGTGCTACGAGCGCTATTCCACCTGGAAGGGCCGACGCCTTTATCTGGAGGATATCATTGTGACCGAGCGTGCCCGGGGACAACGTATCGGTGATAGCCTGTTCCGCCAGTGCGCCGCTTACGCCGTGCAGAAGGACTACTCCGGGATGTTGTGGCAGGTGCTGGATTGGAACACCGATGCCATCCGCTTTTATGAGCGCTTCGGCGCGGCGTTGGATCCCCAGTGGGTCAACGGGTCACTTGGTTCGGAACAATTGAAGAAGATCGCCAGGTCATGAAAGTGTTCAAGTTCGGTGGTGCCAGTGTGAAGGACGCGGCCGGCGTCCGCAATGTGGCCAGGGTGCTGAAGCACTTTGCCGGAGAGGAGGTCCTCATCGTGGTGAGCGCCATGGGGAAGACCACCAACGCGTTGGAGGTCTTGGTGTGGGACTGGCGTGCGGGCAGGGATGTCCAGGCACAGTTGAGCGCACTGCGGGACGGGCACCTGAAGGTCCTGCGGGAGGTGGTGCCCGGTTTCGAGGAGGCGGAGTCCTGGGTGCTGGAGAGCTTTGAGGAACTGGAGGAGCTGTTGGGTGGCACGCCCACCGACAAGCCCGATCAGGACTATGACCAGGTGGTGTGTTTCGGTGAGCTGTGGAGCACCATGATCGTCAGTGCCTTCCTGAGCGAGGAACTGGACGGTTGCTCGTGGATGGATGCGCGGGACCTGGTCCGTACCGATGGACTTTACCGCAATGCCCGGGTGGATTGGGAGGCCAGCGCTGCGCTCGTGAAGGAGAGCTTTCCCCGGGAGGAGGCCAGCGACCGGGTCGAGTTCCCGGTGGTCACTCAGGGATTCATCGGGGCCACGGAGGAGGGTTTCACCACCACACTGGGGCGCGAGGGCTCCGACTTCAGCGCGGCCATCTTCGCCTACCTGCTGGATGCCGAAAGTGTGACCATCTGGAAGGATGTTCCCGGGATGTTCAACGCCGATCCGAACCGCTTCCCGGATACCAGGCTGCTCGCACACATCAGTTACCGCGAGGCCATCGAGCTCAGCTACTTCGGCGCCAGTGTGATCCACCCACGCACATTGCAGCCCTTGCAGCAGAAGCACATTCCGCTCTACGTGCGCTCCTTCGTCGACCTGCAGGCACCGGGAAGCATCATCGATGACCACAGCGAGAACGATTCCCTGATCCCCTCGTTCATCGTCAAGCCGGCACAACTGTTGATCAGCATCACCCCGCGGGACCTCAGCTTCATCGTGGAGGAGAACCTCAGCGGGATCTTCCGCCTTTTCGCGCAGCGCAACGTACGCATCGACCTGATGCAGAACAGCGCACTGGCCTTCAGTGTGGTGGTGGATGACAGCCCGCGGTCCCGTGCGCTCATCGAAGAGCTGCACAAGGATTACGAGGTGCGCTACAATGAGGGCTGCGAACTGGTCACCGTGCGCCATTTCGATGAGCCGACGCTTGCACAGCTCACCGCAGGGAAGGAGGTGCTGATCGAGCAACGGAGCCGGAGCACCGCCCGCTTCGTGGTGAAGCAGCCCGGTCCCGGGCGGTAGTTTTGTACCATGATGCGTTCCGCTTATCGCTTCCGTGCTGCCGTGTGGCTGCTTCTCTTCATGGGCACCATGGCCGGCGTTCCTGCCCAGGATATGGAGCGGGAGCAGTTGAAGCAGGCGATCGAAGAACATCGGACGCACATCCGTGCAGCCGATTCCACGGGAGATGCACGCGAGGCGGCGCGCCAGCGGATCATGCTGGCACCCCTGGTGAAGCCGGAGGAAGCGAGGAGATTGTACGAAGCGGCTGCTGTGATCGCGGATAGTGCTGAACTGGCGGAGGATGAGGAATTGCGCGCCCGACAGGGCCTCATGGAACTCCACCGGGCCAAGGGGAATTGGCGTGCGGCATACGAGGAGGGGGCGAGGGTCATCGAGCTCACGGCACAGTGGCAGCAACGACAGGCCCTTCTCGCCCTGGATGAGGAACAGGCGCTCGGTCAGCGCGCTGTCGCCCAGCGTGACAGTGTCCTGGCGGAACTTTCAGCGGTACGCAATGATGCAGCGCTTCAGTTGGAGGCATTGCGCCAAAAGCAGGAGACTCGGAAATGGGCATTGATCATGGTCGCCCTTGTCGGAGCGCTGATGCTGGCAGCCTTCGTTTGGTCCAACGGGCGTTCCCGGAAGCGAATGCGGGCCGACATCGAGGCCCTGCGTGCGGAGCTCGCTGCATCGAGGGTGCAACCAATGAACCGTGTCCGTGACCGCCCGACCCCACCATTGGTCGTTCCACCGGATCCGGCACCTGTTGTCGAAGCGCCCAGGCCGATCAGTGCGAAGGAGCCGGACCGATTGGTCCTCGATATCTTCCGGACCTCGGCGCCGGAACGCTTGGGCACCCTGAAGCAGGCGCGCGCCCAGGGGGATACGGACAAGGTGGTCCGTGTGGTCCACACCCTCAAGCCGCAGCTGATGGCCTTGGATCCCGATCGCTTCGGTCCATTGTGCGCGTCCCTCACGGAACCCGGTGCGTCAGGTGATCGGATGCGTTGGAACGCCCAACTGGACCGCTTGGAACACGGGCTGTTGCAACTGTTGGGCTGAACACTCAGCGCACGCTTTCCAATGCGCGCATCACCCGGTCCGGATAGTCACTGATGACCCCATCCACGCCCAGGGCGAGCATGCGGTCGATGTCCGCGGGTGCGTTCACGGTCCACACCACGAGCTCGATGTCCTTGTCCCGCAGTGATTTCAGGAGGCCCTCGTCGGCCTGGCTGAAATGTGGGCTGTAGGCCCGGGGGGCGAAGGACAGACGGGCCAGGTTCTTCTCCAGGCCATCGTTGTTCTCCACCAGCAGGGCAGTGGCGAGGTCCGGCCGGTCGGCATGCACCGCTTCCAGCACCGCCGGGTCGAAGGACTGAACGATGCAACGGTCCGAGATGCCGAGGGAATCGATGGTGGCGATCACCGCACGTGCGTAAGTGGTGGGATCCGGTTGGTAGATGCCGTACCAGGCCGGGTCGCTCTTGATCTCGATGTTGTAGTTGGGGCTCACGCTTCCGCTCAGGAGGGCGAACTCATCGGTCGCCTCCACCACCTCCATCAGCGTGGGCTTGAAGGTCTCCAGGTGCTTCTGTTCCGGGAAATCGGGGTGCGGAGTGCTGCCGCAATCGTAGGCCTGGATCTCCGTCACCGTCATCCGGTGGATGTTGTGCATGCGGGACTGTTCCTCGGGGATCCGTTCGCCCTCAGGCGTCGTGCAGATCAGTCCGCGCATCCAGGGCTCATGGCTTACGATCACCTGCCCATCGGCGCTCATGACGACATCGAGCTCCACGAAGTCACAGCCGAGCTCCACCGCCTTTTCAAAGGCCGGCAGGGAGTTCTCCGGCAGCAGTCCGCGGCACCCACGGTGGCCGTGCACATCCGGTCGGGGGTTCTTCTGGGGAGGCATGCAGGCAGTGAGCAGGGTGGTGATGAGCGCGACGGAAAGGCACTTAGGGATGCAGGTCATTCGGGAAGGCTTCGAGGATCTTGTCGGCGAGGATGGTGGCCATCTTGAGCTTGCCCTCATGGGTCACACCGGCGATGTGTGGCGTGAGGATCACGTTCGGATGGTCGAGCAGGCGGCGTTGGGTGGCGGGCTCGTTCATCGGATCGAGACCGCTGAGATCGGGACGCTCGAATTCCAGCACATCCAATGCGGCCGAGATGACCTGACCCTTGTCCAGGGCATCGAGCAAAGCTGCCGTATGCACCAACCCGCCCCGGGCGGTATTGAGGAACCACACGGGTCTGCCCAGGCGGCTGAAGAAGGTGGCATCGGCGAAGTGGCGCGTCTCCTCGTTCAATGGAAGATGCAGGCTGATGACATCGCATTCCTGCAACAGGGTATCCAGCGAACAGGCGTGGACAGCGGGGTCCCCGAGGTCCTGCCGGTATTTGTCATGCGCCAGGACCCGCACGCCGAAGCCGCCGAGTTTTTTCGCGAATGCGCTGCCCATGTTCCCGAATCCGATGATGCCCACGGTCTTACCGAACAGGTCGGTGCCCCGGTTCTCCTCGCGCAACCAAAGTCCATGGTGCACCTGCTGGTCGGCGCGGTGAAGGTGTTTCAGCAATGCCAGCGTCTGTGCCACGCAGAGCTCGCCGACCCCATCGCGGTTGCCTTCGGGAGAGTTGAGCACTGTGATGCCATGCGCGGAGCAGTAGCTGCGGTCGATGTTCTCCAGACCGGCGCCTACACGGGCCACGAAGCGCAGCGACGGTGCATGTCGCAGCAGTTCGGCCGGCAGTATGCGGCTGCGCACCACGATCCCCTCCACGTCGTTCAGCTCGTTCCGTAGTGACTCGTCCGAACTGTTCTGGAGGGCGATGGTCCCGTGGCCGGCCATGGTGAGCCGTTCGGCCAGCACCGGATGAACGCTATCGACGAAAGCGATGCGCATGGTCAGGGGAAGAGATCGTACATCAGGTGGCCCACCGAGAAATAGGTGAGCAGCCCGAAGATGTCGTTGAGGGTGGTGACGAAGGGACCGGTGGCCAGGGCGGGATCCACCTTCAGGCGGTCCATCGCCAGGGGGATCACCGTGCCGAACATGGCGGCGGTAAGGATCACAGAGAACAGGGCGATGCTGACGGTGTAGGTGAGGGCCTGTGTTTCCTGCAGGCCCAAGTTCACCGCAAAGATCAGCAGGCCGCAGACCAGGGCGGTGACCACGGCCACGCGCAGTTCCTTCCACAGGCGTGCGGCGATGTTGATACCATCAAGCGTGCCCGCGGCGAGGCCCTGTACCACGATGGCACTGGACTGCACCCCCACGTTGCCCGCGGTAGCTGCGATCAAGGGCATGAAGAAGGCCATCTTCGGATCGATCCGCAGCTGCCCTTCGTATTGTGCGATGATCTGGGAGGAAAGCATCCCGCCGGCCAGACCGATCAGCAGCCATGGCAGTCGGGCCCTCATCTGCACCAATGGCGTGTCGGTGGCGTCCACGTCCTCACTGATACCGCTGGCCAGCTGGTAGTCCTCGGTGGCCTCCTCGGTCATGACGTCCATCACGTCATCGAAGGTGATGCGGCCTACGAGGTGACCCACGGGGTCCACGACGGGCAAGACCACTACATCGTATTTCTTCATCAGCATCACCACCTCCTCCACGTCCGATCCCACTTGGACGGATACCACATCGGTCTCGCACAGGTGCTTGATCAGGGTGCGGGTGCTTTCGGCACTGAAGAGCAGTTGCTTCAGGGGCAGGATGCCATAGAGGCGGTCGTCCTTGTCCACGACATAGACGGTGTAGACATGTTCCACTTCCTGTGCCTGGCGCCGCATCTCCACGATGGCGCGTGCAACGGTCCAATCGGTGCGCACCTGCACCAGTTCCTTGGCCATCAGCGCGCCGGCGGTCCCTTCGGCATAGGTCAGCAGTTCCTCGAGGTCCTCGCGCTGCTCCTGGTCATCGAGCAGGGCGATCACCTCGCGTTGCTTCTCCTCGGAAAGCTCCGACATCACGTCGGCAGCGTCGTCGGAGTCGATGTGCTCCAGGACGTCCTCCGCGATCTCCCTGCTGGTCAGTGAGCTGAGCAGGTTCTCCCGGTTATCTTCATCGAGTTCCAGAAGCACCTCCGCCGCTTCCTCACTTTCCAGCAGGCGATAGACGTAAACGGCCTCGTCCAGGTCGAGCCTGTTGATGATGCTGCCGATGTCGGCCGGGTGCAGTTCGCTCAGCAGCGCTTGAACGGCGCTGTCCCGTCCATCGGCCACATCGGTGCGGATGCGGTCCAGTAGCGGCTTGGTGAGCTCGAAGGACATGATCGGTCTTCCATGGCACCCTGGTGGGAACGATCGCGAAGGTACGGAAGACGGGGTGCGTGACGGGCCAGGTGCTCAGGCCATCGCAGCCTGCGTGAGCGCGATGAAATCGGCAACGGAGAGCTGTTCGGCACGTTTGCCGGCGAATTCGGCCGGTACGCGGTTGGCCAGTTCAGGCATCGGTTTCAACGCGTTGTGCAGCGTTTTGCGCCGCTGGTTGAAGGCCGTCTTCACCACGCGGAAGAACAGGGTCTCGTCACAGGGCAGCCGGTCCACGGTGTTGCGCTGCATGCGGATGACGGCGCTCCGCACCTTGGGCGGAGGGATGAACGCTTCGGGCTCCACGTTCATCAGGTGTTCCACGGTATACCAGGCCTGGGTCAGCACGCTGGTGATCCCGTACACTTTGCTGCCCGGCCCGGCGGCGATGCGGTCGGCCACCTCCTTCTGGAACATGCCCACCACCTCGGTGCAGCGATCGCGGTGGTCCAGCACCTGGAACACGATCTGGGTGCTGATGTTGTAAGGGAAGTTGCCGATGATGGCGAAGGGTTCCACGAAACGTTGGTGCAGGTCGAGCCGCAGCACATCGCCGATGATGAGCCGCTCGCTCAACGCGGGAAAGTGTTCCAGGACGTGGGCCGCAGCCTCCCGGTCCAGTTCCACGCACCAGAGGTCGATGTCCGTGCGGGGGAGCAGGTGTCTGGTGAGCGCGCCGGTCCCGGGGCCCACCTCGATCACGCTGCGATAGCCCCCGTGGTGCGTGAGCGCCCCTGCGATCGCCTGCGCGATGCCGTCCTCCTTCAGGAAGTGCTGGCCGAACTGTTTCTTGGCGCGGACGAAGCTCATCGGGGATGCACCACCTCCAGCAGGGTGCGGAACGCGGCGAAGCGGCCGCCGAAGCTCTCTTGCGCCGCAGCCTGGAGGCGTGCAGCGTGTTCATCGCGGTAACGCTCGTAGTGCTCCATGTCGGCCGCCGTGTATTGTACGGCGTAGGTGATGCCTCCTTCATCCTCCGCCAGGACGCGCAGCATTCGGCTCTCCAGGAAATAGCCCGTGGCCATCACGTCGGGGATGTGCACCTCCTTCATCCATTCCACCCAGGACCCATGGGCATCATGGTCGATGTTGACGGTGACGTTGTAGACGATCATGGATGTTCGTGGGCTGGTTTGAGCTCGTCGGGCAGGTCCGATCCATCACCCCGCAGCTTCCGGTAGCGCGCCCGGGCCTCGGGCACGAAGATGCTCCCGGTCTGTTCGAAGAGCAGTTTCTCATAGAAGGTCTTCGCCTTTTCCGGGTCCTTGAGCGCGTCCTCATAGAGTATGCCCAGGTCGAGCATGGCGTTGTCCACCAGGATATCCAGGGGATACAGCTCCAGCACCTTTTCAAGGTAGCCCGCTGCTTCGGTGTAGCGGTGACGGGCATATGCGATCCGGTAGCGCTCGTAGAGCACATCATCCCCCAGGCTGTGCATGGGATAGGCCGCGTCCAACGAATCCAGCACCAGGAGCGAAGCATCGAACTGGTGCTGCACGCGCAGCAGTTCGGCCCGTGCGAAGAAGCTCAGCGGCACCGCGTTGCTGTCGAGGCCAAGGTTGTCGGAGATCCGCAGGCTGAGCTCGATCGCGTCGTTGGAGATCAGCTTGCTGGTGCTGGCCTTGAGCACGTCGAGCTGGGCCTGTGCCCACAGGAAATCGCCGCTGTAGAAGGAGACCTTGGCATTGCGCAGCCGTGCCTCGTGCCCCAGGAGGTCATACTTCTGGTCGAGGTCCACCTGGGAATAGAGCAGCGAAGCTTCCCAGATATCCCCATGGATCAGGTACACATCCCCGAGGTCCAGTTTCAGCCGGGCCCTGAAGCGGTTGTCGATCATGGGCAGGTCGATGGCCTGTTGCAGCAGCGTTGCAGCTCCCGGACCATCATCGAGGTAGAAGCCCTTGAGCAGGGAGCGTTCGCGGATCAGCTCGATGGTGGCCTTGCCCACGCCGAGTTCCTCGATGGTGGCCGCCATGCGTTGGTCCAGTTCCAGCAGTTCGGTCCGGTCCGGTTCGGGCTGGCGGGTCAGCTGGTCGTAACGTGCACGCACCGCCCCGATCCTGGCCTGCAGGTAGTTCCCATCGTTCCTCCCCAACGAAACCACGTAGTCGTAGCACTTGAATGCGGTGGCGTGATCGCCGTTGGCCAGGGCGATGCCGGCCAGGTCCATCAATCGTTGTCCTCCCTCGTCCAGGCGCTTGTCCATCGCCTTGCTCTGAATGAAGGCAGCATCCAGGTCCTTCTGCTGCACGTACATCCAGATGAGCAGTTCGGGGAAGATGGTGCGCTGCGGGTCACGCTGGATGCGGCGAAGCAGCTCGGTCCGCAGGATCTCGGTGCGCCCGTCGGCCTGTTCAAAGTCGAGGTAACGCGAAAGGGAGTTCTGGACGGATTGAAGGTAGCCTTCGTTCAGCGCCAGCAGGTCCATGTAGGCGGTCACCATGCTGGGGAAGTCACCCTTCAAGGCATGCACATTGGCCATCTCATAGTGGTAGGAGAGGCCGTCGGTGGTGGCCCGTTGACCGCGTTTGTAGGCTTCCAACGCGAGGTCCAGCTTGTTCACGCGGATGAAGGCGTTCGCGGTCTGGCGCACGGCATTCTGGTCCGTACCCATCATGCGCAGGGCCTTTTCATATTCCTTGTCGGCTTTCTCCGCCAGACCGTTCTGGTCATACACGCTGCCGAGGTCGATCAGGAAGCGGGGGTCGCCATCACGCTTGCGCACCTGCTCCTTCACCAGTTTCTCGGCGCGTTCCAGGTCCTTCAGTCCCTCATAGCATTTGAGGAGCTGCTCGTAATAGTGGTCGGTTGGCTGCTTGCGGTAGAGCTTCTCGTAGTAGAGCAGGGCCCGTTCCATGTCGCCCTGTTGGAAATACTGTGCGGCCAGCTGTTCATCGGTCCCGGGCTGGGCCATGACGGCGCCGAAGGGGAGCAGCAAGAGCAACAGCAGCGTGAGCAGGGTCCTCATGGCTGTTGGGCGTTGGGCGGTGTGTCGGCGAGCAGGGTGGTCACGCTATCGCGGAGTTCCCACGCATGCTGGGCCTTGCGGTAGTTGTCGATGACGGCCAGCACCTGGTCGTGGTCGAAGTCCAGCAGTGCCCGTTCCACCGCCACGGCCTGCTCCAGTTCCTGCCGGGATGTGGCACCCTGGGCAAGGTCCAATTCAAGGACGGCGAGCCGTTCATTGCGTTCCCGGAGCCGGATGGCCAGTGCACGCTGGTCCCGCCCCATCTGCGAGGCGTTCCGCAGCGCCAGGAACTGGTTTCCGAGCTGGCCCGCCTCTTCGGGTCTCAACGTGTCCATGAAGCGCGAACGGAACTGTGTCTGCTGTGCCCTGTAGATCGAGTCGAGGTGGTCGAAACGCGCCTCATCCAGTTCCTGCAGGGTGAGCAGGGCGCCATTGTTCACGGTATGCATACTGTCCACGATCATCGCCAAGGCCGGATCGGCCGCCTGCCTGCAGGCGGAAGTGCCGGCCAGCAGGGAGAACGCGATGAACGTGGTGAACAGTATGGTCGGGCTCATTTGGTGATCATCGCGGATCCCATGTAGGGCTGGAGCGCCTTGGGGATCCGAATGCCGTCCGGGGTCTGGTTGTTCTCCAACAGGGCGGCCACGATACGGGCCAGAGCGAGCGCACTGCCGTTCAAGGTGTGTGCCAGCCGGGGTTTCTTGTCCTCGCCACGGTACCGCAGCTTCAGGCGGTTGCTCTGGAAGGTCTCGAAGTTGCTGATGGAACTGACCTCGAGCCAGCGCTGTTGGGCGGCACTGAAGACCTCCATATCGTAGGTCATGGCGCTGGAGAAGCCCATATCACCTCCGCAGAGCAACAGTTGCCGGTAGGGCAGTTCCAAGGCACGCAGCAGGCCTTTCACGTGCTCCACCATCTCCTCGAGCACGGCGTAGCTGTTCTCCGGCCGCTCGATCCGCACGATCTCGACCTTGTCGAACTGGTGCACCCGGTTCAGGCCCCGGACGTGGGCGCCGTAGCTGCCGGCCTCGCGCCGGAAGCAGGGTGAGTAGCCCACCATCTTCACGGGCAGCGCATCCGCCGCCACGATCTCATCGCGGTACAGGTTCGTGATCGGCACCTCGGCGGTGGGGATCAGGTACAGGTCGTCCGCGGTGGCGTGGTACATCTGGCCTTCCTTGTCCGGCAACTGGCCGGTGGCAAAGGCGCTGGCCGCGTTCACCATGTGCGGAGGGATGATCTCCCGGTAGCCGGCCTCGATGGCCTTGTCCAAAAAGAAGCTGATGAGCGAGCGCTGCAACTTGGCACCGGGTCCGCTGTACACCGGGAATCCCGCGCCGGTGACCTTCACGCCCAGGTCCATATGCAGGAAACCGTATTCCTCGCCCAGTTCCCAGTGGGGTTTGGCATCCGGCCCCAGTTCGGGGATCACACCTTCCTGAACGACCACGATGTTCTCCTCCGGCGTGCGTCCGGCGGGTACTTTGGCGCTCGGGGCGTTGGGGATGGTGCAGAGGTGGTCGTGCAGCGCTTTTTCCGCGGTCTCCATGCGATCGCCGAGCTCCTGGATGGCCGTCTTGATCGCGACGGTCCGGACCTTGGCCTGCTCAGCCTCCTCCTTGTTGCCGGCCTTCATCAGGTCGCCGATGGTGCGGCTCAGCGCATTGAGCTCAGCCTGACGGGCATCCAGGTCCCCTTGCACGGACCGGCGCTGTTCATCGAGCTCCAAGGCACGGCCCACGAGCGCTTTGGCATCGATATTTCGTT
>CAMCAZ010000054.1 GCA_945872795.1 Chryseobacterium gleum
CCCAAAGCCGAAGTGGAGGCCATGGGCATGGGCGGCGTGAGCGGTGCACCGGTGCGTGCACGAAGCACCGAGGTGGTCCGTTATCTGCGTGAACGCCTTCCCCGTCCGCTCGTGATCATCGGCGTAGGCGGCATCGACAGTGCTGAAGCTGCCCTGGAGAAACTGGATGCCGGCGCCGACCTGGTGCAGGTTTACACAGGCTTGATCTACGAAGGACCCGCGCTCGTGAAGCGGATCAATCAGGCCTTCGCTGGGCGTGGTCATTAAGGGTATTTAACCACGGATGCACACGGGTGGACACGGATGTCTGAACCAAGCACGGATGGGTATGGATACAAGCAAACTTCTATTCGCCGCAGAGACCGAGGAGATCATCGGCGCTTCGATGGAAGTGATCAATGTGCTGGGACATGGGCTCTTGGAGAAGCCCTATGAGAATGCGCTTGCCGTGGAACTGAAGCTGCGTGGAATACCGTTCACGCAGCAACCGCAATTCGATGTCGTCTACAAAGGCATACAAGTGGGACTGTTCGTCCCCGACCTGATCTTTCGGAACAGGGTGGTGGTGGATACAAAGACCATCGACAGGATCGGAGACCATGAGAAAGGACAGATGCTCAACTACCTTGGTCTCACCGGGCTCCGGGTGGGGCTTATCATCAACTTCAAGCGAGCCAAGCTGGCATGGGAGCGGGTAGTACTTTGATCCGACCAGGTATATATCCGTGTCCATCCGTGTGCATCCGTGGTTCACGTATTCCCTGCATTTCACACATCATCCGAGGTTGACATGCCCGACGTAAAATTCATCGAATGCCCGCGCGATGCCATGCAGGGCATCGGACCGTTCATCTCCACGGAGATGAAGGTGAAGTACCTCAACGAACTGCTGAAGGTGGGTTTCGACACCATCGATATCGGGAGTTTCGTCAGTACCAAGGCCATTCCGCAGCTGGCGGACACGGCCGAAGTGCTTGCCCGTATCGATCGCCGTGGTTCCAAGAGCAAGCTGCTGGTCATCGTCGCCAATGAACGCGGTGCGGAGGAAGCGGTGAAGCAGGCAAGCGTCACCTACCTCGGTTATCCCTTCAGCATCAGCGAGACCTTCCAGCAGCGGAACACCAATACCGGCATCGAGGGGTCTTGGGAGCGCACCGCACGGATCGCGGAACTGGCCCGCGCGAACGGCAAGGAACTGGTGGTGTACATCAGCATGGCCTTCGGCAACCCTTACGGCGATGCGTGGAGCCCCGAGGTGGCCCTGCACTGGGTGGACCGTCTGGTGAAGGAGCTGGGTGTGGGCATCATAGCGCTCAGCGACACGGTGGGCGTGGCCCGGCCCGAGGACATCACCAGCATGTTCCGTGCACTGATCCCGGCCTTGCCCACGGTGGAGTTCGGCGCCCACCTGCATTGCACACCCGAGAACTGGAAGGCCAAGACCCAGGCGGCCTGGGACGGTGGCTGCCGGCGCTTCGATGGGGCCATCAAGGGCTACGGAGGTTGCCCCATGGCCGAGGATGAGCTGGTAGGCAACCTGCAGACCGAGCTCTTCGTGCATCACCTGGACGACCAAGGCATCCGGACCGGCCTTGACCTGGCGCAGCTGGACCGTTGTGTGGTCGAGGCGGCGAGCGTTTTCCCCGGATAGAAGGACCTTCCACCCGCATTGCTGACGCTGCCTACGTCAGGCTTTCAGCAGTTCCAGCACAGTGATCTCCGGCGGCATGCCCACACGCCCCGGGAAACCGATGAAGCCGAAACCGCGGTTCACATAGAGCTGCTGTCCGCCTTCGGCATAGAGGCCCGCCCAGTGTTTGTATACCCATTGGGCCGGGCTGTACGTGGTATTCCCGAGCTTCACCCCGAGCTGCGCTCCGTGGGTGTGGCCGCTCAGCGTAAGGTCGATGCCGGTGCCCTGCACCTGGTGCTCCCAATGCGTGGGATCATGGCTCAGCAGGATGCGGTAAGGCATGGCCTCGGTGCCCCGGATGGTCTTGGCCAGGTCGCCGTACTGCTGGAAGCGATGCCCCCAGTTCTGCACGCCCAGCAGGCCGATCCGCTCACCGCCCACCTCGATCGTCACATGTTCATCCAATAGCAGACGGAAACCCATCTCCGCATGGATGGCCTTCAATCGTTCCAGGTTGGCGGCTTTGGCGGTGGGGCTTTCCCACTTCGGATAGTCACTGTAGTCGTGGTTGCCGAGGATGGAGAACTTGCCCAAGCGTGCCTCCAGGCCTTTCAGCACATCGATGAAGGGTTCCGCCTCCTCCGCATAGTCGTTCACCAGGTCACCGGTGAACACGATCACATCGGGCTTTTCGGCGTTGATCAGGTCGATGCCGTTCTGCACCAGCGCCGGGTCGCCACCGTAGCTGCCCAGGTGCATGTCGCTGATCTGGATGACGGTGAGCCCGTGGAAAGCTTGCGGCAGACCAGCGGAACGCACCGGCACACGCGAAACGTTGAAGCGGCTCCGGCCCTTGGTGACACCGTACAATACGCCGGTGAAGGGGATCGCGGCGACGATCAGTCCCAGCTGGCTCAGGAATCGCACGCGGTCGATGCCCTCGCCGGGCATGTCCACCGGTCCCGGCAGCAGTTTGTTCCACCCGAGGCGCGCTAGGTGCAGGAGGTCGTCGAGGCCATGGAACACCACCATCACCACCTTGGGCAGGAAGAACAGCAGGAACAGAGCGACCAACGAGAACGCGTAACTGTGGTCGCGACGTACTTTAGGGTCCTGCATGCTGAACACCGACCAGATCATCAAGCCGATGATGCCGATGGAAATGATCCAATACAGGAAGCGCACGATGCGCCGCAGGGTGAGCGAATGGTTCGCGAGCGCGGTGTTCAGGCCTTTGTATGCGTACAGGTCGATGAGGACCAACAGCACCAGGAAGATGCTGAAGTTGCGAAGCGCGGCGGGGGACATGGCGATAAAGGTATTGGGTGGTCATGGCCTCGCTGAAAAGATGTGTTCAGCGGCAATTGCGATGATCTTCTTCGGGATTATGGACATATGCCCGGTCAATGCTCAAGTCACTTGGAGACGGACATATGGTGGAGCTGGCAGTGACCTAGCACGCTCCGCCGCTCCAACACCGGATGGTGGTTTTTTGATCGCAGGCGCCACAGGAAGTTTCGGCCAGGGGGGAGATGCATATCTGATGAAGGTCGATGCAGAGGGCGAACGTGAATGGTCGGGTTACTATGGTGGGATTGCCGTTGAGGAAGCATGGAGCATAGCGGTCGCGGACGATGGCTACTTCATCGCAGGCACCTCATCCGGAGGAGGACTGGGCGGATATGACGGTGCTGTAATTCGCATCGACCTCCTCGGTCAGGTTCTATGGTCCAGGTCCTATGGCACACCGGACTGGGATTTCATATACGCCATTGCAGCGGACGACGTTGGCCTATATCTGGCAGGACGGACGTATGGCGGCACCCTGGGTGGTGCAGACCATTGGATCCTGAGAACTGACGTGGTAGGTGAGGTGATCTGGTCTTCATTGCAGGGCGGCGTCTATGAGGATGAGGCTCGGGATGTCCAAGCAACAGCAGATGGAGGATGCATCGTCGTCGGGACCATGGGTATCTCCGATGGGACCAGCGACGTCCATCTCATGAAATTCACGTCCTCGGGCGGAATGGAATGGGACACGACGATCGGCACCGACTCCATTGACCTTGGCCAGAGCGTAAGGGCCACCATGGAAGGCACTTACATCATCGGTGGTTCTTCACGGGGATTCAGCTCAAACTCTGAAATGTATTTGGCGGAAGTTGACCAGTTCGGATCCATCCAATGGACTAACCATGTCGGGCAGATCTCCGACTGGGAGGGCTACGATGCACTGCAGCGTCCGGACGGAGGATTGACAATGGTCGGTTATACAACCGCCTTCGGCCTTGGTGGCAAGGATGTTTACCTATTGATGACCAACGCGGTAGGTGAATTTGAGTTCGGCACCACGTTCGGTGGCGGTGGTGAGGATGTTGGATATTCCATAGAACTCACCGGTGATGGTGGATACATCCTTGCTGGTTCAACGACAAGCTTCGGTCCGGGACCTGGTGCCATGTTCGTTATCCGAACCGGCCTGAACGGATTAACGCAGTCCGAACAGGTCCAAGAGACCTTCGACCCGGTCAGTATCGCAACGATCGAGTTGGACTCAGAATGGACGATCATACCCAATCCCGTGGAATCTGGCGGAACTGTTGAAATAGTAAACGGCATTATGCCTATGGAGTCTTTCCGTATTTCCGACATGCAAGGCAGGGAACTAAAACAAGGACCGGTGGTGCTCGGGAAATTCATTGATATTGGTTATATCCGCTCTGGCATGTACGGGGTCGATTTGATCGACATGAATGGGAATCGCTCATTTTCGCGTATCGTGGTCGTCAATCCCTAAGGATGATAGCACTTCTCTACTTGCATGCATTTGCAGGCACACTCGCCCTGGTGATCGCCCCCCTGGCCATGCTCGCCTCCAAAGGCAGCGATGCGCATCGCCGATGGGGCAAGGTCTTCTTCTATGCCATGTCCGTCGTGGTGGTCACGGCGATCATTGCCGGCATTGTGCGTCCCAATATCCTGATGGCGCTGGTGGCCTTGTTCAGCTTCCACATGCTGGCCTCGGGTTACCGGGCATTGTACTTGAAGAGGCTCCACGAGGGACAGCGCATGCAACGCTGGGACTTCATCCTGCAGGGTTCCGCGGCGGTGATCAACGGGGCCTTGTTTCTTTGGGGGCTGATCAACCTGACGATGGGACGCCGCGACAGCGCGAGCATCATCTTCTTCGTCTTCGGATCCGTGGGCCTGTTCATGGTCTGGCGGAACGTGCACCAGTTCTACAAGCGCAGCGTGGACAAGCGGGAATGGCTGTACATGCACATGACGGGTTTCCTGGGTGGCTATATCGCCACGGTGTCCGCCTTCAGTGCCGTGAATCTTCACATGATCCAACCCATCTGGCTGCAGTGGCTCTGGCCCACCATCATCGGTTCCCCGCTGATCGCTTACTGGATCAGCTACTACAGGAAGGGATTCGCGAAAGGCAAGCGCGTGAGCGACATGGTGCGTACGCGCATCCAGTGAGCATCAGGAGCGCTTGCCCAGCCTTCCGCCGGCCCATGCTGCAAGCAAATAGAACGGAAGTTCGGCCCACATCCACACCGGATGCTGGATCATGACCAGGTTGAGCAGACCGCCCACTAGGGCGATGGCACCCACGGTCAAGGCCCACTTAATGGGCGTGGAGACCGCCATGCGTGCGGCCACCAAGGCACCGGCGAAGGCTCCTCCGATGTGGGCGATCAACACCAGGATGATGGCCAGCGGTGGCAATGAGGCCACATGCTTCGCGAAGGCTCCGGGGTCGTTCAGATCCATCATCGCCGGGGGAGGATAGAGCACGCCGCTCACCGAGGTAAGGAGCAGGTTGAAGCCGATGCTGAGGACGATGCCCGTGATGAGGGCCAGGATGTTCCGCCACATGGTCCGGTGATCTGGTGCTGCAAGATAGCAACCGGGCTTCGGGTACCTTTGGCCGCCTGATCGCTGCATTGCCACGTATGCCAAGCCCCATCCGGATCCTCGTCCTGTACACGGAACTGGCGCCCTACGTCCTAGCGTGCTTCAAAGCCGCCGTGGCCCGCGATGGGGTGGAGTTCCATGTGGTGCGCTGGCCGGTGAACCAGGAGGCGCCCTTTGCCCTTGAACCCGGCCAGGGCATCACGTTGTATGACCGCAAGGACTTCGATACGCCGGCACTGCTGAAGCTCGCGGAGCAATGTGCCCCCGCATTGGTCCTCACCAGCGGATGGGTGGACAAGGGCTACCTCGCCGTGTGCCGGAAGTTGAACCTGCGGCGCGTGCCCACGGTCATGACCTTCGATACCGCCTGGACCGGGAGCGTCAGGCAGTGGGTTTCGGCGATCGCCGCCCGCTTCTGGGTGCCCCTGACCTTCAGCCACGCCTGGGCCACCGGTCAACGGCAGATGGTCTATGCGCGCCTGCTGGGCTTTCAGCCCTTCCGCATCCGGACGGGCTTCTATGCAGCGGACACCGCCATGTTCGCGCCCCTGGGCGAACGCCTGCTGGCCGAACGCGCACAGCAGTGGCCGCACCGCTTCCTGTGCGTGGCCCGCTACATTCCCACCAAGGGCCAGCAGATGCTCTGCGAGGCCTTTGCGGCGCTCTGCGATACAGGACAGGCGGGCGACTGGCAACTGACCCTGGTGGGCACCGGCGAACAGTTCGAGGCCGTGACGAGCTCGGCGGCAGGCCGTCATCCGCGGATCGAACACCTGGGTTTCCGCCAGGCCCATGAACTGGAGGAGGTCATCGCCCGCTCCGGCGCCTTTGTGCTGCCCAGCCTCTACGAACCCTGGGGCGTGGTGGTGCAGGAACAGGCCTGCTCGGGCCTGCCGTTGGTGCTCAGCAATGCCGTGGGTGCCTCGGAACGCTTCCTCGAACCCGGCTGCAACGGCTATGCCTTCAAGGCCGGGAACAGTGCCGACCTTCAAAAGGCCCTTCGCTCCATCATCGAACAGAGCGACAACGAACTGCAACGGATGGGACGGCACAGTGCACTGCTCGGCACGGCCTGGTCGCCGGAAGCCTGGGCGAAAGTGCTGAACGAACTCCTGAGCGAACGATGAGCACAAGCGAACGACCGCAGGTGCTGGTGTTCATTGATTGGTACCGCCCATTCTTCAAGGCCGGTGGTCCGGTGCGCAGCCTGGTCAATCTCGTGCAGCAGTTGCACAACGAGGTCGATTTCCACATCGTCACCGGCGACCGCGACTATACCGCTGCGACCTCACCTGCCGATCTGCCCAAGGACCGATGGACCAGCGGTGAGGCAGGGGAGAAGGTCTGGTTCTGTTCCCAGGAGCAACGCAGCCTGGCCACCTGGCGGAAGCTGCTGGGGCAAGGTCGCTGGGATGTCATCTACCTGAACGGACTGTATTCGCCCTGGACCACGGCCATCCCGCTGTGGCTGACCCGTGGAACGGCCGTGCGCCGGATCGTGGCGGTCCGGGGCATGCTGGCCAGGGGCGCCATGGAGCAGGGTCGAATGAAGAAGACCATCTACCTCCGTGCGCTGCAAGGCATGGGCTGTTTCAAGGGCGTGGAGTTCCAGGCCACCAGTGCGGAAGAGCAGGAGGATATCCGCAGATGGTTCGGCGATCGGCAGACCATTCATCTGGCACCCAACCTGGCACGGAAGGAGAAAGGGAGCGCACCGGACCCGATGCCGAAGACCAGCGGCACCTTGCGCCTTGTCAGCGTGGCCCGCATCGCGCAGGAGAAGAACACCCTGTTCGCCATTGAACGGCTGGCCGGGATCCTGGGCATCGTCCACCTCGATCTCTATGGCACCATCTACGACGAAGCATACTGGCGCGCCTGTCAGGACGCCATCGCTGGCCTGCCCCAAGGCATCACGGTCAGCTGGCACGGTCATGTGGAGCAGGATGCGGTGCGGAACGCCATCACCGCAGCGCATGTCCTGTACATGCCGAGCATGGGCGAGAACTTCGGCCACACCCTGCTGGAGGCGCTCAGCGCGGGCAGGCCCCTGCTGGTCAGTGACCGCACACCGTGGAAAGACCTGGAGCAGGACCACGCAGGTTGGGACCTTCCGCTGGAGCAACCGGAACGTTTCACCGCTGCGCTGCAGGCCTTGGTGGACATGGACGGGACCACCTATGCCGCCTTTGCCCAAGGCGCCTTCCGCCGGGGAATGCGATATTTGACGGACCCGGCGCCATTGGCATCGAACCGGGCGATGTTCGGCGCATGAGCACTCCCCGCAAGCAGGTCGACCTTAGCCTCTTCGACAATTCCAGCACCTTCGATCCCGGGGCCGGTCTGTTGAAGCGCACCCTGTGGTACTTCACCAACGTGCTGTTCTTCCTGAACCCGGCCTTCCCGTTCCGCTCACCCAAGCCGCATCTGCTGCGCCTCTTCGGTGCCCAGGTGGGGAAGGGCGTGGTGATCCATCCGGGCGTCAACATCAAGTTCCCGTGGAAGCTCCGCATCGGTGATCACAGCTGGATCGGTCAGCGGGCGTGGCTGGACAACCTGGACCAGCTCACCATCGGCAACAACGTCGTCATCAGCCAGGGTGCCATGATCATCCAAGGCAGTCACGACTACAAGAAGATCGATTATCCCACGTACAGCAAGCCCGTGGTGCTGGAGGATGGCAGCTGGGTGGGAGCGGGGGCCATCGTCACGTTGGGCGTCACCCTGCATAGCCATGCCGTACTTGCGGTGGGAAGCGTGGCCACCAAGAACCTGGATGCGTACATGATCTACCAGGGAAACCCAGCAGTGGTGGTGCGGGAGCGCATCATTCCGTGAGCCACACCACGATCGCCATGAAGGTCACCCTCATCACCGTCTGCCGCAACGTGGCCCCCGTGATCCGGGAGACGCTGGACAGCATCCTGGCCCAAACGCACGTGGATATCGAACTGATCGTCATCGACGGTGCCAGTACGGATGGTACGGTGGAGATCCTGGAAGGCTATCGAAGCAGCTCTACCGAACGCGGCATCACCACCCTCGTCAGCGAGCCGGACAAAGGCATCTACGACGCCATGAACAAGGGCCTTGCCCTCGCCACGGGCGAGATCATCGGTTTCGTGAACGCCGGCGACCTGCTGATGACGCCGAACGTGATCGCCCAAGTGGTGAGCGCCTTCCAACGGGCGCACGTGGATGCGGTGTACGGCGACATCATCATGGTGGACGAGCGCGACATATACAAGGTGCACCGCACCTGGATCAGCGGCACTTACCACCGTGAGAACTTCCGCAGGGGATGGATGCCGCCGCACGTGGGCACCTTCATCCGCAAAAGCGTGTACGATCGGTTCGGCCATTTCAATACCGATCTGCGCATCGGTGCGGACTACGAGATCCTGCTACGCTTCTTGTATAAGCACCAGGTACGCACCGTCCACATGCGTGAGGTGCTGGTGCGCTTCCGGCTGGGCGGCATGAGCAACGGCAGCGTGCGGCACATCCTCCGGGCCAACCGCGAAGTGCGTGCCTCATGGGGGCTCAACGGGTTGCAAGCGCCACCGCTTCTGGTGACCCGGAAGTTGTGGAGCAAGGTGATGCAGTTCTTCCACTGAACGGGAACGACACGGGTGTTGCCCGCTCCTTCGGTCCTGCCCGCACCGCTCTTCCGGCACGCGGATCTTCCATTCCCTCGGCCATGGGACGCCGATGGAGGCCCCGGAGTTACTGCCCAAGGGAATTCCGCAGCGCGAACGGACCGCGTTCCTACCTTCGCCGCACACCCATTGCGCCGCAGCAGAACGGCATTCAACATGGCACTACTCGATCAAAAGGTCGCCCTCGTCACCGGTGGAACCCGTGGCATCGGCAAAGGCATCGTGGAACGTTTCCTGGAGGAGGGCGCCGACGTGGCGTTCACCTACGTGAGCAGCCCTGACAAGGCCAACGCCCTGGCCGATGAACTGGCCGGCCGCACGGGTCGCAAGGTGCTCGCCATCCAGAGCGATGCGGGCGACTTCAACAGCGCACAGGCGGCCGTGGACCAGGTGGTCGCCGCGTGGGGCAGGCTGGATATCCTGGTCAACAATGCCGGCATCACCAAGGACCAGTTGCTGATGCGCATGAGCGAGGCCGACTGGGACGCGGTGATCAACACCAACCTGAAGAGCGTCTTCAACATGACCAAGGCCGTGATGCGCACCATGCTGAAACAGCGCAGCGGCAGCATCATCAACATGAGCAGCGTGGTGGGCGTGCAGGGCAACGCCGGGCAGGCCAACTATGCGGCCAGCAAGGCCGGTGTCATCGGCTTCACCAAGAGCGTGGCCCTGGAACTGGGCAGCCGCAACATCCGCAGCAACGCCATCGCACCGGGCTTCATCGAGACCGAGATGACCGGCGCACTGGACCCCAAGGTGGTGGAGACCTGGCGCGAGGGGATCCCTTTGAAGCGCGGAGGTTCGCCCGCTGATGTGGCCAACGCCTGCGTCTTCCTCGGCAGCGACCTCAGCGGCTACATCACCGGGCAGACGCTAAACGTCTGCGGCGGAATGCTCACCTGAGCATCGCCATGCGCTCCTCTTCAGTCGGTCATGCGATCGCTGCATGCCTTCGGAGGTGAAGCATGCCTTCCGGAATGATGGCCCTCCGTGCATGAGCACCAGCGTTGAGGACCGAACGCCGACCTTTGTCCCGCAATGAACGTGACCACGGTACATACCCTTTGGCTGGTGATCCCCTGCCTGATGCTGGGCGCCTTCATGGCCTGGTTGCTCTACCGCAGGGGCCGTAACGATGTACCCACGGGACTGGCCAAGGTCCTGTTCGTGGTCCGCACCCTGACCATCGCCCTGATCGCCTTCTTCCTCCTGGAGCCGATGCTGCAGTTCAACGAACGGGAGGTGCGCAAGCCAGTGGTGGTCATCGCGCACGACGGTTCCTCATCCCTGCTGCTGGCGGGCGATACGGCGGCCTTGCGCGGCAGCTATCGCGAAGCGCTGGCCATGCTGACAAAGGACCTCTCTGACAACTACGATGTGCGATCCTTCACCTATGGGTCCGCGGTCACGGAAGGGTTGAACTTCGGTCAGCAGGAGGCCATCACGGATATGTCCGACCTGTTCCGTGCGATCCACGACCGCGTAGGCGGATCGGAACTGGGCGCGGTGATCCTGGACGGCGACGGCATCCACAACCGGGGCCGTGACCCGCGCCTGGACGCAGCCCGCCTGGGCGTACCGGTCCACACCATCGCCCTCGGCGATACCACCGTGCGCCCGGACCTGGTGCTGAAGGCCGTGGAGCACAACCGCATCACCTACATGGGCAACACCTTTCCCGTGCTGGTGCGCGTGCAGGGACACCACCTCAAGGGGCGCCGCACGGAGGTCACCGTCTCCCGTGATGGCGTCATCGAGGCGCGTCGAGAAGTGTCCATCACCAGTGACCCCTACCTCTCGGAGCTCGTGCTGGAGCTCAACTCCAAGCAGCCGGGTCCGCAACGGTACGTGGTGCGCATCGTGCCGTTGGATGGTGAACTGACCACGGCCAACAACGAGCAGGCCTTCGTGGTGGATGTGCTGGACGACCGGCAGCGCGTCATCCTTCTGGGTGCCGCGCCGCACCCCGATCTGGGCGCCATCCGCCAAGCCCTCCAAGGCATGGAAGGCTATGAAGTGGAGCTGGTCTACGCCAGCGGTCCGGAGATTGACCTCAGCGGTTCCGACCTCTTGGTGTTGCACGGACTGCCCTCCATCCGGCAGCCGCTGGCCGCTATGCTGCAGCGCGCCGCTTTACAGGGGGTCCCGATGCTGTTCATCGCCGGCCAGGGCAGCGATCTGGTCGCACTGGATGCCGCCCGCGCCGGTGTGAGCGTTTCCGGCGGAAGGCCCGCAGTGACCGATGCGCTGCCGGCCATGGACCGCACCTTCGCGCTGTTCACGCTGGAGGACGAGCTCATCCGCGCCATCGAACGGTTCCCGCCGCTGCAGGTGCCCTTCGCGCAGTATGCCGCCGGTCGTTCGGCCCAGGTCCTGCTGCACCAGCGGATCGGCATGGTTCGCACCACACAACCCTTGATGGCCTTCACGCAGGAGGGTGAACGGCGGATGGGTGTGATCACGGGTGAAGGCCTGTGGCGTTGGCGCCTGGCCGATCTGCGCATGAACGGCGACCACACGCGCTTCGACAAGATCCTGCATCGCACGGTGCAGTTCCTCGCCCTCAAGGTGAGCAAGGAACCCTTCCGGGTGGACCATGCCGCACTGTTCGAGGCCAACGAGCCCGTGCTCTTCACCGCCGAGCTCTACAACGCCAACCTCGAGGCCATCAACACGGCGGATGTGCGTTTGCGCATCACGGACAGCACCGACCAGGAGCTGAGCTACGTCTTCGACCGGGTGGGCAACGCGTATCGCCTGGATGCCGGTCGGCTCGCCGCAGGGTCGTACCGCTGGTCGGCCTCGGCGGACCTCGACGGACGGAAACTGAGCCGGAGCGGGGTGTTCCACGTGCACGAGCCGATGTTGGAGCGCAGCACCACCGTGGCGGACCACGCGCTGCTCGCCGATCTTTCCGCCACCACCGGTGGACGCACGCTTTACCCGGCCCAACTGAACGAGCTCACCCAGGTGCTCAAGGACCAGCAGGGCCTCGTGGCGCGCTCGTATGTGCGGTCGCGCTACAGTGACCTCATCAGCCTGCGGGGCCTGTTCTTCGCCATCCTCGCCCTGCTCTCGCTGGAATGGATCCTGCGCCGGCGCAGCGGAAGCTATTGATCGGGGGGCGGAACCGAACTTGCGCGATGGCGGCGAAAACACTTCAACAGGTTCTGCAGAGCACCGGAGAGTTCCTGCTCGGTCGCGTGCTGTGGTTCCTCATCCCGCTGCTCCTCGTCGGGCTGTTGTTCGCCTTCCGGGTCCCCCTGTTGCACGGTTTCGGTTCCCTGTTGATCAAGGAGGATGCCTTGGTGCATGCCGATGCGATCTATGTCCTGGGGGGCTCGCCCCGGGAACGCGGTGCCAAGGGTGCGGAGCTGCTGCAGCAGGGTTGGGCGTCCACCATGATCGCCACGGGAAGCAACATCCCCGGTGTGATGGAAGGGGAGGGGATCATGATCAACGAGGCCGTGCTGACGAAGCGGGCCGCGCTGCGTGCCGGGGCCGACAGCACGCGGATACGGCTGATCGAAGAGGGCACCAGCACCTGGGAGGAGGCCGCGCTGATCCACGCCGACGCCACGGAACAGCGCTTCGATACCGTATTGGTCGTGTCCACGGAGTTCCACCTTCGGCGGGTGTCCCGCGTGTTCCGCAAACGCTTCGCGGGAAGCGGCGTTCACCTCCATTTCGTGGCGGCGAACAGCCTGGTGTATGACAGTGACAGCTGGTGGACCAGTGAGGAGGGACTGCTCATGGTCAACAACGAATACGTGAAATTGCTGTACTACCTGGTCAAGTACTGAACGGGCCGGGTCGATGGATAGCGATCAGTGCTGCAGCACCAGGCGCTGCACCGAACGACCATCGGCATTCCGCACGCTGACGAGGTAGACGCCATCGGCCCAGGTGCCGAGATCGAGCCAGGTGGTCCGTGTGCCCGCTGCCAGGTCTTGGGCCAGCACCGAGCGGCCCGAGGCGTCCATTACTTCCAGCAGAAGCGCTCCTTCCTGTCCGATCAGGTCCAGCCGTACACCTCCGTTGGATGGATTGGGCACGAGCCGAAGGGATCCCCGACCCTCCACCTCCGCCACGGCGACCTCCGCAAGGCAGAAGCGTTGGACCTCACCCTCACCGTACTGGCCATCGCTCTCCGCGAAGGTCACCCATCCCTCGATGCCGATGCTGTAGGACCCCTCACCCGCGTCGCAACAGATGCCGTCGGCAAGCGCGTCGTTGATGGTGAAGGTGTAGCAGCCATTGGTGAGGCAGAAAGGCACCGAGACCAGATCGCCGTCCTGGCCATCCGCATAAGGTCCGCCCTCGTAGATCACCGTACCGCTATCGGTCTGCAGGGTCCAGGTGATGTCGGTGCCGTAGTCGTCCAGCACCAGGCCGAAGAGCACCTCCTGGCCGGGGCTGTTGGCCACGAATTCAAAGGTCCAGCTGTCGTTCTCCATGAACTGGTCCTCATTGCCATTGGGGGCACTGCTGCTCACCGTAAGCACGTGTTCACCGGCACCCACGAAGATGGCGGGCAGCTGATGGTTGACCGTCTCGCCGGGCTGCAGGCTTCCGGTCCAAAAGGTGTTGGCCTGTGGTTGACCGGGTACGCCATAGGAGAGGGCCACGCTGGTCAGAGGCATCAGACCGTTGTTCTTGATGGTGATGAAGGGCGTAATGACATCGCTGTTGCACACCAGTTCCGGCACGTTGTAGATCGACGTCACGGCCGCATCCCAGTTCATGGGCCCCACCGAGGGGATGTTCAGTCCGTCCAGCGTATCGCCGCAGGTGCCCAGCCATTCCTCCAGGAAGGGCCAGCTGGTGGAGAAGCGTCCGTAGTAGTCATCCACGCTATTGGCGCAGTCGGCCGATCCACCGTAGAGCTGGCCCACCACGCGGTGGTTCTGGTCCCACAGTGCACTGCCCGAGCTTCCGGGCTCCGTGGTACCGGCATCCCACACGGCCACGCGCCAGCAATCCGCGTTCCCGGTGCCCAGATCGATGTCGGCCTGCGAAAGGGCTCCGTCCGTCCGGCTGATCTTCTTGATGTCGCCACTGGGGTGGTGGATGCCCACCGCCGAAGTGGCCGCTATGTCGCGCTTGTCCCAACCCGCCCAGTTGACGTTGTACTCCGCGGGTGGCGTGGTGTTCAGGCGCAGAAAGGCCATGTCGGTGCCCACGTTGCTCACCAGCAGTTCGCAGCCCGAAACCGTCTGGTCGATGGGGCCGTTCTCCGTGGGGTCGCACACGGGACTGTCCCAATTGAAGCGGAACACCCAGTCCTCCACATCGGGGTCCAGGCAGTGGTTCGCGGTCAGGAAGTAGGGAGTACTGTCCAGCGCGCAGTTGTTCAGCAGCGTTCCCGTGCAAAATCCATTGCCGCCCGCCGTGATGATGGCCACGGTGCGGATCTCATCGCGCCAGTCGTCGCCCTCGGGGCAGATCACATTGATGTTGCAGGACTCGCTGTCACCCAGGTCGCGGGCGATCTTGAACAGGTCACGGTAGCCGTGCGTGACCTGTCCGATGCGCAGGCGGCCTTCACCGCTCGCCGCGAAGGGTTCGTGGTATTCGATGGTGATCCGATCACCCGGCAACTGGGTGACGCCCAAACGCTGATGACCTGGATTGCTGGCGGCGGTGAACGCACCGAGCTGCTGGCCGGCCTCGTTGTACACGAAGAGCTTTGCACCAACGGGCATCACGTATTCGGTGAACTTGAAGTTGATGGTGAAGGCCCCGGGGCAGAGCAGGGCCACGCGCCAGACGCGATCACCACCGCGCATGGTGTGCCACACACCGGCATTCTCCAAGGTGATGTCCGTGGAATGATTGGCGCCGAAACGGAAGGGTCCTTTGATCCCTGCGGCGGCCCGGGCTTCGTCCTCGGCCATCAAGACCTCCGTGTCGACCATGGGGAGCTCGACCACCGGTGCGGCCGGCAGGATCATCCCACGCGACCGCAGTCCCAGGGCAGTGCCACCGAAGGCGATCTGTGCGGAAGCGGCTGAAAGGGTGAACAGAAGGCTGACGGCGAGTAAGGTTCGCAGCATGGGGAAGGGCTCAGGAGAAGGTGTGAAAATAGCGTGCGGCGCAGTTCAGATGCAACGAAAAAGGCCGACCACCAGGGTTCCATCCCGGCGATCGGCCTTCTTCAGTTCTGTGCGATCAGTAGTTCAGCACAAGGCGCTCCACGGTTCGAGTTCCACCGGAAACCACCTCCACGAGGTAGATCCCTTCGCTGCGGCCGCTCAGGTCAAGTTCCAGGCGCTCCGCACCGGTGCGGAAGTTCCGCTCGAGGATCCGCTGACCCAAGGCATCATAGAGATTGACCTGTCCGTCCTTTTGGATCGTCAACGGCAGGGTCACCGTCACCCGGCCGGTGGTGGGGTTCGGGAAGAGCCCGATCCGATTGGCGGAGATCTTTTCGTCCACGCTGGTCGTGGATGGGAAACCGAACAATTGGTTGCCACAGTTGCCCAGCCAGTTCTGGAGAAGGGGATAGCTGATGTTGAACCGTCCATAGTAATCGGCCGTGATGCTGGAGCAGCTCGCGAAACCGCCATACAGCTGGCCGATGACGAGGCCTGCAGCATTGAACAGAGCGCTCCCGGAGCTTCCGCCTTCAGTGGTGCCGTCCTCCCAGTTGCCCACACGCCAGAAGTTCGTTCCGGAATTGGCATTGCCCAAGTAGGATGAGGTGGTCAGCGGGTTGTTGTCGAAAGAGATCTTCTTCACATCGCCGCTGGGGTGATGGATACCCACCGAGCTCTGGGGTATGGCGGTGCTTCGGTCCCAACCACTATAGTGCACGTTGTAGTTGGTCGGTGGAGTGGTGTTCAACTGCAAGAGGGCCACATCGGTGGTGGCACTGTTCACTTTCAAGGTAGATCCCGACACGGTCTGGTTGGTGGGACCGTTGTTGTTCAGGATGCACGAGGGACTGTTGTAGTTGAAACGGAACACCCAGGTGTTGTTGCCACCCAGGCAGTGGTTGGCCGTGAGGAAGTAGGGGGTTCCATCCTCTTCGCAATTGTTGATCAATGTACCGGTGCAGAGACCACTTCCACCTACGGTTATCATGGCCACCGAACGGATCTGCGCGCGCCAGTTGTCACCCACGGCGCAGACGACGTTGTTGTTGCAGGACCCGGAATCACCCAAGCCCTTTTCCAGGCCCATGATATCGCGGTAGGCATGGGTCACCTGGCCGATGCGGAGACGGCCCAGACCGCGGACGGCCAGCGGCTCCACATATTCCACCGTGATCCGTTCACCGGCCAACTGGGTCACACCCAGCACCGTTTGTCCGGGATTGCTTTCGGCGTTGAAGGAACCGATGTGCTCGCCCGCATCGTTGTAGACGAAGACCTCGGCACCATCGGGGACCACGTATTCATGGAACTCGAAGTTGATGCTGTAGGCCTGCGGGCATTGGATGGCGACCCGCCATACCCGCTCGCCGGAAGCGGTGGTGTGCCACACCCCACTGTTTTCCAGGCTGAGGTCGGTGGCATGGTTGAAGCCGAAGCGGTAGGGTCCCTTGATGCCCTGTTGCTCACGGATGGCGTCCTCGGCCTTCAGGGCCTCGGCGTCCACCGTCGGCATGACCGCCACGGGCGCCTCCGGAAGGTCGGCGTTACGGGACAGGCCGCGGGCTTGGCCTCCAAAAGAGAGCTGGGCGCTTGCGCCCAGACTGAAACAGAAGGCAGCCAAAGCCAGGGTAGTGTAAAGGTGTTTCATGAGGGGAACGGTGGAATTCTGGTTGGAAACTCAAAGTTAACGCATGGCGCACCATCCTGTTCGTCATACGTCGGTCAGGGTAGGCCCCGACCGATGACGAAAATAATCAGGGTACGGGGAAGAGGACTGACAGCTTACGGCCTTACTTGGAGACCTTCCCGCGTTCCTCGAGCAGCTTGCGCATGGCGAAAAGCTCGTCCCGCAACTGTGCTGCGGCCATGAAATCCAGCTCCTTGGCGGCTTTTCGCATCTGCGTCTCGAGCACGCTCACGTTCTTCTCCAACTGGTCGGCGCTCATGTACTTCACCACCGGGTCGGCGGCGATGCTCAACTCTTCCGGTTCCACGTAAGCACGCCGCCCATCGGTATCGTGGATGTCGATCACGGCCGTCTGGCGCATCACCTCACCGCGGTCACGCTTGATCTGCGTGGGCGTGATGCCATGCTCGATGTTGTACACCTGCTGCTTCTCTCTTCGGCGCCCCGTCTCGTCAATCGTGCGCTTCATACTTTCCGTCACTTTGTCGGCGTAGAAGATCACCAGTCCGTTCACGTTCCGCGCTGCACGGCCCGCCGTCTGGGTCAGCGAGCGGTTGCTGCGCAGGAACCCTTCCTTGTCAGCATCCAGCACGGCCACGAGGCTCACTTCCGGCAGGTCCAGTCCTTCGCGCAGCAGGTTCACGCCCACCAGCACGTCGAACATCCCCAGGCGCAGCTGGCGCAGGATCTCGATGCGCTCCAAGGTCTCCACATCGCTGTGGATGTACTTGCTGCGCACGCCGTTCTTCCCCAGGAAATCGTTCAGCTCCTCGGCCATGCGCTTGGTCAGGGTGGTGACCAGCACACGCTCTTCCTTCTGGCTCCGTTGGCGGATCTCATAGAGGAGGTCATCGATCTGATCCCGGCTCGGGCGCACCTCGATCGGCGGGTCCAACAATCCCGTGGGACGGATCACCTGTTCCACCACCACACCCTCACTGCGTCGCAGCTCGTAATCCGCAGGGGTGGCGCTCACGAAGAGGGTCTGGCCCATCATGCCTTCGAACTCCTCGAACTTCAAGGGCCGGTTGTCCATGGCGCTGGGCAGACGGAATCCATATTCCACCAGGTTCTTCTTCCGCGAGCGGTCGCCGCCATACATGGCCTGCACCTGGCTCACGGTCACGTGGCTCTCGTCGATGACCATGAGGAAATCCTCCGGGAAATAGTCCAGCAGGCAGAAGGGCCGCTGTCCGGTCTGCCGCTGATCGAAGTATCGGCTGTAGTTCTCTATGCCCGAGCAGTAGCCCAGCTCGCGCATCATCTCCAGGTCGTACATCACACGCTCCTCGAGCCGTTTGGCCTCGAGGTGCTTGCCGATCTCGTTGAAGAACGCCACCTGCTTCAGCATGTCGGCCTTGATCGCCTCAAGACCGGCGTTCATCGTATCGCGGCTGGTGACGAAGATGTTGGCCGGGTAGATGGTCAACTGGTCCTCGGCCTGTATCGTGCGGTTGCCGGCGATCTCGAAGCGCTCCAAGCGCTCGATCTCATCACCCCAGAAGTGGATCCGGACCCCTTCATCATCATAGGCCAGGTAGACCTCGACCACATCACCGCGGACCCGGAAATTGCCGCGTGCGGGATCCACGTCCTTGCGACTGTACAGCGCGGCCACAAGGTCGTGGAGCAGCTTGTTGCGGGTCACCTTCTGGCCTCGTTCCAGTTTCAGGATGGTTTTGTGGAACTCCGCCGGGTTGCCGATACCATAGATGCAGCTCACACTGGCCACCACGATCACGTTGCGCCGACCGCTAAGCAGGGCACTGGTGGCGCTCAGCCGCAGTTTCTCGATCTCGTCATTGATCGACAGGTCCTTCTCGATATAGGTGTTCGTGGTGGGCAGGTAGGCCTCCGGCTGGTAGTAATCGTAGTAGCTCACAAAATACTCCACCCGGTCATTGGGGAAGAAGTGCTTGAACTCCCCGTACAACTGCGCTGCCAGGGTCTTGTTGTGGCTCAGGATCAATGCCGGGCGGTCGACCTGGGCGATGACGTTGGCCACGGTGAAGGTCTTGCCGGAACCCGTGACCCCCAGCAGGGTCTGTGCGGTGACGCCTTCATTCAGACCTTCCACCAATTGGCGGATGGCCTCCGGCTGGTCCCCGGTGGGCGTGAATTCGGAGATGAGCTGGAAGGGCACGCTGATGGGGAAGGGGGCGAAGTTACCGCTGAAGAGGGGCCTTGATGACCGGCGGATCTCGGTGCTGGGCTCACAGGTCCAGCCCAAGGGGGCATTCGCGTTGCAGTTGCGCTTCACAGGACTCCCCACTCATCGGGCAGGCGTTCGTTGCCCGAATGTTGAACTTCCACCGTTAGTCACGAAATTCGCGCTCCAATTCCCGACCCCACTAATGAGAACGATCGCCCACACACTGGTGATGACCCTTCTGACCATCGCCCTGGTCGCGTGCTCCGGCAACGGTACAGATACCCCGGAGACCGGTGCTGAACAGCCCGCCCCCGCTGCGCAGCAATTGCTGTCCAGCTTTGCCCTCAAGGCAGCGAACAACGCCTATGTCAGCAGCAATGCGGGGCTTGAGGATGACCGTGCCGGGATCCTCATCGCGGACCGTCCGGAGGCGGGAGCTTGGGAGATCTTCGAACTGGTGGACCTGGGGGGCGGAAAGGTGGCCTTCCGCGCGGCCAATGGCAAATTCGTCTCTGCCGATCGGAGCATCGGAGGCCTGTTGGTCGCCAACCGGGATACGGTGGGCGAATGGGAGACCTTCGAACTGCTGTCCTTTGATGGTGACCGCAAAGTGCTGCGCACAACGGATGGCCGTTACGTGACCGCCGACCTCGGCCTGGAGGGCGACCTGAAGGGGCGCTTGTTCGCCGATCGTTCGGAAGCCCGGGAGTGGGAGACCTTCACGTTGGAGGAAGTTCCTGCTGTTCAGTGAACGGTGGAGTTTGAACGCATCGCACCGGGAGAGTACCTTCGGCGAACAGGCAGCGCGAACCGTTGTTCCTTTTGCAATAGAACTCCCCGGCACCATGTTCCTGAAGCGCCTTCTCTACTACCTCAACCCGGCATCACTGTTCGCCAAGACCAGCGAGAACGGCAGCCTGCGGTTCATGCACGGCATCAATCGCATCAGCATCCTTCTGTTCCTCGCCGGTGTGGTGGTGATGGTCGTCCGGGCCATGAACCGCTGAGGCCATGCAGGAGCGCGAGTTCCTGGCCTCGGACCGGCGCCAGCGCCTGGAAGCGGTGCGTACCCAGGGAGAGTACCTCGGCTCGCGCCAATACGGCGCTCACCGCGTGCACCTCTACCGCATGGACGGTTTCTTCTGCGAGGTGTGGATGCGACTGGGCCTGAACCAGGCGGAGTGGATCGAGGTGGCCCGCAACCTGGATATCCTGAGTGAATACGTCCCCCTGGATACCGGAAGCCTGTTGCGCTGAGCGGATCACTTCCCGCTGGCCCTCCACAACTCCCACGCGGCCTCCGCCTGTGCCCTCAGCATTTGCGTGCCGTTCACCGTCCGTGCGCCACGTGTCCGACCTTCCCGTAGGAAGTGCGTCTCCTCTGGGTTGTAGATCAGGTCGATCAGCAGGTGTCGATCCCCGATGGCCGCGTAAGGCAGTTCAGGAGCTTCTTCCACGGCGGGGAACATGCCAACGGGTGTGGTGTTGATCACCAGCGGACAGACCTTGAGGACCGTGGGGTCGACCATGTCCCAGGTCAGGTCTCCGCGTTCGCGGCTTCGGCTCACCACCCTGAAGCGGATGCCCAGCTCACGCAGCACGAACACCACGGCGCGACAGGC
>CAMCAZ010000055.1 GCA_945872795.1 Chryseobacterium gleum
CGGAAGGGCTCAGCCCCTACAGCAGCAGCGCTCAGGTGATCGGCAACACCGAGCGCGCCCACGAGCTCCTCGCCCTGGCGGCGGATCGGGGCCTGGCGGCCGAGGCTTGGGCACGGCTGTACCGGGCGTACTTCGGCGAAGGCGGCAGCGTCTTCGACGTCGACGCGCTGGTCCGGCTGGGCAGCGAGATCGGGCTCCCCGCCGACGAGATCCGCGCCGCGCTCGCCGATCACCGCTACCGCGACCGGGTCCGCGCCGACGCGCAGATGGCCCGCGAACTCGGTGGCGCAGATGCGGAAGGCGGTGGCCATCACGGGCAAGGCATTCCAGCGGGTGTGCGGCTTCCTCAAGCCCGGTGTGAAGGAGTATGAGATCGAGGCGGAGATCACGCACGAATTCCTGCGCAACGGTTCGCGCGGGCATGCCTACACGCCCATCATCGCCAGCGGCTACAGCGCCTGCGTGCTGCACTACATCACCAACGACCAGGTGTGCCAGGACGGCGATGTGATCCTGATGGATTTCGGATGCGAGTACGGGGGCTACGCGAGCGATCTGACGCGCTGCCTGCCGGTGAACGGCCGTTTCACCGATCGCCAACGCGCGGTGTACAATGCCGTACTGCGCGTGAAGAACGAGGCCACCTCGCTGCTACGCCCCGGAACGATCTTGGCCGAGTACCACAAGGAGGTGGGCCGCATCATGGAAAGCGAACTGATCGGCCTGGGCCTGTTGGACAAGACCGATGTGAAGCACCAGGACCCCGAAAAACCGCTGTACAAGAAGTACTTCATGCACGGCACCAGCCACTTCCTGGGTCTGGACGTCCACGATGTGGGCCTATGGAACCAGCCGATCGCCGAGGGCATGGTCTTCACCGTGGAGCCTGGCATCTACATCCGCGAGGAGAAGCTGGGCATCCGCCTGGAGAACGATGTGCTGGTGACCAGCGGCGCCCCTGATGATCTGTTCAAGGATATCCCGGTGGAGGCGGAGGCGGTGGAGGAGTTGATGCATCGCTGACATCCATGGCCATCCAAGCGGATATGATGTTTGTCCTGCACAGTTCAGGAAAGAATCCGTATTCTTCCATTCAAATCAAAGCGAACCCATGAAGATCAGGTCCTGCAGCGTGAATGAACAGGGCATTTGTGACAAGCCAGTTGCGGATGGCAGCGAGGCGCATCTGCTGCTGGCCTTTGGTGCACGTCCAAATTTTGAGCGGAAGGAGTTACGCGACGCTGTTCGCGCCCTGTCGCCCAATGCCTCGGTGGTCTTTGTGAGCACGTTCAGCGCGATCGCGCGCGACGGCATCCGCGAGGGGGGCATCGAGGTCACCGGCATCACGTTCGATCGCACCACACAACGAACAGCCGTGGTGAACCTGGCCGACCACGGCGACAGTCAACAGTGCGGCCGGGCCCTCATGGACAAACTGCCCAAGGAGGGATTGCGCCATGTGCTCGTGTTCAGTGACGGCACCGTGATCAACGGATCCGACCTTGTGGCCGGTCTGTCCGCAGCCGTGCCCGAGCAGGTGACCATCAGCGGAGGGCTGGCCGAGGATGGGACCAACTTCGCCGCCACACTTACCGGACTGGATGCGGACGTGCGACCCGGGAACGTAGTGGCCGTAGGCTTGTATGGGGAGCATCTGAGCGTAGGCTACGGGACCTTCGGTGGATGGGAGGAGTTCGGCCCGGAGCGCGTGATCACAGCCTCCAAGGCCAACGTACTGCACGCCATCGATGGCCGCAACGCATTGGAATTGTACAAGGAATACCTTGGGCCATACGCAGCTGACCTGCCAGGGACAGCGCTGCTATTCCCGCTTTCGGTCACGATGCCGGGTCGGGAGGAAGGCATGGTCCGGACCATCCTCACCATCGATGAAGCGAACCAGACCATGACCTTCGCAGGCAACGTGCCGGAAGGATCGCGTATTCGCCTGATGAAGGCCAGTTTCAACAGCCTGATCGACGCTGCCGGCACCGCCGCCCGCATAGGGATGGACGTGTTGCACGGTCACACCCCGGAGCTGGCCCTGCTCATCTCCTGCATCGGTCGCCAGGTGGTCTTGGACCAAAGCGTGGACGAAGAAGTGGCCAAGGCCATGGCCATCATCGGGGACGGCGCCCATGTGACCGGCTTCTACTCTTATGGTGAACTATCACCACTGCATGGTACCAACGTGTGCGGGTTGTTCAACCAGACGATGACCATCACGCTCCTATCCGAGCGCTGAACCGCATGCATCCAAGGCTTGCACAGCTCCTCGAGCGTCATGGGACATCCGTGTCCCTGCCGCCGGCCCTGTTGGCTGACATGGATCGTCTTGTGGCCTCGCTGGAGCGGGAACGGGCGATATCCGAGCATGCGTTCAAGGTCAGCGAGCGCACCTACCAAGATGTGCTGGCATCGCTCCGGTCGGAATCGGCAGCGCGCGAGAACGCCATTACCGAGATCCGCACGGCCATTGCATTGCTGGTCGGCCTCCCCGGCGGTGATGCGGCCATCCCGGACGGAGACCTAGGCGCCTCTTTGCAGTTGCTGAAGCGCGCTGTCCAGCGAAGCAAGGAACTGGAAACGGAGCTCGTATCCGCAAGGGAGACCGCCGATCTTGCCGCACGGGCCAAGAGCGAGTTCCTCGCCATGGTCAGCCACGATATCCGCACTCCGCTAAGCGTGATCGTGGGTACGGTCTACCTCCTCGAAGTGGAGGCAACGCCTCAAATGGCCGAGCTCATTACTCCCCTGCGCAGTGCCTGCAACACCCTTTTGGGCCTTGTGAACGACCTACTGGACATGCGCCAGATCGAAGAGGGACAGGTGCAGTTCGAACAACGGCTGTTCAACCTCCACCAGCTGCTGGGCATCGCCGGGGATGCCGCACGCCGTGCCGGCGCCGCGCGTGGCACCACCGTGGACCTAAGCATGGGTGAAGACCTCCCTGTGCAGATCGTGGGCGACGCGCATCGCCTTACCCAGGTCATCAACAACCTGCTCTCCAATGCCGTGAAGTTCGCCGAGGGCGGTCGCGTGCGGCTCACTGCCGAACTGCTTGCTCAAGAACAGGGCCGCGCCAGTATCCGGTTCTCCGTGCAGGACAACGGGATCGGTATCTCACCGGAACAGCAGTCCGCGATCTTCGAACGCTTCACACAGGCACATGCAGGTATCCGTCGGGAGTTCGGGGGGAGCGGACTCGGGCTGGCCATTATCAAACGCCTGCTCAACCTGCAGGGCAGCGACATCAAGGTCGTTTCAACCCCGGGGATCGGCTCCACGTTCACCTTCGACCTCCCCTTTGGTGTTTCCGGTGCCGTGGAAGCCGAACATCAGCCTCGCTTGCAGATCGACCTTCAGGGCCGGTCCATCCTTCTGGTCGATGACCAGACCGATCTTGGGGAGATAATGGCCGCCATGTTACGCAAGCTCAATCTACAGGTCACCTCGGTCCGCTCCGGGGCGGACGCCCTTAAGGTGCTGGACAAGAACGCGGAGTTCGGGCTGGTGCTCATGGACTTGCAAATGCCGGGTATGGACGGGTACGAAACAGCGTATGAGATCCGGCGAGTCAGGCCCCTCATGCCCATTGTGGCAATGACGGCAGGGGTCCGGAACGGCACCCTGGAGCGTGTGCTCCAACACGGCATGGATGCGCTCGTGCGCAAGCCCCTCGACCTGGAACTGTTGGTACCGCTGCTGAAACAGCACCTGAAGGTGCCGTGAGCCCGCTCGTTCATTGCGTCGCGCTGTGCGCGCCACCTTGCTGGTCGCTTATGCCACCCACCGCGATCGGAACGACTTCACAGCGTAGGAGGTGGAGGAGTTGTTGAATGCGAAGCGGGTGGTGGCTTGACTTGAATGGAACAACAGCAGCCGATACCTCCCGACACGCTGCGGGCGATCAGCTTGGGAGTGCTCATCGTCGCCGTGTTATTTCGGATCCTGCACTGGCCAGGAGCTGATCTCGTGCTGGTGATCGCTTGGTTGGTCGCGGTAGCCGCAGTGGTGGCAAGGATCACCGCGCGTGTGCCGCTCACGGTGGAGGTTGTTGTGCGCGACCTGTTCTTCTTCGGGCTCGTTTCCGTTCTGGTCATGACCATGTTGCATCTGCCCGGACGCGCGATGGCCTGGACCATTCTTGCCGTGGGTGCGGTGGGAACCGCTTGGTATAACCGGTACCGGTTCCTTCCGCACAAGGGCGCCTCTCGGTTGTCAGGATGGCTCTTCGTTAGCGCAGCGTGTTTCATCCTTGTGGGGGCCTTGTTCCGGATCCAGCACTGGCCATTCGCCAGTGCGATGCTCATTTCTGGGCTGGTTCTGGCAGCATGCTGGTTCGCGGTGTCGATGAGGAACGACAAGGGTCGCAACCCGTAAGTTGGTTAACTGAAGGTCTGCCACTATTTCGCCTTCATGCAAGGCGGAACATGCACGGCGTAGCGGGTGCTACGACGAAATGTTCCAACGCGGCAGGAAGGTGAAAGAGTGGCGGAGATGGTGAAGGAACTTACGGGTTGCGACACGAGGGTTAGAAGCGAGAAACCCCTTGTTCCTTTGCTTCTTCCGTGAACATGAACGGGTCGCGTTACGAAAACGGGGTCATCGCATTCACCCTTCAAACACCACCACCATGCGCACCATCCGCACCATCGGTATCGCCGGATCCATCTTCGGCCTCCTCTTCAAGACCCTGCACTGGCCAGGGGCGAGCATCATCCTGCTCACCAGTGGGGGGCTCACCTTCGTGATGCTCGCACTGCTGCTGTTCCGCAAGCCCGGACCAATGATCGTGCAGCTGCAATACCCGGCCATGCTCATCGGAGCCCTGATGGCAGTGATCACCGGCGGCATGTTCAAGATCATGCACTGGCCGGGGGCGAACCTGCTCTTGCTGCTGGGGCTAACTACCTGCGCGACGTGGTTCCTGCTCCCTCAGGGCCGGAGAGCGGTAGAAGCTTGAAGCGGTGACCGCAGGTACGCCAACTGAAAAGCCCTCCGAGGTCCGAGGGGCTTTTCATGACTGCTTGATCGATCAGCTCACCTCGTACACCACCACCACCTCATCGGGCAGCGTGGTATCCACCACGCAGGTATGGTACACTTCACCGTATTCATCGCGGTCCAGCACGTTGCCGGCCACGGTCAGGGCCCGGTACACGGGCACGATGGGGGTGGAGGAGGTCACGAGGCGCGGCGGAGTTGAAAGGGTTTCACCGTGGATAGCTCGCCGTCGAGCACCATCAGGTAATACTCCTCGCCATCCAGATCGGTGATGCGCACCCGGGTCACGGGACCGTTCACTTCGCCGGTCTTCACGATATGGCCGTTGCTGTCGCAGATATCGAAGAGGGCGTCCTGGGTGCCGGGCTCGTAGTCGAACATGAGCAGGCGCTCGATCTGGTCGATGCGCAGGCGGATATGGTGGGTTCCCTGTTCCATTGCTGTGGTAATTGCCCCGTTGTACGCCAGTACCTGGCATAGGTTGCAAACCCAAGGGCCCGACCCACATTGCTGCGGACCGGGCCCCACCACCAAACCAAAAAACAGGCTATTTTCAAACCACCCGACGTGCGGGCTAACTGCCCTGGTCATTGAAGATCCACAGCGGTATCCCGCCGGGGACCAAAGAGCTTTTTGTGATCATCGCAACAAGGGGTTTGGATTTATTCGTGAACCCAAACTACCACAGCACGGACCGTTGGAAAAGGGACGAACGAGCAACGGCGGCTTCGCAGGAACGACCGGTACAGAGCGGCTGGAAGCGCCATGGCCACCCGAAACAGTGACGGTGACCCTGCCCTGCCGTTGGCTGCCGGAAGGGCACCGTTCACCCATGATCGCCGCACACATCCCCCGGGCATCCTATCTTTTCGCCAAACCAACCACCATGGCCCTGCGCGTATTGATCGTGGATGATGAGGCGGATGCACGGGACAACCTGCGTCTGATGCTGGAGGAGTACTGCCCCGAAGTGGAGATCGTGGGACAGGCGGGCAGTGCGGCCGAGGCGCGCCAGCGGATACAGGAGCTTCAACCCAACGGACTGTTCCTGGACATCAAGATGCCGGGCGAGGACGGTTTTTCGCTGTTGGCATCCGTGGCCGAGCTGGACCTGCCGGTGGTCTTCACCACCGCCTATGACGAATACGCGCTCCAGGCCTTCAAGCAGAACGCGCTGGACTATCTGGAAAAGCCGATCGACCCCGATGACCTGCAACGTGCGGTGAGGAAGATGCACAAGATGACCGATGAGCTGGGTTCCGGGCAGCCCTCGGCGATCGCCGCCCTGATGAAGGACCCGGCCTCGCCCCTGAGCTCACGCGTGGCCATTCCCGGGCGCGACGGACTGGTGCTGCTGAAGCACACGGACATCCTCTATCTGGAGGCCAATGACAGCTACACCACCATCCACCTGCTGGACGGGAAGCGATCGGTGAGCAGCAAACACATCCGGGTGTTCGAGAACAACCTCGATCCGAAGACCTTCTTCCGGGTGCACAAATCGTACATCATCAACCTGGAGCACCTCAAGGGCTTCAACCGGGCCGAGGGGAACATGGCCGTGTTGGACAACGGCACGCTGATCCCGGTCTCGCGCCGCAGACTTCCTGATTTCCTGGGCCTGATCAACACGTTCTGAGCTCCGTGACGCGCCTGGCGCATGGGTCCTTGGTGCTGTTCCTGCTGATCGGCGGGCGCAGTTCCTTGTTCGCGCAGCAGCATGCTTTCGCACAGTGGACACCCAAGGACGGACTGGCCCAAAGCCAGGTGCGTTGCATGGTGGAGGATGCCAAGGGCTACCTGTGGTTCGGCACGTTGGGCGGAGCCAGCCGTTTCGATGGGCGGGAGTTCGTGAACTATGCCCTGCAGGAAGGACTGCCCGATGCCCAGATCAATGCCATGGTGGACGATGGCCGGGGAACCCTGTGGATGGCAGCAGGGGGCCAACTGGTGAAGATCACGGGCACCACCATCGCCAGCGAACCTCTCCCACCCGACAGCCGGAACGCCCGCATCATGGGCCTGGCCACGGACAGTGCAGGCACGCTCTACATCGGCACCGATGGCGGCGGAATGTTCATCCGGCGCGGTGCGGAGATCACCGCCCTGCCCGGTTATCCGCAGGATACGGCCGCGAACATCCGGGCCCTGCTGCTGCTGCGGGACGGAGGATTGCTCATCGGCCTGAGGAACGGACTGCTCCATTGGCGTGACGGGACCTGCCGTGCCGTGCAGGTGGGCGATACCGAGATCAAGACCATCGGTGCACTGGCCGAAGGTCGCGATGGCACCTGGTGGATCGGGACCACCCTGGACGGGCTCTTCAAACGCCGCCCCGATGGCCGTGAGACGGCCTACGACGAGGAGTCCGGTCTGCTACTGAACAACGTGCGCTGCCTGCTGGTGGATGACGAGGACCGCCTGTGGGTGGGAACGAAATTCGGGCTCAACCTGCTCGAAGGGGATCGCATGCGGGTGTTCACCATCCACCAAGGCATGCCGAACGACAACATCACCAGCGCCTATCAGGACCGGCAGGGTGATCTCTGGTTCGGGACCGACGGGGCCGGTGCCCTGCGCTACGCCGGTGACCGCTTCGTCTCGTTCACGGTGAAGGACGGCCTGTGCAGCGACCTGGTGATGAGCATCACCGCGGACGCTGCAGGCGACCTGTGGCTGGGCACCTATGACAATGGCATCTGCCGGCTGGATGGCATGGCCATGGTGACCACCTTGGACGGACTGCCGAACAATACCATCTGGTGCGGACTCCTCGACCGCAAGGGCCTCCTGTGGTTCGGGACCAGCGATGGACTGGCCTGCATGGAACGCGGGCTGGTGAAGGTGCTGCCGGAAGCCGTCTCCCTTGCAGGTCAGCGTGTGGTGGCCATGCACGAGGCGCGGGATGGCAGCATCTGGTGCGGCATGCGTGATGGTGCGGCCCGCCTGCATCCCGATGGTCGGATGGAGATCCATCCTGCGGGCGACGGCGGTCCCGGTCGCTCGATCCGCAACATCACCGAAGATGACCAAGGTCTGCTGTGGCTGGCGACGGAGAACGGCCTGTACACCTACGATGGCAGGACCTTCCGGGCGCGCACGGTGAACGATGGCCTTTGCGACAACACCGTGCAGAGCCTGGCCTGGGACGCCAAAGGCCGCTTGTGGGCCGGCACCACCAACGGGATCTCCTGCTGGGACGGGCGGAAGTTCACCACCCTGCGCTTCGCCTCCGATTTCGGATCGAACTTCATCGACCTGCTCCGCACGGACCAGCAGGGAAGGCTTTGGGCCGGGACCAACAACGGGCTCTTCGTCTTCCATCCGGACAGTGCCCTTTCCGATCCGTCCGAACACGTCCATTTCACCCAGAACGACGGCTTGCGCAGCCTGGAGTTCAACCTGAACGCCAGCCACCTGGACCCCAGGGGCCGCTTGTTGTTCGGAAGCACGGGTGGCCTGGTGCACCACGATGTCACCCGGCACCCCACGGAAGAGAGCCTGCTGGTGCCGCGCATCCACATCACAGCGTTGCGCTCCTACCTGCAGCCCACCGATTGGACTGGCCAGAGCAAGGGCTACGATGAACAGGGATTGCCGATGGACCTGAGCCTGGCCTACCGGCGCAACTACCTTACGTTCGACTACGTGGGCATCAGCCTTTCCGGGCCGGAACGGGTGCAGTACCGATACCGCCTGGTGGGCTACGACCAGGACTGGCTGCCCGCCACGGATGCCCGTTTCGCCAGCTACAGCAACCTGCCGCATGGCGAATACACCTTCGAGGTGGTCGCCTCAGAGGATGGTTCGGCATGGAGCGCTCCCGCCTCCTTCACCTTCCGCATCGAACGACCCTACTGGCTTCAGTGGTGGTTCTTCCTGATCGTCGGCCTGGCGCTGGCGGGCTCCGGCTATGGCATCCACCGGTACCGCGACACGGTGCGGCAACGTCACGAACGCACGCGCCAGCTCATGCTCCGCTCGCGTATGCTGCAACTGGAACAGCAGGCCTTGAACGCCAACATGAACCGGCATTTCGTTTTCAATGCGCTCAACAGCATCCAGTACCACATCAACAAACAGGACCGCGCCACAGCCAGCAGGTACCTCACCAGTTTCGCGAAGCTCATCCGCAAGAACCTCGACGCGAGTCAGAACGATACCACCTCACTGGCCGAGGAGCTCGAACGCCTGGAACTGTACCTGCTTCTTGAGCACATGCGCTTCAAGGACAAGTTCCGCTACCGCATCACCATCGACCCGGCGGTGGATACGCGCCATGTGCACCTGCCCGCCATGATGCTGCAACCTTACGTGGAGAACAGCATCTGGCATGGCATCCTGCCCATGGACCACCAGGGCGAGGTGCATATCCAGGTGGCCCCCTCGGGGAGCGGCCGGGTGATGATCCTGATCGAGGACGATGGCATCGGCGTGGACCGCAGCCGCGACAACAAGCAGGGCGTGACCTCGGACCACATCTCCAGGGGCATCGAGATCACCAAGGGGCGCGCCGATGTGCTGCGGAAACTGGAGCTGAGCGACATCCGTATCAACGGGCCCGAACAGCGCAACGCCCCCGGAACGAACACCCCCCTGGGGACCCGCGTCTCCATCGAATTGCCCGCCGACGGGACAAAAGGTTCGTAGTGGAGCTTGCATTTCGCTGCGGACCACCCTATATTTGAACAGACTATCAGCATCGCCCCATGCGGTTCAGCGCCATATTCCTCCTGATCTCCCTCCTCCTCGCGTCCTGTGCGAAAGAAGAAATGGAGGGTCCCTGTGGTGCGGACACCACTACGGAGAGCGCCAAGGGTTCCTTTGACAAGGATGGACCCGTTGGTGCCGATGGTCCGGATGGTGGTACCATCAGCGATGATGGGGACGACCTCAACGACAGCGAACGCAGTCGGAAGAAGAAGAAGCCGTAGGGCTTCATAACACGATCGTGATCAACGCCTGGTTCCGACCGGGCGTTGTCGTTCACACCGCATCCTACCCGCTTCTCGCCGTTCCTCGCACTGTGCTTTCAGGGCGCCTGTGGATCTCGGTATTTTCTCATCGCCCAGGACCCTGTGGACCTTCCCTGGAGCGCCAGCACCATGTCGAACAGGACCCAAGATCATGTGCATCGCCTGATCCTTTCCATGACCAGGGCGGAGAAACGCTACTTCAAGCTCTTCACCGGCCGGAACTCGAACCTCGGGCAGAACAACCACACCGTGCTGTTCGATGCCATTGCCGCCATGGAGCACTATGACGAACAGGTATTGATGGACCAGTTCAAGGGGGAGGCCTTCACCCATCGCTTCGCCATCACCAAGCGCCGGCTGTACGAGGCCATCCTGCGCAGCCTGGACGCCTTCCATGCCGAAAGTTCGGTGGATGCGCGGCTCGGACGCATGATCCACCAGTTGGAGATCCTGCACGACCGTTCGCTGTATGAGGACGCGGCCAAGATGCTCCTCAGCATCACCAAGCTGGCGCGGCAGCACGATCGACAGGGCGCGATGGTGGCTGCCTTGGAATGGGAGCGGCGCCTGGGCGAGCGCGACAACTATGTGCACATCGGCCCGGACGAACTCAATGAGCTGTGCATGAGCAGCCAGGCCCTGAACGATGAACTGGCTGAACTGCATGAGCTGTGGAGCCTGAAGAGCCGATTGTTCATGACCCTGTACCGCAAGGGCCAGGTGCGGGATGAACAGATGCGGCGTGACGTGGAGGCCCTGCTCGCTCATCCGGTGCTGCAGGGAACGGCTGTGCCACGGTCGGCCAAGGCGGGGTTCCTTCGCCACCATATCCGGAGTGCCGCAGCCTTCGCCATCGGCGACCTCGGGACCTGCTTCGATCACCTGAAGGCCAACCTGCTCGCCCTGCAACAGGAACGTGAACGCTTCTTGAACGAGCCCAACCTCGTCCTATCCGTGCTCAGCAATCTGGCCTTTGTCAGTGTGGCCCTGGGTCGCTACACCGAATCGTTCGCCTACCTGAAGGCCTTCCGCAACACGCCCGCCGAATGGAACATGGCGGAGAACGAGGACCTCGACCTGAAGCTCTTCAGCACCAGCTACAGCCTGGAACTGGGCATCCACACGCGCATGGGACGCGTGGACCTTGCCCTGGAACTCGCGCCCGCCGTGGAGCGCGGCCTTGAACGGTACGGCGATCGGCTGGGACCGGTCCGTAAGGCGGGGTTCCAGTATCAGCTGGCCTACGCGCGCTTCCTTGCCGGCCACACCGATGAAGCCCTGCGCTGGGCCAACAAGCTGCTCGACGGATTGCGGACCGAGGACAGCAGCGACCTTGCGGTGGCAGGACGGACGCTCTACCTGGCCCTGCTGCTCGAAGCGAACAAGAAGGACCTCCTCCCCTATGCGCTGCGCAACACGGAACGCTTCCTTCAGAACCGCGACCGCATGCACCGCTTCGAGCCCTTGTTCATGACGCTGCTCCGAGCATCGCTCCGTACCCGTAACATGGACGAACTGCGCAGCGTGTTCACGACCTTCCGGGATGCGTTGATGCCGCTGGCCGATGACCCCCTGGAACGCGGCGTGTTCGACCAGTTCGATGCGCTGTCGTGGGCGGAGAGCAAGGCCACCGGACGACCCCTGAACGAGGTGGTGATGGAGCGTGCTGCGCGGACCGGCCAGGCCGCCTGAACCGGTCAGTCCCGCTTCAGGAAGGCATCCCAGCCTTGGGCGGCCAGCACATGAAGTCCGCCCAGCTTGTCCACTAGGTGATAGCCGCTGGCCGCATCCGTCATGTGCCCGATGATGCTCAAGCTCGGGTTGCCTTTCACCTTCTCGAAATCGCTTTGCGCGATGGTGAACAGCAGTTCGTAATCCTCGCCCCCGTTCAGCGCACATGTGCTCGGGTCCAGATTGAAATCACGGGCCGTCTGGTAGGTCGTTGGGTCGATGGGCAGTTTATCGTCGTAGATGCGCACGCCGAGAACGGAAGCCCGACAGAGGTGCAGTGCATCACTGGCCAGGCCATCGCTGATGTCGATCATGCTGGTCGGTTTCACATCCATGGTCTTCAACAAGGCGATGATGTCGCGCCGGGCCTCGGGCTTCAACTGCCGTTCAATGATGTAATCATGGCCTTCCAGATCGGGCTGGGCACCGGTCTCCTTGAACACCGCTTTCTCGCGCTCCAGGATCTGCAGGCCCATGTAAGCGCCACCCAGGTCGCCGCTCACCACCAGCAGGTCGTTGTCCCTGGCACCACTGCGGTACACGATGTCCTCCGGCCTGGCCGCCCCGATGGCCGTGATGCTGATGATGAGCCCGCTGGTGCTGCTGCACGTATCTCCGCCGACCAGGTCCACACCATAATGATCGCAGGCCAGCAGCATGCCTTCGTAGAGCTCATCCACCGCCTCCACCGGGAAGCGGTTGCTCAGGGCCAGCGCCACGGTCACCTGCCGGGGCTCGGCGTTCATGGCGTACACATCGCTGAGGTTCACCACGATGGCCTTGTAGCCCAGGTGCTTCAGCGGCATGTAGCTCAGATCGAAATGCACGCCTTCCACCAGCATGTCGGTGGTCACCACCTGGTGCAGGCCCTGCGGGTCGATCACGGCGGCGTCATCGCCGATACCCCTCAGGGAAGATGGCTGCACGAGCTGCACACGGGCGGCCAGGCGGTGGATGAGGCCGAATTCGCCCAGGGCGGAAAGTTCGGTGCGGGTGGTGGGATCCTGGAACGGGCTGTCGGACATGGGCGCAAAGGTCGGAACCCGCGCAGGTTCATGCATCGTGGCTTGTGAAGTGATACCGGGCCGTCGCTCAGGCACCACAATGAACCTCCCGCGACATCCGGTGTTCCTACCGCGACCCTTGGTCACTCCGGCCAAGGCACGTACATTTGCACTAAATTCTTGTTTAGACTGATTCTAAATAAGAACGAAGACATGATCAAAGTCTCTGAGAACGCCAAGTCCGAGGTGACCAAACTCCTCGGTATGGAAGGCCGCGGTCCGGACCACTTTGTGCGCGTGGGCGTGAAGGGCGGCGGGTGTAGCGGCCTGATGTACGACCTCGACTTCGACGACCAGATGAAGGACGGCGACAAGGTCTTCGAGGACAACGGCGTGAAGGTGGTGGTGGACAAGAAGAGCCTGCTCTACCTGCTCGGCACCACGCTCGACTTCAGCGGAGGCCTCAACGGCAAAGGCTTCCAGTTCGTGAACCCCAATGCGAACCGGACCTGCGGGTGCGGTGAGAGCTTCAGCATCTGAGCATGGCACAGGACACCGACGATATCCTCCGCGAGGTCACCGAGAAGGAGTACGCCTACGGCTTCATCACGGACATCGAGAGCGAGAAGGCCGCGAAGGGGTTGAACGAGGACATCGTTCGCTTCATCAGCGCGAAGAAGAACGAGCCCGAGTGGATGCTGGAATGGCGGCTTGAAGCCTACCGACTGTGGCTGAAGATGCAGGAGCCGCACTGGGCGCATGTGCACTACCCCAAGATCGACTACCAGAACAGCTACTACTACAGCGCGCCGAAGAAGAAACCCACGCTCAACAGCCTCGACGAGGCCGATCCCGAGCTGGTGAAGACCTTCGAGAAGCTGGGTATCTCGCTCGAAGAGCAAAAGCGCCTGGTGGGCGTGGCCGTGGATGTGGTGTTCGACAGCGTGAGCGTGAAGACCACCTTCCAAGCGGCGCTGAAGGAGAAGGGCATCATCTTCTGCAGCTTCAGCGAAGCGGTGCACAACCACCCCGACCTGATCAAGAAGTACCTCGGCAGTGTGGTGCCGCGCACGGACAACTACTTCGCCGCGCTCAACAGCGCCGTGTTCAGCGATGGCAGCTTCTGCTACATCCCGCCGGGCGTGCGCTGCCCGATGGAGCTTAGCACCTACTTCCGCATCAACGAGGCCATGACCGGCCAGTTCGAGCGCACCCTGCTGATCGCCGATGAAGGCGCGTACGTGAGCTACCTCGAAGGCTGCACCGCTCCCATCCGCGATGAGCACCAGCTGCACGCCGCCGTGGTGGAACTCGTGGCCCTGAAGGACGCCGAGATCAAGTACAGCACCGTCCAGAACTGGTACCCAGGCGACAAGGAGGGCAAGGGCGGCATCTACAACTTCGTCACCAAGCGCGGGATCTGCCTGGGCGATCGCAGCAAGATCAGCTGGACGCAGGTGGAGACCGGCAGCGCCATCACGTGGAAATACCCCAGCTGCGTGCTCAAGGGCGACCACAGCATCGGCGAGTTCTACAGCGTGGCGGTGACCAACAACCGGCAGCAGGCCGACACCGGCACCAAGATGGTCCACATCGGCAAGGGCACCAAGAGCACCATCGTAAGCAAGGGCATCAGCGCGGGTTTCAGCAACAACAGCTACCGTGGCCTGGTGAAGATCGGCAAGGGCGCCAAGGGTGCACGCAACTTCAGCCAGTGCGATTCGCTGCTGCTCGGCGACCGCTGCGGCGCGCACACCTTCCCGTACATCGAGAGCGAGAACCCGACCGCCATGGTGGAACACGAAGCCACCACGAGCAAGATCGGCGAGGACCAGATCTTCTACCTCAACCAGCGGGGCATCGAGACCGAGAAGGCCGTGAGCCTGATCGTGAACGGCTACTGCAAGGAGGTGCTGAACCAGTTGCCGATGGAGTTCGCGGTGGAAGCGCAGAAGTTGTTGGCGGTAAGTCTGGAAGGATCAGTAGGATAACCACCTGTAGCGTCGACCCACCGGGTCGACCTACGCATCATAAGCGACGACGACACAATGTTGAAGATCACCAACCTCCACGCCAACATCGACGGCAAGGAGATCCTGAAAGGCCTCAACCTGGAAGTGAAGGCCGGAGAGGTCCACGCCATCATGGGCCCGAACGGCTCAGGCAAGAGCACCCTGGCCAATGTGCTGGCGGGCCGCGAAGAATATGAGGTCACTGAAGGCTCCGTGACCTACCTCGGCGAGAACCTGCTGGAGCTATCTCCGGAGGAACGCGCCTGGAAAGGCATCTTCCTCGCCTTCCAATACCCGGTGGAGATCCCCGGCGTGAGCAACATGAACTTCCTGCGCACGGCGCTGAACGAGACCCGCAAGGCGAACGGCCTGGAGGAGCTCGGAGGCAAGGATTTCCTGGCGTTGGTGCGCGAACGCGCCAAGTTCGTGGAGATGGACGCCGACCTGATGAACCGCAACCTCAACGTGGGTTTCAGCGGCGGCGAGAAGAAGCGCAACGAGATCTTCCAGATGGCGATGCTCGAACCCAAGCTCGGCATCCTCGACGAGACAGACAGCGGCCTGGACATCGACGCGCTGCGCATCGTGGCCGGCGGCGTGAACAAGCTGCGCAGCAAAGACAACGCCTTCATCGTGGTGACGCACTACCAGCGCCTGCTGGACTACATCGTGCCCGATGTGGTGCATGTGATGGCCGATGGCCGCATCATCAAGAGCGGACCGAAGGAACTGGCATTGGAACTGGAGGCGAAGGGCTACGACTGGCTGAAGGAGATAGCGTGATCAGATGATGAGAAGATCAGACGATCAGAAAATGGAATGCCTCAGCCGCGATAAATGCACCTGTACCGTCGACCCACTGGGTCGACCCGCGATGCTATGAGCTCAGCAACTGCAATAGACCCCAAGGCCACCGTGCTCCCCTTGCTCGAAGGCTCCACCTGGCCCAACGCCACGGAAGCATTCGCCCTGGCGCACACGCTGCCCGTTCCTTCCACCAGGACCGAAGCTTGGAAGTACACCCGCGTGGCCAAGCTGTTCAGCCAGCCATACAACGCGCCCAAGGGTGATGTGACCGTAACACTTCCGGCTCGCCTGCCCTTCGATACCACCCGCGTCGTCTTCGTCAACGGCCACTTCCGTGCGGACCTCAGCGATGATCTCAAGGCCGATAAGGGTATCGTCATCGACAGCCTGAAGCAGCACCTGGCGCACGGCCCGGTGAAGGCCCACTACGGACAGATAGCACCCATCGGTGACCGTCTCTTCACGGCGATGAACGCTGCGGCACCCACCGATGGCCTGATCATCCTCGCCACGAAAGGGACGAAGACCAGCAAGCCGATCCATGTGCTGCACATCACGAACGGTGGCCAGCAGCTGATCCAGCCGCGCGACCTCTTCATGCTCCATGAAGGTGCTGAGGTGGAAGTGATCATCGAAGCTGTCGGCTCCTCGACTTCGCTCGGAGTGACAGCTTCTACGCTCGTGAACGCTGTGCGCGAAAGCGTGATCGGCGAAGGTGCGAACCTCACGATCCACCTGCTGCAGAACGAAGACAACGGTCCCGTTCACCTCGGTCTCGATGGCGTGACGATCGGCACGAAGGGACGTTTCAGCATCGACACCACGACCTTGAACGGTTCGCTGGTGCGCAACGAAGTGAATGTGGCCCTCGCCGGTCCGGAAGCACATGCCGAACTGAACGGCGTGTACGTCCTCAACGGCACCGCGCATTGCGACAACCACACCTACATCGGTCACGACGTTCCCGACTGCACCAGCGACGAACTCTACAAGGGCATCGTGGCGGAAAAAGGCACGGGCGTGTTCAACGGCAAGGTGTACGTAAAGCAGGATGCGCAGCGCACCCGCGCCTACCAGAGCAACGCGAACATCCTGCAAGGCGACGATGCCAAGGTGTACACCAAGCCCGAGCTGGAGATCTACGCTGACGACGTGAAGTGCAGCCATGGTTGCACGATCGGTCGTTTGGATGAAAAAGGCCTGTTCTACCTGCGTTCGCGCGGGGTGAGCGAGTCGGAAGCGCGCCGCATGCTTTCACATGCCTTCATGACGGACGTGTTGGAACGGATCACGAACGAGGAGTGGCGGAAGCACCTTGAAGGGCTTATCAACGCGAAGCTGGAAACGGTATAGCGCAGAAATGCAATTGAACCGCAGAGAACGCGGAGGACGCAGAGAAATGCAACACGCGATGGACAGAACGACCATACGGGTGAAGGGTATCTCTTCTGGGCTCCCTCTGCGCGCTCCGCGCCCTCTGCGGTTAACCTCTTCGCATTCATGAACCCCACTGTGCTCAAACCAGCCTTCGAAATCGCCGAGATCCGTGCGCAGTTCCCGATCCTGAAGGAGCTGGTACACGGCAAGCCCTTGGTTTACTTCGACAACGCCGCGACGAGCCAGAAGCCGCGCCGCGTGATCAAGGCCGAGAGCGCCTACTACGCCACGATCAACGCCAACGTGCACCGCGGGGTGCATACACTGAGCACCAAGGCCACGGAAGCGCAGGAAGCCGCCCGCGAGACCATCCGCAGGCACATCAACGCCAAGCATGCGCACGAGGTGATCTTCACCAGTGGCACCACGGCGAGCCTGAACCTCGCGGCGTCCAGCCTGGGGCAGTTGCTGCTGAATAAGGGTGACGAGGTCCTCATCAGTGGGATGGAGCACCACGCGAACATCGTCCCCTGGCAGCTGGCCTGCGAACGGCACGGGGCGGTGTTGAAGGTGATGCCGGTGACGGACAGTGGGGAATTGGAACCGCGACGACGCGACGACGCGACGGAATACTTCACTGACCGGACGAAGGTGTTCGCTATTTCGCATGTCAGCAACACGCTGGGTACGATCAACCCGATCAAGGAGCTGATCGCCGACGCGAGGAAGCGCGGCATCATCACCGTGGTGGACGGCGCACAGGCCATCGCGCACCTGGACATCGACGTGCAGGACCTCGGCTGCGACCTCTACGCCTTCAGTGGACACAAAGCCTACGGTCCTACGGGGACGGGAGTGCTCTACGGCCGCGAGGAACTGCTGGAGCGCATGCCTCCCTGGCAGGGCGGCGGCGAGATGATCGATACGGTCACCTTCGAGAAGACCACCTACGCCAAGCTGCCCTTCAAGTTCGAGGCCGGCACGCCGCACATCGCGGGCATCATCGGGCTGGGTGAGGCGTTCCGCTGGATGGAGGACTACGACAAGCAGGCCATGGCTGCGCACGAGCACATGCTGCTCGAACATGCCACCAGGGAACTGCTCGCCATCGACGGACTGCGGATCATCGGCACGGCAAAGGAGAAGGTGGGGGTGATCAGCTTCGTGATCGACGGCGTGCATCACTACGACCTAGGCACCCTGCTCGACCAGCAAGGCATCGCCGTGCGCACGGGCCACCACTGCACGCAGCCGCTGATGGAGCGCTTCGGCGTGAGCGGGACGACACGGGCGAGCTTTGCGTGTTTCAATACGGTGGAGGAGATAGACTCTATGGTCACGGCGACAAAAAAAGCCGTGAAGATGTTGCGATGAGCACCTCAAGCACATTGGTCCAAGCCCAGCAGGAGGTCGTTGACGAGTTCGCGATGTTCTCCGACTGGCAGGACCGCTATGAGCACCTCATTGAGCTCGGGAAAGACCTGCCGTTGATCGCGCCGGAGCACAAGACCGATGATAATTTGGTGCGCGGCTGCCAATCGCGCGTGTGGCTTGCAGCAGAACAACGCGCTTCGACTCCGCTCAACGCTGGGCCCATCGTTCACTTCACTGCTGACAGCGACGCCATGATCACCAAGGGCATCGTGGCGCTTCTGGTGCGCGTTTACAACGACCGCACGCCGCAGGAGATCCTCGGTGCATCCACGGAGTTCATCGATCGCATCGGGTTGCGTGCGCACTTGAGCCCGAACCGTGCCAATGGGCTGAGCGCGATGATCGATCAGATGAAACGTTACGCCCTTGCCTACTCTTCCAAGTCATGACCCCAGAAGAACGCAAACACCTGGAAGACCGCGTGATCGACATGCTGCGGACGATCTACGACCCCGAGATCCCCGTGGATGTGTACGAGCTGGGATTGATCTACGAGGTGAACATCGGTGACGATGCACATGTAGGGATCAAGATGACCTTGACGAGTCCTTCGTGCCCGGTGGCGGAGAGCATGCCCAACGAGGTGGAGCAGAAAGTGGCCGGTGTGCAAGGGGTGAGCAGCGCCAAGGTGGAGATCACCTTCGAACCGCCCTGGGATAGGAGCATGATGAGCGAGGCGGCGCAGTTGGAATTGGGGTTCATGTGAATGCGGCCACGGATCCGGGAAGGCAATGCAGCCGCAGATTTCGCAGATGGCGCAGATGAATACGGTGGACGCTGGCAGGTTGGCAACGATCTCGCTACAGGGCACCTGTAGCGCCTGCCTGCCGGACAGGCAGGTCGATCCCATCGGGTCGACTTGCCAGCGTTACCAGCGGACATTGACCGATATTTGAACAGAACCAATGTCCACCGAACCCATCATCAACAAGGTCGCATCCAGCGGCATCATCACCCTCGACCTGGAGGAGATGTACCCGAATGGTGAACGTATCGTCTTCGACCTGAAGCCGCTGCTTTGGCAGGAGATCGCGCTGAAGGAGGATGACCTGCGCGCCTTCTGCAAGGAGCACGACTGGGCACAGTACCAAGGCAAGTTCGTCAGCGTGCATTGCAGTGCGGATGCCATCGTGCCCACCTGGGCGTACATGCTGGTGGCCACGCACCTGCAGCCGCACACGGCTTTCCTGACGCAGGGCGACACCGATCAACTGGAGCGCGCCATCTTTACCCGCTTCGTACAGCAACTGGATGTGGAGCCCTACCGCGATGCCCGCGTGGTGGTGAAAGGATGCAGCAAGTTGCCCGTGCCGCTGAACGCCTATGTGGAGCTGAGCGCGAAGCTGCTGCCCATGGTGAAGTCGCTGATGTTCGGCGAGCCTTGCAGTACGGTGCCGTTGTATAAGGCGCCGAAGAGCGAGAGGCATGCGTAGCATCGCCATCATCCTTGCCCTTGCTGCTGTTCCTGCTTGTTCGAACAAGGAAGTATCCGATCCCACGGTGGGGCTCCAACCCTTCGACACTGTCCCCAGTGTGTGGTTGGACAGCATTACGGTCGCATTAAAAAGAGAGCATGGCTCACGCGTATACATCCTGCCGATACGGAAGCCACCTTCCTCCTCCATTACACACACCAAGACCACTCGCTACCGTGCAGATAGTCTGCTTAGTCACCTTCTCCGGATCAAGCCGGATAGCATTGAGCTGATCCTGGGCGTAACCCGCCACGATATGAGCACCACCAAATACGGCGTGGACGGCAAGGTGCTCGAACCCGCATCACGCTACACGGACTGGGGTGTTTTCGGTCTGGGCTACAGACCTGGCCGTGCTTCCGTCCTCTCTTCTTTCCGGCTGGGCGAAGGACATCAGCTGCTCATCCAACGGATGCAGAAAGTGGCCGTGCACGAGATCGGGCACAACAGGGGCCTTCCTCACTGTGAGAACAACTCCTGCGTGATGCGTTCTGCAGCTGAACGCCTTTCCACCATTGATGCGGAACAGGCAAGCATGTGCGATCGCTGCAGGCATGCCGTTCATTAGCGGAGCTCAGCCAAGCATGGGCCACTGCTAACTTCGTCTCATGTACAACCGGTCCATAACGCTTCTGACCTGGCTGATCCCACTGCTCGGTATCGCCCAGCCGGACACCACGAACGTGCCGAACAGTACGCTGGGCTGGCAGCTGTCGCCGCACGGCACCATACGCATCCTGGTGCTCTTCGCAGAAGTGGAGTGGGACGTCGACCCATCCAAGGACCCTGCCTCGCCCACCGCGGCACATTGGCCGAAAGGCTCGCTCCCCACCTGGAAGGACGACCTGTTCGACCCCCATCACCTGCCCGAGCCACGGGCGATGGTGTCACGCTACTACCACGACATCTCACTGGGGCACTACGTGGTGCTTGGTGA
>CAMCAZ010000056.1 GCA_945872795.1 Chryseobacterium gleum
GGCGCTGAAGGGCGGCCTCTTCCTGTGTGGTTCCGCCGCGTTGTTGCTCGACCATGTGGGGAAACTCCCTTGGGCGAAACGCTTCCTGGGAATGGTGCTGCTGGTGCTCTGCGGTTTCGGGGCCTGGTACTTCCATCGCATCAATGGCGAGGCCGGCACCACCGTCCACCGCGACCAGGGCACTTACATCGCGGAGCACCTGCAGGCGGACGAACGCTTCTTCTGGAGCGGACCCGCGCCCGAGCCGCAACTGGTGTGGTACGCGAAACGGACCCCGTGGAGCGTGCGCAATGAGTCCGAAGCACGGTCCATACTCGCTGCGCGTGGCGAGCGCAGCGGCGTGCTGTTCAGGCCCGCGACCGATGGACGCGGGTTGGAGATGGTACGCGTGTTACCGGCCTTGCCCGAGTAGTGGTCTCAGACCTTCTTGATCTCGAAGTCCTCGAGGAACTTCGTGGTGAAGTTGCCCGCGCGGAATTGCTCGTTCTGCATCAGCTGCAGGTGGAAGGGGATCGTGGTGTGGATGCCTTCGATCACGTATTCGCTCAGGGCACGTTCCATTTTCGCCAAGGCTTCTTCGCGCGTTTGGGCGCTCACGATCAATTTGCCGATCATGCTGTCGTAGTTCGGCGGAATGGTGTAACCAGCATAAGCATGGGTATCCACGCGTACGCCGTGACCTCCGGGACTGTGGTAGCTGGTGATCTTGCCGGGGTTGGGGCGGAAGCCGTTGAAGGGGTCCTCCGCATTGATCCGGCACTGGATGCTGTGGCGCGTGGGCTCGTAGTTCAGGCCGCTGATGGGGATGCCCGCCGCGATCTTGATCTGCTCGCGGATCAGGTCGTAGTCGATGACCTCCTCGGTGATGGTGTGTTCCACCTGGATCCGGGTGTTCATCTCCATGAAGTAGAAGTTCCGGTCCTTGTCCACCAGGAACTCCACGGTGCCTACACCTTCGTAGTTCACACTGGCAGCGGCCTTGATGGCAGCTTCGCCCATCTTTTTGCGCAGGGCCTTGGTCATGAAGGGGCTGGGCGTCTCCTCCACCAGCTTCTGGTGCCGGCGCTGGATGGAGCAATCGCGCTCGCTCATATGACAGTAGGTACCGTACTGGTCGCCCGCGATCTGGATCTCGATGTGGCGCGGCTCCAGGATGTACTTCTCCATGTACATGCCGGGGTTGCCGAAGGCCGCTCCGGCTTCCTGGCTGGCCTTGTCGAAGGCTTCCTGGAACTCCTCCTCCTTCCATACCAGGCGCATACCCTTGCCACCACCACCGGCCGTTGCTTTCAGGATCACCGGGTAGCCGATGCGCTTGGCCTCCTTCTTCGCCACAGCAATGTCTGTCACCAATCCGTCCGTGCCCGGCACAACAGGTACCCCGGCAGCGATCATGGTGGCCTTGGCCGTGGCCTTGTCGCCCATGCCTTCGATCTGCTCGGGCAGGGCGCCGATGAACTTGATGCCGTGCTGCTGGCACAGCTTGCTGAACTTGGCGTTCTCGCTCAGGAAACCATAGCCCGGATGGATGGCATCCGCGTTGGTGATCTCGGCCGCAGCGATGATGCGCACCATGTTCAGGTAGCTGTCCTTGCTCGGCGGTGGACCGATGCACACGGCCTCGTCGGCGAAGCGCACATGCAGGCTTTCACGGTCGGCGGTGCTGTACACGGCCACCGTCTTGATGCCCATCTCGCGACAGGTACGGATCACGCGCAGGGCGATCTCGCCGCGGTTGGCTATGAGGATCTTCTTGAACATCAGTAGGGGGATTGGCCGCAAAGGCGCAGAGGCGCAACGAATGCGGACCTCAATTCTCCCCTCGCGGTAGTGCCGTCATCCATCATGCTCTTCTATGCGTCTTTGCGCCGTTGCGGCTGAACGCTACGAGGGGTCGACCAGGAACAAGGGCTGATCGTACTCCACGGGCTTGGCGTCGTCCACCAGCACTTTCACGATCTTGCCGCTCACCTCGCTCTCGATCTCGTTGAAGAGCTTCATGGCCTCGATGATGCAGATCGTCTTGCCGGGCTTCACCTCGTCGCCCACGTTCACGAAGATCGGCTTGCCGGGTCCCGCTGCGCGGTAGAAGGTGCCGATCATCGGTGCCTTGATGGTGATGTACTTGGAATCGGCGGCCGGTGCCGGTGCCGCGGGTGCGGCAGCAGGAGCGGCCGCTGCGGGTGCGGCGGCGGGTAGTGCGGTGGGTTGGGCCACGGGCAGCGGTTGCGCGATCACCTGCACCGGGGCATCCTTCCTGCCGGCCGGGGTCTTGATGGTGATCTTGAAATCCTTCTGCTCGATCTCCACTTCGCTCACGCCGCTCTTGGACACGAACTTGATCAGGTCTTGGATCTGCGCTAGGGTCATCGGTGGGTTGTCTGTTTGCCGGTCTGGCCGGACGAAGGTAGATAACAGGGCGTTCAGCTACCGTAGGCCCATTTGATCCAAATGGCACCCCAGGTGAAGCCGCCGCCGAAGGCGGAAAGGATCAGGTTGTCGCCCTTCTTCAGGCGCGATTCCCACTCCCAAAGACACAAGGGGATGGTGCCACTGGTGGTGTTGCCGAACTTCTCAATGTTCATCATCACTTTGCCCTCGTCAAGCCCCATGCGGTTGGCCGTGGCGTCGATGATGCGTTTGTTGGCCTGGTGCGGGACGAGCCAGGAGACGTCGTCCGCCGTGAGGCCGTTCTTCTCCATGATCTCCGCGCTCACATCGGCCATGTTGGTCACGGCGAACTTGAACACGGCCTTGCCTTCCTGATACACGTAGTGGTCCTTGCGCTCCACGGTGCGTTCGGAGGCCGGGCGCATGCTGCCGCCCGCCTTCTGGTGCAGGTACTGGCAGCCGCTGCCGTCGCTGCGCAGGATGGCATCCATCACTCCCACGCCCTCTTCGGTGGGCTCCAGCAGCACGGCCCCACAGCCGTCACCGAAGATGATGCAGGTGGCACGGTCCTCATAGTCGATGATGCTCGACATCTTGTCGCCACCGACCACGACAACCTTCTTGTGCCTGCCGCTCTCGATGAACTGGCTGCCGGTGGTGAGGGCGTAGAGGAAGCCGCTACAGGCCGCGCCGAGGTCGAAACCCCAGGCGTTCTTCGCACCGATGGCGTCGCAGATGATGTTGGCGGTGGCCGGGAACACGCGGTCCGGGGTCACCGTGGCCACGATCATGAGGTCGATCTCCTCCGGACCGATGCCCCGCTTCTTCAGCAGTCCGTTCACCGCCTCGATGGCCATCACGCTCAGCCCCCGGTCCTTGCCCACCAGGATGCGACGCTCCTTGATCCCCGTCCGTTCAGTGATCCACGCATCATTGGTCTCCACCATCGTCTCCAGCACATGGTTGGAAAGCCGGAATTCGGGGACATACCCGTGCACGGCGGTGATCGCGGCGGTGGTCCTCATCTATTGCAGGGCTTCTCGGATGCGTTCGTTCAGCTTGCTGGCTACCACCTCACGCGAGGCCAGGACCATGCTCTTGATGGCGATGTCGTTGCTGATGCCATGGCCGATGATCACGTTGCCGTTCACGCCCAGCACCGGCAAGCCTCCATAGTTCTCGTAGTTGAAGCGGTGCAGGAAGGGGTCGTTCACCCCGTGCTCCTCCAGCAGGTCGTGGAAGCCCTCCACCACCTTCAACACCACGTTGCCGGTGAAGCCATCGCAGACCATCACATCGGCTTTTTCATTGAAGAGATCGCGCCCCTCCACGTTGCCGACGAAGCGGTACTGCGTCTGCTCTTTCATCAGCTCGTAGGTGGACTGACGAAGCAGATCACCTTTCTTCTCCTCCTCACCGATATTGAGCAGGGCCACACGGGGAGAGGCGATGTGGTACACGTGTTCGGCCAGCAGCGAGCCCAGGAGCCCGAACTGGGCCAGCACATCGCTCTTGCAGTCGGCGTTGGCACCCACGTCGAGCAGGATCCCCAAGCCGCCTTTTTCCTTGGGCACCAAGGTGGGTATGCAGGGCCGGATGACGCCCGGAATGGGCTTGATGCTGAAGATGCTGCCCACCAGCATGGCACCCGTGTTGCCGGTGCTGGCAAAGGCATCCAGGTCGCCCCTTTTCAAAAGATGGAAACCAATGCTGATGCTGCTCTGGGGCTTTGCCTGGAGCGCCTTGGTGGGATTGTCGCGCATGGTGATATCGTCCTGGCTGGGCACGATATCAAAGGCGGAAGGGTCGGCACCTTCGGCGGCCAGGCCACGGTGAATGGCCTCGGCATTGCCGATCAGTACCAGACGGACATCGCCGGGCAACTCACGAGCAGCCAGCACGGCGCCACGGATGGGAACATCCGGACCGTGATCGCTACCCATGATGTCCAGTCCGATCCTCATGCGGGGAGGCGGTTGGCCACGGGTCCTGTTCGCTTACTCAGCTGCGTCGCCCGAAACCACCAGGCGGCCGTTGTAGTACAGGTCCTCGCCCACTTTGTAGGCGCGGTGGCGCAAGTGGGTCTCACCCGTCACGGTGTCCACGGTGATCGTGGGCACGCCCGCCTTCTTGGTGCTGCGGCGCGTGGCGGTGCGGGTCTTGGAGAATCGGCGTTTCGGATTTGGCATGGTCGTAGGGCATTGCAGCTCAGGGCTGCTGGTTCTTCAATTGATCGAGTACTCCCCAACGCGGATCGGGGGTGGGTTCATATTGCACACGCAGGCGCTCATAGGCCTTCACCACCTCGGGGTCGCATTCCCCCGCCGGGTGAACGTGCCGGATGGGCAGCGCCAAACGCAGGCATTCGTAGATGTAGTGGGTCAGGTTCACACTGTGCGCACCGGCCTCCAGGCTCACCAGTTCACCATCGTCGAACTCCTCCTCGCCGGTCAGGCGGAACACCTGCATCTGCTTGCCTTCCAGGGCAAAGGCCAGGGGGGCGTTGCAATGGTCGCAGAGCAGGTCCAACGTGCCTTTGGCGTTGATCTCCACCACCAACAGGGTGGGGCTCTTGTCCATGCTCACGTCGACGTTCACATCGCCACCGTGCATGTCCTCATCACCGGAAGCCTCAAAGAAGGACCCATCGAGATGGAACTCGAACGCGTGCGTTCCGTCCTTCAGGCCGGAAAAGGCGATGGTATGTTCCTTCAGGGCATCCATGGGATGGGTAGGTCCCGACGATCGGACCGCAAATGTAGGGGTTTGCCCCGATCACCGAGCCGTTGGGTCAATGGCTGCGGAAGGTGACCTTGTGCGGGGCTATCCCTCCTTCCTGTCCTTCTCCCGTTTCTGCGGTTGCAACGGGTTGGCAGAGAGCGCGCGGTAGACCTCGCGGTTGCGGTGAATGTCCGCCGCGAGCCAGATGGCCGCCCGGAAGCTGCCCTCATCGGCAAGGCCCTGCCCGGCGATGTCCATGCCCGTGCCGTGATCGGGACTGGTGCGCACCACCGGCAGTCCGGCAGTGAAGTTCACGCCATGCCCGAAGCTCAGGGCCTTGAATGGCGCCAGACCCTGATCGTGGTACATGGCCAGCACTCCATCAAAGTGCTTGTAACCACCGCTGCCGAAGAAGCCATCGGCCGGATAGGGGCCCATCGCCAGGATGCCTTCGTCGTTGAGGCGGCGTACGGCCGGGGCGATGCGTTCCTTGTCCTCACTGCCCAAGGCACCGCCGTCACCGGCATGCGGGTTGAGGCCCAGGATGGCGATGCGTGGAGTGGCCACTCCCAGGTCACGCAGCAGGCTCTGGTGCAGCAGCCTGGCCTTGGTGATGATCAGCTCCGTGGTGATGGTGCCCGCCACGTCCTTCAAGGGAATGTGGCCGGTGACGGTGCCCACACGGAGTCCTTCGCCGATGAGCAGCATCAACACGCCACCCTCCACGCCGGCCATGTGTTGCAGGTATTCGGTGTGGCCGGGGTAGGCGAAACCGGCCTGCTGCATGGCGTGCTTGTCGATGGGTGCTGTGACCAGCACATCCACCTTGCCACTGGCCAGGTCCTGCACGGCGGCCTCGAGGCTCTTCACGGCATAGGCGGCCAGCGGACCGGAAGGCTGTCCCAGTTCCAGTTCCAGCTCCTCCTCCCACACGTTCACCACGTTGAACTTGCGCGGCAGGGCTTCCCGGGCATCGTTCACCCGGTGGAACTGGACCTCATCGAGCTTCAGCAGCTTGCGATGGTGGCTCACCGTGTGGGCCGAGGCATAGAGCACGGGGGTGAGGTCGGCCAGCATCCGGCTGTCCTCGAAGCATTTCAGCACCACTTCGATGCCGATGCCGTTCAGGTCGCCGCAGGAGATGCCGACGCGTAGGGGGGGACGTTCTGTCATGGTTCAGCGGGAGTGTTCGACCCCGGATCTCTGCACGGCGGTCAACGCTTCGCGCGTTGTTTGATGAATTCGTAGAACAGGCGCACGCCCACTCCGGTGCCGCCCTTGGGACGGTAGCTGTCCTTGCGCGTCAGGAAGGCCGGCCCGGCGATGTCCAGGTGAACGAACGGATGGGTGGTGAAGCGGGCCAGGAACTTGCCGGCCGTTTGCGCTCCACCCAGATCGCTGCCCAGGTTCTTGATGTCGGCCACGTCGCTGATGATCTCCTCCCCGTATTCGTCCCAGAAGGGCAGGCGTGCGAGGCGTTCGAAGACCGTGTTACCGGCATGTTCCAGCTGTTGGAAGACAGCATCGGGCGCGGTGCCCATGGTCACCGTGCCGTAGGTGCCGATGGCCCGCATGGCCGCACCGGTGAGGGTGGCGATGGTGATGACCAGTTCGGGCTTGTATCGCTCGGCATAGCTCAGCGCATCGGCGAGGATCATCCGCCCTTCCGCATCGGTGTTCAGTACTTCCACGGTGAGGCCGCTGTGCATGCGGACCACGTCGCCCGGCGCATAGGCGTTGCCACCAGGCCGGTTGTCCGTGGCGGGGACCAGGGCGATGACGTGCACCGGGAGTTCCTGACGGGCCACCACGGCCATGGCGCAGGCCACCGCGGCGGCACCGGCCATGTCGCACTTCATCTGGTCCATGCTATTGGGCGTGGGCTTCAGGCTGAGGCCTCCGGTATCGTAAACCACGCCTTTGCCCACGAGCACCAGGGGCTTCTTGTTCACGGCGTTCTTGGGCTTCCACTCCAGCACACTGAAGGTGGGCGGGTCCACGCTCCCCTTGTTCACGGCCAGCAGACCGCTGAAGCCCAGGGCTTCGATGCGTGAGCGCTCCATCACCTCCACTTTGAAGCCAGCGCTCTTGGCCAGCGTGCGGATCTCGGCGCCCAACTGTACGGCGTTCAGGAAGCTCACGGGTTCGTTCACCAGATCGCGTGCGGTCCAGGTGGCGTAGCAGATATCGGACAGCTCGTCCACGGCCTTGGCGCTGACCTCCGTGGCGATGATGCTGAGCTTGGTGAGGGTGGGCGCCCCCTTGTTGTCGCCCTTGTATTTGCGAAAGGCGTAGCTGCCCAGGGAGACCCCCTCGGCCAGGGCCAGGGTCAGCTCGCCCTTGGCATGCAGGCCGATGAGCTGGGCCTCCGTGCGTTTGGCGGCGTTCAGCCGGGCGGCCATGGCATCACCGGCCCTTCGCGCCTTCTCCAGCTGCACATGGGCGGAAGCATCCTTCACCAGATGCACCAGCACCAAGCGGCCACTGATGTCACACATGGCCAGCGCAGGGTCCGCCTCCAGCTGCTCCAGCAGGTACTGGCGATCGTTGCGGGCCAGGTCCAACTGGCGCAGACGGGCCACGTCGTCCAAAATGACCAGGGTATCGCGGGCGGCTGCCGGGCGTGAGCTCTTGACAAGGTTGATCATGGGGCGTGCGGAAGGGCGCTAAGATACTGGCTGGCCGGGTGCGGCTAAGGCACCGCTGCGTGCGGCAGGCCACATGCCCGCCCGCGCCTTTCCCCGCCCGGCTCGACCGATGCCTTGGCGCTGGGTCCCCATGCTGTATTTCCTGCATGGACCGGTCGAAGGTGCTGGCCGATCACCGAACTTTGTTCTTCCCGCTGAAATGAAGGTCCTACGGCTTCTGTTCTGGTCGCTCGCCCTGTTGGTGCTCTTACCGACCGTGCATGCCACGCACAACCGTGCCGGGGAGATCATCGTCTGCAAGGTGACGGAGAACCCCACGGACTTCACGTACCGGGTCACCATCATCACCTACACCAAGCTGAGCGCCCCGGCGGACCGGCCCGAGCTGGTGCTTGATTGGGGTGATGGTTCCCCGCTGGACACGATCGCACGGAACTTCATCGAGAACACACCGGCGCGCGATCTCCGTCGCAATGAATACAGTGAGCTGCATACCTACGCGGGCCCTGGCGTGTTCACGCTGAGCATGGATGACCAGAACCGCAATGGAGGCGTGGTCAATGTGCCCAACTCCATCGCGCAGTCCTTCAGCATCAAGACCCAGTTGATCATCTCGCCGGTCACCGGCCACAATTGTTCGGTACGCTTCCTCAACCCCCCGATCCAGGACGCCTGCATCAACCAGCCTTGGATCCACAACCCGGCGGCCTTCGATCCGGACGGCGACAGCCTGTCCTACGAGCCCGCGGTCTGCCTGGGTCTGGGAGGCCTGCCCATCGTGGGCTACACCTTCCCCACGCCCAACTATTCGATCAACCCGACCACCGGGACCATCATTTGGAACGCCCCCACGGCGCAGGGTGAATACAACATCGCCTTCATCGTGCGCGAATGGCGCCGGGCCAACGGCGTATGGGTCAACGTGGGTTGGGTGTTGCGCGACATGCAGATCACCGTGGTGGCCTGCTCCAACCAGCCGCCCAACATCACGCAGTTGCCCGATACCTGTGTGGAGGCGGGCACCTTCCTGAGCCTTAGCGTGCAGGCCAGTGACCCCGATCCCTTCCAATCCGTGGAGCTCTCCGCCCTGGGTCAGCCTTTTGAGGTGGCCGTATCCCCGGCCACCTTCCTCGACCCCTCACCCTCGAACCCCGTTTCGGGGATCTTCAACTGGAGCACGGTGTGCGCGCATGTGCGCCTGCAACCCTACCAGGTCGTGTTCACCGCCATTGACAATGATGAGCCGGTGGCCCTGCAGGACTACAGCACGATGAACATCCGCATCGTCGCTCCCGCTCCGCAGGACCCGGTAGCCACGCCCAATGGCGATGCCATCGACCTGAGCTGGACCGCCAGCGTTTGCTCCAATGCCTCGGGCTACCTGGTCTATCGGCGCAGCGGACAGTACGGCTTCGACCCGGCCCAATGTGAAACAGGTGTGCCGGCCTACACGGGCTACACGCTTCTGACCACGGTGAACGGTGTGGGCAACACGTCCTACTCCGATCAGGGCGGCCTGGTGATCGGCAACCAGTACTGCTACATGGTGGTGGCCATTTTCCCCGATGGTGCCCAGAGCTATGCCAGCGAGGAATTCTGTGCCATTCTGGACCGCCAGGTGCCGGTGATGACCAACGTGAGCGTGGAGCTGACCGATGCCAGTGCCGGGATCGATACCGTGCGTTGGAGCAATGCCTTCGACCTGGATACCGTGCAGCGTCCCGGCCCATATCAGTTCAAACTGTATCGCGGAACGGGCTTCAACGCGGCCAACACCCTGGTCTGGACCAGTTCCCTGCATCCCTTCCTGGCGCACCCCGACACGCAGTTCATCGACACAGGGCTGAATACGTTGGAGCAGGGCCATGTCTATCGCGTGGAACTGGTGGGCCGGGCCGACGAACAGCAGGACCTTATCGGGTCCAGCAGCGTGGCCTCATCGGTCTTCATCAGCACCGTGCCGGGTGATGAGCAGCTCACCGTCCAATGGACCCTGAACACGCCGTGGACCAACAGCCTTTACGAAGTGCACCGCTTCAACGGAACGAACTTCATCCTGGTCGGGACCAGCAGCACGACCAACTTCGTGGATACCGGTCTGGTGAACGGGCAGAGCTATTGTTACCTGGTGAAAAGTTTCGGCGCATACAGCGACCCCTCCATTGCGGCACCCTTGATCAACTTCAGCCAGGAAGTGTGCGGTGTCCCCGTGGACCGCACCCCGCCCTGTCCGCCCACGCTGACGCTGGTGAACGATTGTGAGCGCCCCCTGAACAGCCTGACTTGGACCAACCCCAACCTCAGTTGCGCGGACGACACCTACCGGTACCATGTGTTCTACAAGGATTCGGTGGATGGTGCATACCAGTTGATCGCTGAGCTGTTCGGTGCGGAGACCACCTTCTTTGAGCATGTGAACGGCAGTTCCGTGGCCGGCTGCTACGTGGTCACCGCCATCGATACACTGGGCAATGAGAGCGCGTTCAGCAACGAACAGTGCGGTGACAATTGTCCGGCCTACACGCTGCCCAACATCTTCACACCCAACGGCGACCGTGTGAACGACACCTTCGGGCCTTTCCCGTATCGCGGGGTGAGCAGCATCGACCTGCAGATCTTCAACCGCTGGGGCCAGGTGGTGTTCTCCACCACTGACCCGGACATTGAATGGAAGGGGACCTACCAGGATACCAACGAGGTGTTGGCCGATGGGGTCTACTTCTACCTCTGCACCGTGAACTATGCGCGGCTCAGTGGCACGGAGATGGTGCAGTTGAACGGTCATGTTCAGCTGTTGGACAGCGGTGTGCAACCCGAGGGCAACTGATGTTCACCGGGATCATCGAACAGCTGGGCAGCGTGGTGGGCGTGGAGGACCATGGCACCAATAGGGACCTGCTCATCCGGGCGGCCATGACCCCTGAACTCCGCGTGGACCAGAGCGTGGCGCACAACGGGGTGTGCCTGACCGTGGTGGAGGTGACCCCGGACCAACAAGGGCAAAGCGGCACCTACCGCGTGACCGCCGTACTCGAGACCCTTCAGCGTAGCAACCTCGGCGCCCTCAAACCCGGTGACCCCGTGAACCTGGAGCGCTGTCTGCGCGTGGGCGATCGCCTGGACGGCCACATGGTGCAGGGCCACGTGGATACCGTGACCGAATGCCTGAGCGTAACGGAGCTGGACGGGAGCTGGACCTACAGCTTCCGCCTCCCACAGCCTGCTGAACTGCTGGTGCACAAGGGCAGCATCTGCATCAATGGGGTGAGCCTCACCATCGCGCAGCTGGACGACGAGCGTTTCGGGGTGGCCATCATTCCCTACACCCATGCGCACACCTCTTTCCATGCACTGCGTGCCGGTGATCGGGTGAACATTGAATTCGATGTACTGGGCAAGTATGTCCAGCGTATGATGGCGCGCTAACGCACCACCGCAAAGGCCGATCGGTGGACGCGCTCGCCCTCCGTGACCTCCAGGATGTACCGCCCTTGGGAGAATCGTCCGGTGTTCAGCTCCTGCAGGGCTGATGGCCCCCAGGTCCCTTGGTCCACGGGTCTTCCGCTGCTCTCCAGCACGCGCCAGGTCAGTGTGCCGGTGGGTCGCGGCAGTGCCACGGTCAGGGTCGCATTGGCCGGGTTGGGATACAGCGTGAGCGGACCACGGCCCCTGCTGACATCCGGAACGGCCGTCACCACGTTCTGCCCGCTCAGCAGCCAGATCTCCGGGTCGAGCTCAACGCTGTCCGCCACAAAGGCAAGTTCCACCGTGAAGCTCTCGCCGCTGAAGGTGTGCTCCAGGACCACGGTGGTATCCTGCTCACTGTTCCAGAATCGGATGGGTACGGGCATCTCGAAGAAATCCACGCTGGGGTGGGATGGATCCTGCTCCAGCACCACCGTCGCCGCACCCAGCTCGCTCTGTCCCCAGATCAGGGTGTAGGAGGGGTGGCCCTCGCCCACGTACCAGTCGGCCATGAACTCGTCGAGGTCCATACCACTGCTTGCTTCAAGATGGGCCTGCAGCTGTGGTGTGAGCGCGCTGCCGTGCCGCAGCTCAGGGTCGTTGAGGTAGTTGCGGCATCCGGCGAAGAAGGCGCTGTCGCCCATCACCCAGCGCAGCATGTGCAGCACGAACATGCCCTTGCCGTAGGACAGGCGGCTGCTGAAGATCCGGTCCACCGAGGTGGTATCCGTGCACTTCACGCTGCCATCGGGCTGGCTCACCACCAAGTTGCGAACGTTGCGCTTGAAGGGCATCCACCACACCGGCTCCAGGAAGTCATAGCACAGGCCGCTCATGTAGGTGGCGAAACCCTCGTTCAGCCAGATGTCCTCCCAACTGCCGCACGTGACGGTGTTGCCGAACCATTGGTGGGCCAGTTCGTGGGCCATCAGCTCGTAGCTGAAGCCGCCCATGAAGCTCATGGTCTGGTGTTCCATGCCGCCGCCCCAGCCGAACTGGGCATGGCCGTACTTCTCGCTGGCAAAGGGGTAGTGGCCGAAGAGCTCGTTGAAGAGCTGCATCTGGGCGATCATCCGCGGTGTGTTCGCCTGGGCATCGGCCAGGGACTCGGGGAACACATAGTTCAGCACCTCGATGTCGCCCTGGTCCGTGGGAACGAAGTCGCTGTACACCGCGTAGTTGGTGACCGCCAAGGCCACGAGGTAATAGTTGATGGGGTAGCGGTGCCGCCAGTGGAAGCGCACCAGCCCTGGTCCAGCCGGGCTTTCATCCACCAGCAGGCCATTGCTGGCCACGCGCTGCCCCTCCGGGCTCACCACGATCACATCCAGCGAATCGACCTTGTCGTTCAGGTCCTGCTTGCACGGCCACCAGTCGCGCGCACCGTAGGGTTCGCTCAGGGTCCACAGGATCGGTGCATCGTTGTGCAGGGCCTGTACGAAGCTGCCGAAACCGGTCTCGGGCGGTATGCCGCTGTAGGTGACGCTCAGCGAATCGAGGGTGCCGGTTCCCAGCGTGCCGGGCAGTTCCACGGTCAGTTGGTCATCCGCCTGGGTGAAGGGAAGCGGCGCGCCTTGGTGAACTACCTCGCTGACCGTGAGCTCCGTGCTGAGATCCAGCACCACGGAATCCAGGGGTTCCAGTGCCTTGAACCAGTGGGTGACCTGCCCCGAGATGGCCCGCACGGCCGGATCGGCGTTCAGTTCCAAGCGGTGATAGACCATGTCGTACCCACGGGAGGGATCACCGTTGGACTTCTGGTGGCCGTGGGAGTGTGCGCCGCGTGACTCCGATGCCACGATCTGCAACAGGGTCTTGCCATCGAATTCCACCTGGGCCTGCGTTGCGCTGGCCAGTAGGAGGATACTGAGTGTGATCGCCGATCGCATGCTACGACGAAGTAACGAACAAGCATGGCCGAACGTTCGGCCGTTCGTACTGCGGAACTGGTGATCCTTCAGAAGATCTGGCTCACCACCGTGCGCACCGCCTCGCTGCGTCCCATGGTGTAGTAGTGGAGGCACGGCACCTTGGCAGCCATCAGCTCGCGGGATTGGGCGATGGTCCATTCCAGGCCCACCTGCTTCACGGCGGCATCGGTGCTGCACTTCACCAGCTCATTCGCCAAGGCATCCGGAAGGTCCACCCGGAAGGTCTTGGGCAGAAAGGCGATGTGGTTGCGCGTGGTGATCGGCTTCAGCCCCGGTACGATGGGCACATGGATGCCGGCCGCCCGGCACTGCTCGACGAACGCGAAGTATTTGGCATTGTCGAAGAACATCTGGGTCATCAGGTAGGTGGCGCCGGCATCCACCTTTTCCTTCAGGTAGGCGATGTCCACGTTCAGGTTCAAGGCCTCCGGGTGCTTCTCCGGGTAACATGCTGCTCCCACACAGAGGTCGGTGGGGGCGGCCTCCAGTTCCTCGTCGTGCAGGTACTTGCCCTTGTTCAGCCCGTCGATCTGGCGGATCAGGTCCACCGCATGGGCGTGACCGTCGCGCTCGGGGATGAAGTGCGGTTCGTTCTTGATGGCATCCCCACGCAGGGCCAGCACGTTGTCGATGCCCAGGAAGTTGAGCTCGATCAGGGCGTCCTCGGTCTCCTCCCGGCTGAAACCGCCGCAGATCAGGTGGGGTACCGTATCGATGTCGTACTTGGTCTTGATGGTGGCGCAGATGCCGATGGTCCCCGGCCGTTTGCGCAGGCGCACCTTCTGGAGCAGCCCGTGGCCCCGCTCCTTGTAGATCACCTCCTCCCGGTGGTAGGTGACGTTGATGAAGCTGGGCTTGAACTCCAGCAAGGGGTCGATCCCCTCGTATATGGAGCGGATGTCCTTGCCCTTGAGCGGCGGAAGGATCTCGAACGATAAGAGCGTGCGGTCCGCCTGGCGGAGGTGGTCGATGACCTTCATGGGCTGTGGGTAGGCGCTACAGGGTCGGCAAAAGTAGAACGCCCCGACGGACTACCGTCGGGGCGTTCGGGGAAGAGGTCAGCGTTCAGGTCAGCGAAGCACGGTCACGTGTCCGGCCAACTCGCGGCCGTCCTCCAAGGTGAGCACATAGTAGTACGTGCCATCAGGCTGGTCGCCGGCACGCCAGGGACGACTGGCATTGGTGCTTTCATGAACCAATGTGCCCCACCGGCTGTAGATCCGAAGCTCGTGCTGGTAGAACTCCAGGTTCTCGATCGAGAAGGTCTCGTTCAGGTCATCGCCGTTGGGTGTGAACACGTTCGGGATGAGGATGTCCGGTGGGAAGATCACATAGCTGACGATGGTGCTGTCGATGCATCCATCCGCTGTGGTCACCACCAGCAACACGTCATAGGTGCCCGGATCATTGAAGGTGTAAGAAGGGTTCTGTGCGGAGCTCGTGTTCTCCTCGTCATCGAAATCCCAGAACCAGGTCTCGATGTTCCCGCCGGATGCGGAGGATGCATCATTGAAGTTCACCGTGGTGGTAACAGGCTGTGGCGAAAGTGGGTTGGTTCCGAAGGCGGCCACGGGGTCCTGGGCCACGGTCACAGGGTAGGATGCCGAGGTGCCGGAGCAGCCGAACTCATTGGTCACTGTCACGAACCAGTTTCCCGAACCCACGGAGACCGATGGGCTTTGGCTGTTGTTCGACCAGTTGTACGAAACGTACTCATCCTCGGTGGTCAAGGTCACGGGCACACCGCCGCAGCTGAATTGTGGTCCCGTGATGATCGGTACCGGATTGGGGGCGAGCGATACGGTGAACGGATCGGAGGTCAACGGGCAGTTTCCGAACGCAACGGTCACTGTGTAGGTGCCGGCCTGCACGTTCACGTTCGTTCCCGTGGCATTGCCCGGGTTCCAGAGGTAGCTGTCGAAACCCGAAGGCGCCACCAGGTAGGCGATCCCATCCTCGCAGATCACCTCGTCACCGGTGATGATGATCGGCGCTTGGGGGCTGGGGGTCACCGTTACGGTCATGGTGGTGTCGTAGGTGCAGCCGAAGTTGTCGGTCACGGAGAACACGTAATCGAAAACACCTGGCTGGGGCGTGTTCACCACGGCGATCAGCGGTGTTTGAGGGTCGACCACGACGTTGGCGCCGGCCCAGTTGGCGGAATCCAAGGTGCTCAGACCCAGGTCCGGGGTGTATTCGGTGAGGTCAGGATACAGGGAAGGGTCGAAGTTGATCTCCCAAGAGCACAGGAATCCATCATCCGCGCCGAACAGGTCGTTCACCGTAAAGGTCCATGTGCCGTTGAGGGGGCAACCGACCAATTGGTTCATGGGTTGCAAGCTTTCGTAAGATCCAGAGGGAAGAATTCCGCCGAAAGTCGCATTATCCGCCCAGGTACCGTTCGTCGCACTCGGCTCCCAGCAGTAGTCCAAGCACTCGCCAGGGGTGGGAGGTTCAGTTTCCCCATCCAATGCATTTCCGATGAAGGTGCCACCGCCGCCCTGTTGGTGGAAATATACGTTCTGCCCGTTCGGACAGGTGACGAAGATGACCAGGTCACCCATGTAAGAGTGCTCCATGCTCACACAGATCGACTCCAGGTCGGCGATGTTCTCCAGCGTCGCGTTCGGCGAGAATCCCCCGAAGGTCAGGGTCGAATTGAAGGGCTGGCTCTGGTCGTCCGGGAGGTAGATACCATCCCCGAAGTTGGCCTCCGGAATGGCGGACCAGGTGATGGGGAACACCCCGGTGGCATCCAGGATCACGGGTTGACCTTGACAGACCGTGGTGTCGCTGATGGACGTTTCGGAGAAGATCGGCGTGGTGCTGACCAGCAGTTGCAGGTCAACGAGGTTCGTGCTCGCGCAATCATTGTCATCGGTCAGGTAGACCTGCACCACGTATTCACCAGGAACACTGAAGGAATGCTCCACGATGGGTCCCGACAGGCTGTCCACGGTACCGTCATCGAACACCCATTTGTATTCGGCGATGTTGAACCCGGAGGCAGCCGTGGAGGCCGATGCATCGAAGGTCAGCACTTCGTTCTGGCAGACCAGGGCCGGTGATTCCGTGCTGCCGGTGATGCTGGCGATGGCCACAGGCGGCTCACAAGGCACACTGCAACTGATGAACGCAGCGAAGCGACCCGTTCCGGTCGCATTACTGGTGAAGGTCACCGTGAGACAGCCGGTGGGATTCGCAAAACTGGCGGTGATCACCCCGGGTGAGTCACTGCCGCTCCACGTGCCGATGGGGGGTGCTGTGATATCATCCCCATCATAAATGGTGATCTGATCCAGCGGCGCTGCGCCAGCAGTGGACAAGTTGAAGGGCGTGGCCCCGAAATTCAGGGAGATCGCCTGTCCAGGGGTGTCCGGGCAAATGGTCGAGGTCAGGTTCTCATTGTTCTGGTATCCGCCGCCAGGCTCCCCGCCGGTATCCTGGAAGGAGGCTTGGCAGGAATTGATCAAAGGCTCGGCGATGGTGTAGGAATCCTGGGCAAGGCCCGTGGTCGTTCCCAGGATCGCCAAGGCGATCAACGCTGCACTTCTCATGGTTGATTCTGCTCGTTCTAGTACCCTCGGCCATAGGGCCTCCGGCAGTGTTATTCCGTTATCCGCGTATTCCACAAGGACGCCAAACATAAGGCCCTTCGGCCGTTCGCCGGCCCCTCAATTCATCCGTTCCCGGTTAAGCCAGACCACCTTGGCCTTGGATACCGGCCTTCCGTCCACGGTGATGGCTTCCACCACCACCACGTACATTCCGTCCTCGCAACCATCGCCGGTCCAAGGCTCACCCGTGTTGCTGCTGAAGACCAGGCGGTCGTTCTTCATGGACATCACCCGCATCTGCAACTGCTCCAACCCGTCGCGGCCCACCTCATAGGTGTCGTTGATCTGGTCACCGTTCGGGGTGAAGGTGTTGGGCATGAAGATCTCCGGTAACGCCTCCTGCACACCGGCGATGCCCTCGCTGGCGGGTTCCAGCGTGGGCGTTGGACCCACCTCGGGGTTCGCCCGCACTTCCTTCACCGTCCGATCGGTGATCTGCTGGATGATGGTCTCCACGAGGGCTGGCTGCGCCGGAACAGGTGCTGCGGGCAAATTCGTGGCAGTGTTGTTACCGTTCGGGATCCGGTCGATCGGTGTCGCATCCCCGCCGGAATCTGCCGGGCGAACCGTCAAAGGGCCCGGCACCGTGGTCGAGCTCGTTACCCTTGTCGCTGAGGCTGGTCGTTCTTCTCCAGACCCCTGCTCGGCGGGCTCGGCTTCTTTCGCTTGCCCCACCGTCGCCGCCGGGTCAGCTACAGGCTGTTCGGTCGCTGGGTTCTGTGATGGTCCCACATTGGTCACCAGTGCGGGAGAGACTTCTTGGGCACCGTCCGAGGTGCCGAGGTACCAAAGGCCTGTGGCCACCACCAGAACCCCTGCCGTGGCAGCCGCCCAGCCCAGTACGCGTTGGCCGGGGACCGCCGGAGCGGCATGTCCCAGTTCCTTGCTGATGCCCTCCCATACGGAGGCGTCCATTTGCACCTCATGTTCCGCGAAACGCTCCCGGAAGAGCTCGTTCACGCCATCGGCCGCGGCAGGGGCTGCGGCGTCCATCTGCTGCTGGATGGCTTCCCACATGCCGGGGGCCACCGGGGCCTCATGGCCCTGGAAACGTTCCCGGAACAGCTGTTCAATGTTACCCTTCATGTTCCAGACCATAACTGGCTGCCAACGTCTTGGGAAGCAGCTTGCGCAGGTAAGCCCGCGCTTTCATGAATTGTGACTTGGAGGTGTTCTCCGAGATGCCCAGCATGTCCGCGATCTCCTTGTGGGCATACCCCTCGATCACGAACAGGTTGAACACGGTACGGTAGCCGGTGGGAAGCGCTTGGATCAGGTCCATCAGCTCGTCGGTGCTCATGCTGGTCAGGACCTGTTCGTCCTCCTGATGGAGATGCTCGGCCTCGGTGAGGTCCAGACTGTGGTCATAGGGTTTGTTCCGGCGGATATGGTCCAGGGCGGTGTTCACCATGGTCCGCGCCATCCATCCACCCAACGGGCCATCGCCGCGGTAGTGGTCGATCTTCTGGAAGACCTTCACAAAGCCGTCCTGAAGCATGTCCTGGGCCTGGTCCCTATTGTTCGCGTAACGCATGCAAATGCTCATCATCTTGCGCCCAAACTGCTGGTACAGAGCCTTTTGAGCGATCGGGTCGCCCTTGACACAGCCCTTCACCAGTTGTTCGTCCGTCATGGCGTCCGTGGGAGATGATGCGATCCGCCCGGGAAAGGTTGCCTGAAGGCCCGATCCTGCGCGGGAACGCCAAGTTACGACACCCACGGACCCCACCCCACGATCGGCTACCTTTGCACGCCTTTTACGCCCGGTACACAGGCGTATCCCTGCCGACCCCCATGGAGCACATCCGCAACTTCTGCATCATCGCCCACATCGACCACGGTAAGAGCACCCTGGCCGACCGCCTCCTGCACATGACCGGCACCATCGCCGACCGTGACATGCAGGCCCAGAACCTGGACGACATGGACCTGGAGCGTGAGCGGGGCATCACCATCAAGAGCAAGGCCATCCAGATGGACTACACCCTGAACGGGCAGAAGTACATCCTGAACCTGATCGACACCCCGGGCCACGTGGACTTCAGCTACGAGGTGAGCCGCTCCATCGCCGCCTGCGAAGGCGCCCTGCTGATCGTGGATGCCACCCAGGGCATTCAGGCCCAGACCATCAGCAACCTCTACCTGGCCCTGGAGCACGACCTGGAGATCATCCCTGTGCTCAACAAGATGGACCTTCCCAGCGCCAACCCGGAGGAGGTGAAGGACCAGATCGTGGACCTGCTGGGCTGCAAACTGGAGGACATCCTCAGTGCCAGCGGAAAGACCGGTCTGGGCGTGGACAAAGTGCTGGAAGCGATCGTGGAGCGCGTGCCTGCACCGAAAGGCGATCCCGCCGCACCCCTGCAGGCCCTGATCTTCGACAGCGTGTTCAACCCCTTCCGCGGGATCATCGCCTACTTCCGGGTGATGAACGGCGTGCTGAAGAAGGGCGACAAGGTGAAGTTCTTCAACACCGGCGTGGAGTACAACGCCGACGAGGTGGGCTGCCTGAAGATGGAGATCACCCCGAGGCCCGAAGTGCGCGCCGGTGACGTGGGTTACATCATCAGCGGCATCAAGACGGCCAGCGAGGTGAAGGTGGGCGATACGCTCACGCACCGTGACCGCATGTGCGCGGAATCCATCCACGGTTTCGAGGACGTGAAGCCCATGGTGTGGGCGGGCATCTTCCCCGTGGATACCGATGAATACGAGGAACTGCGCGATGCGATGGAAAAGCTGCAGCTCAACGATGCGAGCCTGACCTGGACACCCGAGAGCAGCGCCGCACTGGGCTTCGGTTTCCGCTGCGGATTCCTGGGCCTGTTGCACATGGAGATCATCCAGGAACGGCTGGAGCGCGAGTTCAACATGACGGTGATCACCACCGTGCCCAACGTGGGCTACATCGTGACCAAGACCAACGGCGATGTGGTGAACGTGCACAACCCGAGCGAGCTGCCCGAGGTGATGCACATCGATACCATCCAGGAGCCCTACATCAAGGCCCAGGTCATCACCAAGGCGGAGTATACCGGCGCCATCATGACCCTGTGCATCGAGAAGCGCGGCATGCTCACGGGCCAGACCTACCTCACCACCGACCGCGTGGAGCTCACCTTTGAACTGCCCCTCGGTGAGGTGGTGTTCGATTTCTACGACAAGCTGAAGTCGATCAGTCGCGGCTATGCCAGCTTCGACTATCACCCCATCGGCTTCAAGGAGAGCGACCTGATCAAACTGGACATCCTGCTGAACGCCGAAAAGGTGGATGCCTTGAGCGCCCTCATCCACCGCGACCATGCGCATGAGCTGGGCAAGAAGATGTGTACCAAGCTGAAGGAACTATTGCCCCGCCAGCAGTTCGACATTCCCATCCAAGCCGCGATCGGTGCCAAGATCGTGGCGCGCGAAACGGTGAAGGCCCTGCGCAAGGACGTGACCGCAAAGTGTTACGGTGGTGACATCAGCCGGAAGCGTAAGCTGCTGGAAAAGCAGAAGGAAGGCAAGAAGCGCATGCGCCAAGTTGGCTCGGTGGAAGTGCCGCAGGATGCGTTCCTGGCGGTGCTCAAACTGGACTAAGGATCAGCGCAGGGGAACCACGCGCTCCTGCAGCCAAGCCCGCACACGTTCGACATCCAGCTCGCCGGTGGCCACGCGGATCACGAGGTCGTACTTCTCATCCTGCGAGGCATCGATGTCCAGCCCGGCATCCTGAAGCAGCAAGCGTGCAAGCGCATATCCGGTGCGTTTGTTGCCATCGATGAACGGGT
>CAMCAZ010000057.1 GCA_945872795.1 Chryseobacterium gleum
CAACACTCTGCTGGTCCACAAACGGGCCAATCGGTGGTTCCCATTGATCAGTGCGGTGCTGGCCAAAGAAGGGGTTCCCGATGACATGAAATACATCGCGGTGATCGAGAGCGGCTTCGCCAATGTGGTTTCACCCGCGGGAGCAGCAGGTCCCTGGCAGTTCCTGAAGGCCACGGCGGTCTCCTACGGGTTGGAGGTGACGGATGAAGTGGACGAACGTTACCACATGGAGAAGAGCACGGCCGCGGCGGCCCGATACCTGAAGGACGCCTACGCCACCCACAATGATTGGGCCCTGGCAGCGGCTTCCTACAACCTGGGACAAGGCGGCGTGAGCAAACAGTTGAACCGACAGCAGTCGCAGGAGTACTTCGATCTGCAGTTGCCCGAGGAGACCTCCCGCTATGTTTTCCGCATCCTGGCCATGAAGGAGATCATGCGCGATCCCGAGCGCTACGGATTCCACCTGCGCAAACGGGACCTGTACGAACCCTATCGCACACGTTCGTTGGAAGTGACGACCCCGGTGGCCGACCTCGCTGCCTTCGCATTGAACGAGGGTTCCGACTACCGTACCCTGAAGCTCCTGAACCCCTGGTTGCGGGACAACAAGCTGAGCGTTGCCACTGGACGGTCCTATACCATCCTGCTGCCCGCTGAAGGTTTCAATGACGCCGTTACGACGGACTGAATGGCCCATGGCACGAGCGAAGGAGATCAAGGACCTGCCGATCGAAGGCGAGCTTGAGCACGAGAACAGCGAACCGGAGTACATCGAAGTGCTGGGGGCCCGGGTGCACAACCTGAAGGACATCGATGTGCGTATTCCCCGCGACCGCCTGGTGGTGATCACCGGACTGAGCGGGAGTGGCAAGAGCTCCCTGGCCTTCGACACCATACACGCCGAAGGACAGCGCAGGTATATCGAGACCTTCAATGCCTATGCGCGGCAGTTCCTCGGTGGTATCGAACGGCCTGATGTGGACCTGATCAGCGGCCTGAGCCCGGTGATCGCCATTGAACAGAAGACCATCAGCAGGAACCCGCGGAGCACGGTGGGGACGATCACGGAGATCTACGACCTGCTGCGCCTGCTTTTCGCACGTGTGGGTCAGGCATACAGCCACGTGACCGGCGAGCGCATGGTGCGCTATACCGACGGGCAGATCCTGGAACTGTTGCAACGCGAGTACAATGGACAGGAGGTGCTCATCCTTGCTCCGCTGGTGCGCGGCAGGAAGGGGCACTATCGCGAGCTCTTCGAGCAGCTGCTGCGCCAAGGGTTCCTTCGGGCCCGTGTGGACGGGGCCGTGATCGAGATCACCGGAAGACCCCGCCTGGACCGCTACAAGGTGCACGACATCGAACTGGTGGTGGACCGGATCAAGGTCAATGCGGCCAACACCAAGCGCCTGGCGGAGACCTGCAACACCGCCATGAAATATGGCAAGGGCAGCCTCATGGTCGTGGACCTGAAGGGAGGCCATTCGCGCTACCTGAGCCGCAACCTGATGTGCCCGACAAGCGGGATCGCCTATGAGGAACCGGAACCCAACCTCTTCAGCTTCAACAGTCCCTATGGCGCCTGTCCACGTTGCAGCGGACTCGGGCAGGTGACGGAGGTGGCCTTCGACAAGATCGTACCCGACAAGAACAAGAGCATCCGCAAGGGTGCCCTGATCCCCTTGGGCACCTACAAGAACTCGTGGATCTTCAAGCAGCTGGAGGCCGTGGTCGGCCAGTTCGGTCATGACCTGGACACCCCCATCGCGGACATGGACGATGCCGTGATCTCCTCCCTGCTCAACGGACTGGACGAACCGCTCCGCGTGAGCAGTTCCGTGGGCCTCAGTGACCGGACCGTTCAGTTCGAGGGGATCATCCCCTTTGTGCTCGAACAGGCCAACGAAGGACCGAAGAGCGCCCAGAAATGGGCGGCCAGCTTCACGCACATGGTCACCTGCCCCGAGTGCAGAGGTGCCCGACTCAAGCGGAATGCGCTGCACTTCAAGCTGGACGGGCACACCATCTTCGAGCTGGCCAGCATGAGCATCACCGACCTCCACCAGCTGATGGGTGGGCTCATCGACCGCTTGGATGAGAAATCGGTCGCTATCGCCCGGGAGGTGGTCAAGGAGATCACCGGTCGAAGCAAGTTCCTGCTCGATGTGGGCCTCGAATACCTGACGCTGGACCGCAGCGCCCGCACCCTGAGCGGCGGCGAAGCCCAACGGATCCGCCTGGCCACCCAGATCGGCAGTCAGCTGACGGGTGTGCTCTACATACTGGACGAGCCCAGCATCGGACTGCACCCACGCGATGACCGGCGCCTGATCGGCAGCCTCCGCGACCTGCGCGATGCCGGGAACAGCGTGTTGGTGGTGGAGCACGACAAGGAGATGATGCTGAGCGCCGACCACCTGATCGATATCGGTCCGGGAGCCGGTGAACATGGTGGCCGCATCGTGGCCCAAGGCGACCCCCATCAACTTGCCCAAGGAGACAGCACCACGGCGCGCTACCTGCGCGGCGAACTGAGCATTCCCGTGCCGGCCAAGCGACGGGTCGGCAATGGTGAGCGTATTACGCTTACCGGAGCCACAGGCAACAACCTCAAGGATGTGGACATCGACCTGCCGCTGGGCAAGTTCATCTGCGTCACCGGCGTCAGCGGTAGTGGGAAGAGCACCCTCATCGGCGACACCCTGTACCCCATCCTAAGCAAACACTTCTACCGCAGCGAGACCCATCCCCTGCCGTACGCCTCGATCAAGGGTTTGCAGCACATCGACAAGGTCATCGAGGTGGACCAGAGCCCCATCGGCCGCACACCCCGCAGCAACCCGGCGACCTACACCGGTGTGTTCGACCAGATCCGCGAACTCTATGCCCAACTGCCCGCCGCCAAGATCCGCGGGTACAAGGCCGGCCGCTTCAGTTTCAACACCGCCGGGGGGCGCTGCGAGACCTGCAAGGGCGCCGGGGTGCGGACCATCGAGATGAACTTCCTGCCCGATGTGAACGTGCCCTGCGAGACCTGCCGGGGCAAACGTTACGATCGCGAGACCCTTGAGGTACGCTTCAAGGGAAAGAGCATCGCCGATGTGCTCGCCATGCCGGTGGAACAGGCCGCAGAGCTGTTCGCCGACATCCCCCAGATCTTCATCAAGCTCAAGACCTTGCTCGAAGTGGGATTGGGGTATGTGAACCTGGGACAGAGCAGCACGACCCTCAGCGGAGGCGAGGCACAGCGCATCAAGCTTGCGAGCGAACTGAGCAAACGTGACACCGGAAGGACCTTCTACATCCTGGATGAACCCACGACCGGCCTGCACTTCGACGATGTGAAGCAGCTCATCAACGTCCTGGACCGCCTGGTGGACCAAGGCAACACCGTGCTGGTCATCGAGCACAACATGGACATCATCAAGGTGGCGGACCATGTGATCGACATGGGCCCCGAAGGCGGTGGAGGTGGGGGGATGATCGTGGCGCGCGGATCTCCCGAGGACGTGGTGCTCATGGGACGCGGCCACACCGTGCCTTTCCTTCGTAACGAACTGAACTGAGCCCGGAGGAAGTGCTACGGCCTTCCCCTGAACAGGGTAACGAAATGACCGCACCATGAAGAAGATCGCCAAGAACAACGAGGACAGCGAGCGCCGGATCAAGAAGGCCTTCAAACGCAAAGGGTGGAGCGAGGTGAAGGCCAACGACAGTTGGGCCATCTTCAAGATCATGAGCGAGTTCGTCGAGGGCTTCGAGGCCATGCAGCGGATCAGGCCCTGTGTGAGCATCTTCGGCAGTGCGCGCACGCAGCCGGAGCAGGCCGAATACAAGTTGGCCGAGGAGATCGCGTTCCAGCTCACCGGCAACGGTTACGGGGTGATCACCGGCGGCGGACCCGGCATCATGGAGGCCGCCAACAAGGGTGCACAACGCGGCGGAGGTACCAGCGTCGGCCTAAACATCGACCTCCCCTTCGAACAGCAGCCCAACCCGTTCATCGACAAGGAGAAGAGCATCAACTTCGACTACTTCTTTGTGCGCAAGGTCATGTTCACCAAATACTCACAGGGCTTCATCGTGCTGCCCGGTGGCTTCGGGACACTGGACGAGCTCTTCGAGGCGTTGACACTGATCCAGACGCAGAAGATCGGTCGCTTCCCCATCATCCTCGTGGGCAAACGCTATTGGCAGGGCCTCTACGATTGGATGCGGACGACGATGGGTGAGAAATACCACAACATCAACATGGACGACCTTGAACTGTTCAGCCTGGTCGATGAACCCGAGGAGGCCGTGGATGCGATCAATGCGTTCTACAGCAAGTACATGCTGAAGCCCAACTTCTGATCGGCCACGGGAGCGGACAGCTCTCGCTTCAACACCGTGATGTTGGTAGATGCCCGACCCGATGCTTGATCGCCCTTCGGGGTGCGGATACTTTTGGACACAAGCACCTCCCGTGCACGTGTTCCTTCAATCCGTTGTCCCATGGTATCAAAGCTGGTGTTGCTCGCCAATCTCTTCGGCCTCTTTCTGATCGACGCATTGTTCCTTGCGGATGTGCGCATTACTCAGAACCTGCCTCCGAGCATGGTGGCTGGCACGGAGGTACGGGTGATCGTCACGGTGGACAAGGGCGAGCTCACCGGCTTCGCAAAGCTCCAGTTCGACCTCCCTCCGGGCATGAGCGCAACGTCCATCGAGGCCAAGGGCGCGTCGTTCACCTTCGCCGAAGGAAAGGCCAAGTTCATCTGGATGGCGCTCCCCGCAGCCCCCACTTTCAAGGTCAGCTACACGCTGAGCGCCGATGCTTCCGCCAGCGGCACCAAGCAGATCCAGGGGCGGCTCTCGTACATCGAGGACAACGAACGCAAGACCTACGAACTGCCTGCAGCCACCATCGAGATGAGTGGCGCTGTTCCTGCTGAAGTGGCACAGGCTCCTGCACCTGCGAAGGAGCAGATCATCCCCGCTTCCACAGAGGAGGACCTCGTCTCCGCTGGTTCCGGTGCACCGGCCGGCACTGTTCCCGTGGTCATCGTGGACAATGCCTCCGGCACGCCTCCCATTCAGGGTCAAGGCGGAGTGATCGCTTCCCGCACCATCACCCCCGTTTCGGACAAGGAAATGATCGTGGAGGTCATCGTCAAAAAGGGAAACATCCGCGGCTTCGGCAAACTCCAGGAGACCATTCCGGAGGGCTTCAGCGCGCTGGAGAAGAAAAGTGACGAAGCCATCTTCACCGCGCAGGACCGTGTAGTGAAATTCGTTTGGCTAAACCTTCCCGCCCGCGAGGAGATCAAGGTCGTGTATAAGCTGCGCGCCACCTCCCAGCCGGATGGTGAGTACACCGTGGACGGCGAGTTCGGTTACCTACTGAACGATGAGACCCAGAAGGCCGTGGTCGGCACCTCACGCTTCTTCATCGGTCCGAAGGCCTTGGAGATAATGGCCGCCGACCAGCAGAACGTGAACACCATGGAACTGACCGATCCACAGCTGGCCGCCAGAAAACGCGCCGAGGAGGAAGCGGCCAAAGCGGAAGCCGCCCGCCCGCCGGTGACGAAGGAACCTACCAAAACCACCACACAGACCGCGGAAAAGCCCACCAAGACCCAGCGGACGGAGCCCGTTACCGCACGCGTGCAAGGCGCGGAAAAAGGCATCACGTTCAAAGTGCAGATCACCGCAGCTCATCGCGAAGTGGGCAAGGCCTACTTCGTGAGCCGCCATCGCTTCAATGGAGAGTTCCAGCTGGAGCGTCATCAAGGGTGGGTCAAGTACGTCACCGGACGTTATTCGACCTATAAGGAGGCACGCGATCAGCGGATCGACTATGTGAGCGCCGGTCACAATTTCCCAGGTCCATTCGTGACCGCCTACAACAACGGTGAACGCATCACTGTGCAGGAGGCCCTGATGATCTCTCAGCAGCAGTGGATCCAGTAGCCAACTGATCGGGATGACACGGACCATGCAACAGCAACCCTTGGGTGGCATCAGCAGAACGCTGATGCTGTTGGGCTGTTTCTGCTGGTCCGCCGGTCAGATCATGGCACAATCGGACAGTACCTCGCTGCCGACCGCAATCCAGCAGATCGCGCCCCCTAAAGCGTCTCCCCTGAAGGCCACGTTGGGGTTGGGGGCCGGCATGTTCGCATTCTTCGGTGATATCGGAAACGACCATGAGCAGTACAGTCCGCTCCTGGCGAAACCGGCCTTCGATCTGCGGGCCTCGGTGCCCCTGAACGACTGGTTGGAGGGCAGCCTCTATGCCCTGCATGGACGGCTGAGCATGAACGAACGGACGCCTTCCAGGAATCTGAACTTCGAATCGCGCATCACGGTCGGCGGCTTTCAATTTCGCTACAATTTCCACCAGTTCCTTTCCCCCGACCGCATTGTCGAACCCTACGTTACACTGGGTTTCGAGAGCGTGGAGTTCCTCTCCAAGACGGATCGGATGGATGGCAGTGGACGGGTCTACAACTACTGGAGCGACGGCACCATCCGCGACATTGCAGAGGATTCGCCTAACGCCGGAGCGGCGCAGGTCATCCAGCGTGACTACGTTTATGAGAGCGATGTGCGCGAACTGGACCTGGACGGCTTCGGAAAGTACACGGAGCAGACCTGGGCGATCCCATTGGGGATCGGTGCCCGCATGAACCTGGGCGGGGGCTTCGATTTCCGTTTGGGCACCACCATGCACTTCACCACCACGGACCTCCTCGACGGGGTATCCGAGGAAAGCACCGGCGATCGCAAAGGGACCTCCGGTAATGACCGCTTCCTCTTTTCATCGTTCTCCCTGGGCTACGCCATACCCTTGGAGCGCAAGGCCAAACGCTCGAAGATCACGCCGCTCAACAGCGAGGAACTGGACCTCATCGTATTGCAGGATGATGAGGATGGCGACGGCGTAAAGGACATGATGGACGAGTGTCCCCGCACCCCTTCCGGCGTTCCTGTGGATGCGAAAGGCTGCCCGATGGACAGCGATGGCGATGGTGTGCCCGATCATGAGGACGATGAGGCCGGCACAGCACCAGGCGCCATCGTGGATGCCCGAGGGGTGACCATCAGCGACGATGCCTTCCTGAAAGCCTGGCTGAACTTCGTGGATTCCGGGAACGTGAACATGGTCACCAGCAGCGTGGAATCCTTCGGTCCGATCCGCAACCGGATGACGCCTGCGACCAAACGGGTTTATGTAGTGAAGGTTGGATCACAGTTGGAGGGTATCAGCGAGGACATCATCCAACGGATCCTCAGCCTGCCCGATGTGCGCACCTTGGAACGCGGGGACACGACGTTCTATGTCGTTGGAAGTTTCGCCGCAATTCCGGAGGCGCTGCGCCGGGAGCTTGAGCTCCGAGGCATGGGCATCGAAAGCCAGGTCATGGCCGAGGAGAACGGTCGCCTGATCGATGTGTCCGATGCCGTTCAGGCCGAACGTAACAGGACCCGAGGCATGGGCGCTGTGGACGATTCGCGCGACGTGATCATCCGGGTCCAGTTGGGAGCCTTCCGACGCAAACTGTCGCAGAACATCTTCCGCGATGTACCCGACCTAGTGACCGTGAAGGGCGATGACGGGCTGACGCGCTATTACACCGGATCGTTCACCGATGTTCACGTTGCCGCGGACCACAAGATGCGCATGCTGCTGAACGGTTTCGAGGGTGCCTTCCTGGTGGCCTTCAAGCAGGGCAAGCGCGTGAGCATGAAGGAGACCGGCGCGAGGCTCACCGGCCCAGAGGACCTTCGGACACTGCCTTCCGGATCGGTGAACAAGGAGATGCTGCGTTACCGCGTACAGGTCGGCTCGTTCGTGGGAAGCGTTCGTGAAGTACCCATGGAGATCATGGGCAAGTACATCGAGCTCGGCGAAGTGGAGCCTGTGAGCAATGCTGATGGCGTACGATACCTCCACGGCAAATTCACCACCCGTGCAGAGGCTGATGCCGCAAGGGCCAAAGTGCGCGCACTGGGCCTGGAGGATGCCTTCGTGGTTGGCGAGATGAACGGCCACATCATTCCGGCCGAGGATGCCGACCGCCTGGTCGGTGAACCCTGATCGCGCACACGCAGGTTCGGCAGAACGGGCCATTCCTTTCCTTACTTTACCCATGCAATTGCACGGGCCGCCCCTCGTTACGCAGGCGGCCCCTTAATACCACCATCCATGCGCCGGAGCTTCCTTGGCCTTTACACCGCTCTTCTGTTCGCCATCGTGTTGGGGGCCGTCGGCTGCACCACTGAAGCGCCTCCAGCCACGCCCGATGCGGCCTTTGCGACCTACGTCGAAGCCTATACCGCGGGGCACATCTCAGCTCGTGGCTCCATCATCGTGCGCATTGCGGAGGATCAACGGTGGTTGGATACCGCACAGGTGGACCTCCAGCGCATCTTCGAACTGGAACCCGCCGTGGAAGGCACAGCGAGCTGGAAGGATGATCGGACCTTGCTGTTCACACCACACCAACGTCTGGAACAGGAACGGACCTACAACGTGCGTGTGGCGCTCAACAAGCTGATCGAGGTGCCGACGCAACTTGCCGAACTGCATTTCGGTTTCTCCACCATCCGTCAAGGGATCCGCACGACCGTGACGGACCTGCAGAACCATTCGCTGGAGGACCTCCGCTGGCAACGGTTGGTGTTCACCGTCCGGACCAGTGATGATGCCACCGACCAGGACCTGGAGGGTTGCTTTTCCATGGAACAGGATGGACGTAAGCTCAGCGGCCGATGGGAACATGCCAAGGGAGGTCGTCAACATACACTGCTTCTGGACAGTGTTGCACGCCTGGACAACAGCAGCATGGTGGTGGTCCGTTGGGATGGCGCGCGGCTGGGGTCTGAGGATGATGCCGAACTGAGCGTGGCGATCCCCGCACGCAATGAGATCGCCCTGATCACCACCTCCACCTCCAGCGAGGGTGAACGCTCGGCCACCTTGCTCTTCAGCGACCCCTTGGATGACGGTCAGGACCTGACCGGGATCGTGGGCATAGCCGGAGTGGACGATCCCCGCATCCAAGTGGATGGGAACTCCGTCATTCTGTACCCTCGGGATGCTCTGAAAGGCGACCACGTAGCCTTTGTCAGCGGCGGACTGCGCGATCGGGCCGGTCGTACGTTGGGGCGCGACCTGTCGGTCTCCCTTCGCTTCGAGGAGCTGAAACCTGCCTTACGCATGGTCGGGAAAGGCACCATACTGCCCTCCACCGATGGGATGGTCATGCCCTTTGACGCCGTGAACCTCCATCGGGTGGATGTTCGCATCGTCCGAATCCGGGCATCGAACGTGGCACAGTTCCTCCAGGTCAATGACCTGGACGGCCAGCGTGAACTGGCACGCGTGGGGCGCTTGATCGCCCGCCATTCAGTTCCCCTGCGCACGGTCGATGCGCCCGACCTGGGCCAGTGGAACCGCTTCCACCTGAACCTCAGCAAGTACTTCAAGGCCGAGCCGGGAGCGATATACCGGGTGGAGCTCTCCTTCGGGCTTCAGCACACGCTGCTTCCCTGTGCCGGTGAACCCTCCACGACGAATGCGGAACAGTGGGAACGGAGCTGGGAAGAGGAACAGGGGCAGCAGGACCAGTTGTCCGAGTACTGGTACTACGACGACTACGGAGACTATTGGGGGGATGAGGACGCCGATCCCTGTTCCGAACAGTACTACCGATCGGCAGGTTCCGTGGCCCGCAACCTGCTCGCCAGCGATCTCGGCATCATCGCCAAACAAGGCAACGACCGCTCCCTGCTCCTTGCCGTTTCCGACCTGCTTACCACCAAGCCGCTGAGCGGCGTGGAATTGGAGATACAGGACCTGCAACGGGAGACCTTGACCAAGGTGATGACCGATGCGGAAGGGATGGCGAACGTGCCGGCCACCGCTCATGCCCCCTTCCTCGTGGTGGCTTCGAAGGGTACCCAACGCGGTTACCTCCGGCTCGATCCAGGGGCGGCCCTTTCGGTCAGCGAATTTGACGTGGAAGGGGCCATGGTCGCTCGCGGGTTGAAGGGCTTCATCTATGGTGAACGCGGGGTCTGGCGTCCCGGGGACTCGCTCCACCTCGCCTTCATGCTGCAGGATGAGCGACAGAGCCTCCCGAAGGACCATCCGGTGGTGATGGAGATCACCGACCCGCTCGGGCGGACCGTGGACCGTATGGTCCGGACGCGTGGACTGAACGGACTCTACGTATTTGGCACCTCAACATCCGCCGACGCTCCCACCGGTGTTTGGAACGCTCGGGTGAAGGTGGGAGGAGCCGTGTTCAACCGCTCCCTGCGGATCGAGACCGTGCGCCCCAATCGCCTGAAAGTGGAGCTCGACGCGCGGGCGACACAGCTACTGGGCAGCGGACCGCACACCATCACGCTCCGTTCATCCTGGCTCCATGGTGCTCCCGCACGTTCACTCAAAAGCCGGGTGACCATGACGCTCAGCGCAGGCAAGGCCCTGTTCAAGGGCTACGAGCGCTACCTATTTGATGATCTGGTGCGTTCTGTGCCGGAGACCGAACAGGTGGTGTTCGATGGCCAGCTCAACGAACAGGGCCAGGTCGAATTCCCGCTGACGCTCAATGCCGGGAACAGTGCACCTGCACTGGTGAACGCGAACGTGGTGACCCGTGTCTTCGAAGGCGGGGGGGATGCCAGCATGGACCGAATGACCATCCCTTGCCTGCCATTCAACAGTTACGTCGGCATGCGGATGCCCGAGCCGGGCAGTGCCTGGGGCAGCTATGTCACGGATACCAGTTACGCGGTTCCCGTGGTGGCGCTGACGCCTCAAGGCAAGCCTATCGCGGGCCGCAAGCTCACCGCACAGATCTACCGGCTGGATCATAGCTGGTGGTGGGATGGCTCCATGAACGGACCGGCCAACTACATCAGTTCGCCCCATGCCAGGCTCCGCCAGGAAATGGCGTTGACAACGGATGCCAAGGGTGCCGCTGTGCTCCGATTCCGCATCGACCGGCCCGAATGGGGGCGCTTCGCCGTGCGCATCTCCGACCCTGAAAGCGGGCATGTGTGCGCCTCACAGGTGTATGTGGATTGGCCCGGCTGGGAAGGACGCTCACGCCGGGAGGATCCATCGGCAGCGGCCATGTTCACCTTCAATAGCGACAAGGACTCCTACACCGTGGGTGAGGCGGCCACGCTGATCCTGCCCTCCAGCGGCACCGGCCGCGCACTGGTATCGGTGGAAACGGGAAGCCGTGTACTCCAGGCCACCTGGGTGGAGCTGAAAGACAAGGAGACCCGTTACTCCTTCCCCATCACTGCGGAGATGGCACCGAACGTGTATGCCCATGTAACCATGGTGCAGCCGCATGAACACACGGCGAATGACCTGCCCATCCGCCTCTATGGGGTGATCCCACTCGTCGTCACGGATCCCTCCACCCTGTTGGAGCCGACGATCACCGTCGCCAAGGAGGTCCGCACGGACGTGCCGTTCACCGTGGAGGTCGGGGAGACCAAGGGCCGTGCGATGACCTACACGCTGGCCATCGTGGATGAAGGCCTGTTGGACCTCACCCGATCCAAGACACCCGATCCGTGGAACCACTTCCACGCCCGTGAAGCCTTGGGCGTGCGCACCTGGGACCTCTATGATCAGGTGATCGGCGCGTTCGGTAGGCAGCTTCAGCGGGTCCTTGCGCTCGGCGGCAGCGACAATGCCGGTCCCGCCCAAGGCATGCGGGCGAACCGCTTCAAGCCGGTGGTACGGTATGTGGGGCCGTTCAGCCTGGCCAAAGGAGCCAAGGGCAAGCATCAGTTCACCATCGACAACTACGTCGGCTCCGTGCGCGTGATGATCGTCGCCACCAATGGTGCCAAGGGTTATGGGAATGCCGAACGTACGGTCCCGGTCCGGAAGCCGTTGATGATCCTGGCCAGTCTCCCGCGCCAGCTTTCGCCGGGCGAGACCGTTGACCTGCCCGTGACCGTGTTCGCCATGGACCCCAAGGTCAGGTTGGTCCAAGTGGAGCTCGCCCCGGACCGTGCCTATACCATCCTAGGTGAGCCCAAAAGAACGGTCAGCTTCAACGCGGTCGGCGATCAAGTCGCCGTGTTCAAGGTGAAGGCCCGGGAGACCGTGGGTATCGCACGGTTCAAGGTCACTGCGACCAGCGGGACCGAACGGGCGACCACCGAGCTGGAACTGGATGTACGCCAACCGAACCTGCCGGTCGTTGACGTGGTCGAGGCGCTGATCGGCCCCGGCAAGGAATTGACATCGAAGTACAGTCCATTGGGCACCATCGGCACCAACAGTGCCCAGGTGGAACTGAGCAACATACCCCCCATCGATCTGGGCAGGCGCCTGCAATACCTCATGGATTATCCACACGGTTGTCTCGAGCAGACCACCTCGAAGGCCTTTCCACAGCTGTACCTGGCCCGACTGGTGGACCTTCCGGGCAAGAGCGAGGAACTTCTGCTGCAGAACGTGGGGGATGCCGTGCGGCGCATTGCATTGTTCCAGCGCCCCGATGGTGGCTTCAACTACTGGCCCGGCGGCGATCAGTATGATGCATGGAGCTCGGTATATGTAGGGCACTTCCTGGTGGAGGCACAACGCAATGGCCATGCGGTCCCACAAAGCCTCCTGGGGCCGTGGCTCTCCTTCCAACGCAAGGCAGCGAGGGAGTGGAAGGACAGCAACACCAGTGAACTACCCCGGGGCGCATCGCAGTCCACACAGGCGTACCGGCTCTATGCCCTGGCCCTTTCGCGCAATGCTGAGCTGGGCGCCATGAACCGCTTGCGCGAACGCAGCGACTTGGAACCCAGAGCCCGTTGGCTGCTTGCCGCCGGCTACGCCATGGCCGGACGGACCGATGTGGCGCAAGAACTGACCCGTACCGCACCCACGGAGGTGATGCCTTACACTGAGACCGGATGGACCTATGGAAGTGATCTGCGGGATGAGGCCATCATTGCGGAGGCACTGCTCGCCATGGGTGAGCGGACGAAGGCCTTTGCGGCCGTCCAACGGATCAGCAGGCAACTTTCCTCCGGGCAGTGGCACAGCACCCAGAGCACCGCGTTCGCCCTCATGGCCGTATCGCACACCATGCTGCAGGACCGCACGGACCGCTCCATGCGCTTCGCCCTCACGATCGACGGAAAGGGCGGTGAACAGGTCTCCACGAAAGCCATCGTTCAACGAGAGGTGAGCGCACCCGGGGTGGCCCATGACATCACGGTCAGCAATCTTGGCAAGTCGCCGCTCTACCTGCGCGTGATCCGCAAAGGGATCCCCTTGGCCGGTGAGGAGATGGAAAGCGCGAGCGGCATCCTGGCGAGCGTCCGGTACGAGGACGCATCGGGCTCGACGGTGGATGTGGGGCGTGTGGCACAGGGCGAGGACCTTGTGGCGGTGGTGTCCGTGTCGCACACCGGCGTTCTACCCGACGTTCAACAACTGGCCCTTACGCAAGTATTCCCCAGTGGATGGGAGATCCGCAACATCCGCATGGAAGGCACGGACCTCTCCGCAACGGGCTGGCAACCCTCCTACCAGGACCTTCGGGACGATCGCGTACAGAGCTACTTCGATCTGCCCCGCGGCAAGTCGGTCACCCTGCGCGTGCCGCTGAACGCTGCGTTCACCGGTCGTTTCTATCTACCCGGGATCAATGTGGAAGCCATGTATGACCACACCATCCGTTCCCGTACAAAGGGCCAGTGGGTGGAAGTGGTCCCTCCGGGGAGCAAGGATGTTCCGTGACGCGGTGAACCCGTGATCAAGGCTGAGCCACGTAGATCCGTTGAGCGCCACGGATACCGCGGTCGATCACCTGAAGCACGTATACCCCCGAACCCAGCCCGGATGGATCGACCACCAGTTCTGAGCGTCCGGATAGTGCCTCCGAGCGAACGACACGACCTGTCGCATCCATTAATGTAGCGGTCCCTTGACCGAAGCGCTCCCCCATCGGTCGGACCGTGTAGCGCCCCGATGCAGCGTCATAGGACACCACAAGGTCCGAACCCGCCGAGGGCTCAACGATGCCGATGGTCCCGCACGGGCTGTAGCTCCCTGCCAGAGTGATGAAGTTCCCCGTGGGACTTAGGAAGAGCCTCAACTTCTCCTCGGGCGGATTCGGATTGGAGTCCCAGTGATAACTGAGCTTGCCATAATAATCGGGTTGGTTCAGGCCGGTCTGCGGTCCGCATCCATTGCTGGTGCAGCACGACTGCCCGCCGGTAAGCGTACCGATCACCCGCTTGGACGTATTGAACAGCGGGGCACCGGAAGATCCCGGTTCGGTGACGCCGTGTCCGTTCGTCGTGGTGACCCACGTGACACGCCAATGTGATCCGTTGGTGAATCCCGCCCAGGAGGCACTGGTCAGTGTCGAAGCATAGGTACTGATCTTCTTGACATCCGCATCCGGGTGGTGGATGGTGACCCCGGAACTGGACCCGAGCACCGTGGCATCCCAGCCTGCGTAAAAGGCATTGTACGCGGCTGGGACCGTGGTATTCAACTCCACCAGCATGAAGTCAGAACCGAAGGTGCCCCCACCTTCAGCACCGGAATCGTTGCTATCCGCACGCCGCACACAGCCGGTCATGACCTGCGATGCCGAGGCGGACCCCGAACCACAGGCGCGCTGATAATTGAAGAGGAAGATGTACTGGGAGAAGTTCGCCGTGGTGGACTCCTCACCACAGTGAAAGGCCGTGAGGATATAGGGAGAGCAATCCTGGGCCGTGTTGTTCATCAGCGTGCCCGTGCAGAAACCGGTCCCTGCAGGGATCACGATACGGATGCGCACCACGGCATCGCGTTGTTCGCTCCAGGCCTCCCCTTCGCCGCAGTTCACATCCACCTCGCATGCACCGCTGCGCAGGTCCTCCAGCATCCGGTAACCATGTGCAAGACGGTCCACGATGAAACGGCCTTCACCACGCACTGCATAAGGCTCATGGTATTCCATCACCACACGATCGCCCAACACCGGCAAGGTGGACAGCGAACCGTCCGGGGCCACATGGGCACCGGTGAATCCCCCCTGCACCTGGCCACCATCGGGGTCATACACATAAAGACGCGATGCAGGCGGAAGGACCACCCCGGAAAGGAAGACCTCCACGGCCAAGGCCCCGTGGGATGCCAGGACCGCCCGCCAGATGCGGCCTCCGTCCGGAGCATCGGTCCATACCCCATGGTCGATCGGGTCGACCATCACCGGTACAAAGCGCGCGTGGAGCGGGAGCTTCCCATCGCGATCTCGCAGGGCATCATCCGCAGCCGCCGCTGCTGCATCGAACGGAGAAGCTGAAAGAACCGGGAGTGACCGGATGTCCGCTCCAAGGTCGCCGAAGGCGGTCTCCCGATGGTCCCACTCTTGTGCGATCATCGGAAGCGGGAAAAGCAGCAACCCGAGCAGGAGGAATGGCAGGCGTGGCATCGTGGAGCAGGTTCGTTCCTGCGAAGTTACCGGACAAGCGTTACAGCGAGGGGCCATCGTTGAAAGCGTCCTTGGTAACGAACTTCGCATCGTGTCCAGTGCGATGATCAAGACCATGTGGAGCAAGGCCCTTGGCAGGTTACCTCGTTGGGCCTTGATCGGCGCTGGTATCCTGTTCCTGCTGCTCCTCTGGGGACGCTTCGCTCCGATGGCCCCGCTCTTTGATGCGCCGAACAGTACCGTGCTGTTGGACCGGATGGACGGCACCTTGGGCGCCACCGTGGCCTCCGACGGACAGTGGCGGATGCCCTCCACAGGCCCGGTGCCGGAGCGTTTTGAGCGGTGCCTGCTCGTGTTCGAGGACCGTCATTTCCACGACCACTCGGGGATCCATGTCCCTTCCTTGTACAGGGCTTGGCAACAGAACAGGAAGGCCGGCCGCGTGGTGAGCGGCGGCAGTACCATCACCATGCAGCTCGCACGCATGGCGCGGGGGCAGCAGGAACGCAGCATCGCGCAGAAACTGCTGGAGATGGCGCTCGCCCTGCGGATCGAACTCCGGCAGTCCAAGTCCTGGATCCTCAGGACCTATGCCGACCACGCCCCCTTCGGCGGGAACGTGGTGGGCCTGGAGGCCGCCGCCTGGCGCTGGTTCGGCAGGCCGGCCGGTGAACTGAGCTGGGCTGAAAGCGCCACACTCGCCGTACTGCCCAATGCACCGGCACGCATGCACCCTGGACGCGGGCGCGAGGCACTCAGGAAGAAACGGGACCGCCTGCTCGGGCGCTTGCTGGTGGACGGCACGATCGACAGTACGGAGTGGAGCCTTGCCTTGGATGAGCCCCTGCCGGACCGCCCCCTGCCCTTTCCCAAACGTGCGCCCCACCTGCTGGACCTTGCCCATGCACAGGGGCTGTCCGGCGAACTGGTGCGGTCCACCATCGACCCGGAATTGCAGGTGCGGACGAGCGCCATCCTTTCGCACCATGCCGATCGTTTGAAGGCCAATGAGGTGCACAACGCCGCCGCGCTGGTGCTTGACATCCGCACGGGAGAGGTCCTGGCCTACGTCGGTAACATGCCAGCCACGGGAAATGAGCATGCGGAACAGGTGGACATCACGCAGGCCCGGAGGAGCACCGGCAGCCTGTTGAAACCCTTCCTGTATGCATCCATGCTGCGACAGGGAGAACTCATGCCCGACCAGTTGGTGGCTGACCTGCCCACGCAGTTCGATGGCTTCGTGCCCCGCAACTTCGAGGACCACTTCGATGGTGCGGTGCCTGCTTCAATGGCCTTGGCCCGCTCGTTGAACGTCCCCGCGGTGCGTGCCCTCCGATCGCATGGGATCGAGCGCACGCTGGGCGTGCTCCGTTCAATGGGTCTGACCAGCATCGATCGTTCGGCGGACCATTATGGCCTGGCCCTGATGATGGGCGGAGCCGAAAGCACCCTGTGGGAACTGACCGGTGCGTATGCCTCGCTGGTCCGGATCCTGCTCCATGCCACCGGAGAGTTGCCGGATGAGGCAGATGTGGTGCATCCACCGCGCCCATGGCGGACCGACGAAACGGAGAAGCAGCCCGTGAAACCAACCTCGCCCCCCCTGGATGCCGCCTCTGTTCATCATACCCTGCAAGCACTCCAACTGCCCAACCGACCGGAGAGTGAAAGAGGCTGGGAACATTTCGGCGGAGTACATGCCATCGCCTGGAAGACCGGCACCAGTTTCGGCCACCGAGACGCTTGGGCCATCGGGGTGAGCAGCCGCTACGCCGTGGGGGTGTGGGTGGGCAATGCGAACGGTGAAGGGCGCCCGGGTCTGACCGGGACCTTGGCAGCAGCCCCCATCCTCTTTGATCTCATCAACGGGCTCCCCGAAGGCGCGGCCTTCCCCATCCCCCACGATGGGCTGACGCTCATGGGGATCTGCCGGGCCAGCGGCCAGCGTGCCGGCCCCGATTGCCCGATGGTGGATGATCGTGCCATGATCACCGCCGGACTGCGCACACCGCTCTGCCCCTACCACCGACCGATCCTGGTGAATGCGGCGGGCACCCTTCGGGTGGCCGGTGGCCCAGGTTCACGGAGGATGTCGTGGTTCGTGCTTCCGCCCGCCATGGAGCACTACTACATGCGCGCACATCCGGAGCACCGCTTGCTGCCACCTTGGGAAGGACTCCCACCGGACGATGGCGACCGGTCCATGGAGCTCATCTATCCGGAGCAGGGCTCCACGCTGCTGTTGCCGGTGCAACTGGACGGCACACCGGCCACCTTGGTCATGCACGCCGCGCATCGCACCGCAAACATGACCCTTTACTGGGCCTTGAACGGCGATCCGGTGGGAATGACCACAGGTGATCACCGCCTCGCCCTGCCGCTCGGTCACGGCCGGTACCAGTTGACGTTGACGGATCGGACCGGACGCTCCATGCAGAGCTTCTTCACCATTGTCAGCGGAAAAGAGCGGAACTAAAGCTCCCCGAACGGTGCGTGGTGTGCCGGATCAACAGATCTTAACGCCCCCAAGCAACCGATCCGGGACTGACCGCGTTATATTGATACTATGCTTCCAACAGTTCCTTCGCACCGCTCGCGTTCCATTTTCGCCCTCGCATTCGCCGGTCTTTCATTGGTCACCAGTGGTCAGGAGCAGGTGGGCACAGCCGCCAGCAAACTGGAGAGCCTGCTCTATCACATCGACCGCATGTACGTGGATGAGGTGAACAAGGACGAATTGGTGGATGCCGCCATCGTGAGCATGTTGGAACAATTGGACCCGCACTCCATCTACATCCCCAAGGAGGAGTTGGAGGAGGTGAACGAACCGCTGAAGGGCAACTTTGAAGGCGTTGGCATCCAGTTCAACATTGTCCGCGACACCATCTACGTGGTGGATGCCATCGCCGGTGGGCCTTCGGAACGCTTGGGTATCCGGGCCGGTGACCGTATCGTGACCATCGATGATGAGGTGACTGCCGGCGTGGGCTTCAAGAACAATGATGTAATGACCCGCCTTCGCGGCAAGAAGGGCACCAAGGTGAAGGTGGGGATCCAGCGCAGGCAGGAACCCGAACTGCTGGAGTTCGTCATCACCAGGGACAAGATCCCCATCTACAGTGTGGAGGCCGCATACATGGCCACCCCGGATGTGGGTTATATCAAGGTGAGCCGCTTCAGTGCCACCACCATGAAGGAATTCAGGGCCAAGCTCACAGAACTGAAAGCCGCTGGCATGGACGACCTGATCCTGGACCTGCAGGGGAACGGCGGTGGCTACCTGCGCACGGCGATCGACATGGCCGATGAGTTCCTGGCCGATCGACGTCTGGTGGTCTACACCGAAGGACGGAACGCCCCCCGCGAGGATACCTACGCCACCAAGGAGGGCGGCTTCGAGAAAGGCCGTCTGGTGGTCCTGGTGGACGAGGGATCGGCCAGCGCCAGTGAGATCGTGAGCGGAGCGGTGCAGGATTGGGACCGCGGGTTGATCGTGGGCCGCCGAAGCTTCGGTAAAGGACTGGTGCAACGTCCCGTGATGCTGCCCGACGGGTCGGCCGTCCGGCTCACCGTGTCGCGCTACTACACCCCATCGGGCCGCAGCATCCAGAAATCGTACGAGGAGGGGGTGGAAGCCTACCAGCGCGAAAAGGTCGAGCGCTTGAGCAAGGGCGAACTGACGTCAGCGGACAGCATCCACGCGTCCGATACGGTCAAGTTCTTCACCATGAACAAGCGGGTGGTCTATGGCGGCGGGGGCATCATGCCGGATGTCTTCGTCCCGATCGATACCGTGCAGAGCTCCAATTACTTCGGCCAGCTGGTGCGCCGGGGCATCCTGAACACCTTCGCCCTCACTTTCGTGGACGAGAACCGGCAGCGCCTGCTAGCGGAATACCCCGACCCGGAAACATTCCGGCGCAGCTACAAGGTCACCGATGCACTGCTGGACCAATTGGTGGCACAAGCCGCCAGGGAGGAGGTGGAACCGGACAGCGCCGGGCTGGAACGCTCCCAAGCACTGATCTCCATACGACTCAAAGCACTGATCGCCAGGGATCTATGGGACACATCGGCCTATTGGCAGATGATCAATTCCGAGAACCCCGTGGACCGAAGTTTCCAGCGGGCACTGGAGGTCCTGTCCGACAATACCTTCCAGCGCATGGGTATGGCGAAGCAGTGATCCTGGTGTCTGAACCCGCGATTCTGTTAATGCTTCGTTAACTGCCCGCCGCACTTTTCCCCTTCCCTTATTTTTGCGCCAAGAACCAACTCAACCGACGAAACCACATCACTCCCATGAAAGACAAGATCCAGATCGGCCTGCTCGCCGTGATCGCTGTGGCCCTCGCCGCCCTCGCCATCCAGCAGTTCAGCGGAGACAAGAGCACGAGCGATAGCGTCGTTGCTGCCACCGCTGATGCCGGCACCGCTGCCCAGACCCCGAGCACGTTCGACCCCATGGCAAAGCCTGCCGAAGTGGTGGACAACACCCCCAAGACCACCATCACTTTCGGTGAGTTCGAGCATGATTTCGGCAACATCAAGCAGGACAGCGAGAACAAGAAGATCTTCACCTTCACCAACACCGGCACCGAACCCCTGATCATCGAGGCCGCCAACGGCAGCTGCGGTTGCACGGTCCCCAACTATCCCAAGGCCCCCATCCCTCCAGGTGGCACCGGCGAGATCGAAGTGGAATACAAGCCTGGCAAGCAGGAGAACGCACAGACCAAGACGGTCACCGTGATCGCCAACACCGAGCCCAAGGAGACCACCTTGCGCATCAAGGCCAACGTACAGAAGGTCTGATCGACGAACGTTCACTGAAGCGCCCCTCCG
>CAMCAZ010000058.1 GCA_945872795.1 Chryseobacterium gleum
GCAATGCCCAGGACAACTGCCCGAACGTGGCGGGCCAGATCGGTTCGAGCTGCAACGACGGCAACCCCTGCACGACGAACGATGTGCTGAACGCGAGCTGCCAGTGCGTTGGCACGACCAGCCCTGACAGCGATGGCGACGGCGTGTGCAATGCCCAGGACAACTGCCCGAACGTTGCTGGGCAGATCGGTTCGAGCTGCAACGACGGCAACCCCTGCACCACGAACGATGTGCTGAACGCGAGCTGCCAGTGCGTGGGCACGACCAGCCCTGACAGCGATGGCGACGGCGTGTGCAATGCCCAGGACAACTGCCCGAACGTTGCGGGGCAGATCGGTTCGAGCTGCAACGACGGCAACCCTTGCACGACGAACGATGTGCTGAACGCGAGCTGCCAGTGCGTTGGCACGACGAGCCCTGACAGTGATGGCGACGGCGTGTGCAATGCCCAGGACAACTGCCCGAACGTGGCGGGCCAGATCGGTTCCAGCTGCAATGATGGGAATGCGAACACCATCAACGACATCATCCTTTCGAACTGCACCTGCGCCGGCACCACGGTCACCTTCGACTGCCTTGGTGTGGCGAACGGATCGGCTTTGCCCGGAACCTCCTGCAACGATGGCAACGCCTCCACCGGCAATGATACCTGGAACGCCAGCTGCCAGTGTGTGGGTCAGGTGATCGACTGCATGGGCGTTGCTGGTGGAACGGCCCTGCCCGGCACGGCGTGCAATGACAACAATGCGAACACGATCAACGACGTGTGGGGTGCGAACTGCACCTGCGCGGGCACGGCGGTCACCTTCGACTGCCTTGGTGTGGCGAACGGATCGGCTCTTCCTGGCGCGGCCTGCAACGACGGCAATGCCTCCACCGGAAACGATACCTGGAACGCCAACTGCCAGTGCGTGGGTCAGGTGATCGACTGCATGGGTGTTGCTGGTGGAACGGCCCTGCCCGGCACGGCGTGCAATGACAACAATGCGAACACGATCAACGACGTGTGGGGCGCGAACTGCACCTGCGCCGGTACGGCGGTCACCTTCGACTGCCTTGGCGTCGCGAACGGATCGGCCTTGCCCGGTACCCCCTGCAATGATGGAGATCCCTTCACGGTGAACGATGCGTGGGATGCCAACTGCAACTGCTATGGATTCCTGTTCCTGGTCGATTGCGCCGGGACGATCGGCGGTGCCTCGCTCCCCGGCACGCCTTGTGACGACGGTGATGCGACCACCGGAAATGACGTGTGGAGCAGCAGCTGTAATTGTGCGGGCATTGCCTTGGATTGCGCGGGTGTACCGGGCGGTACCGCTGTGCTCGATGATTGCGGTGTGTGCGCGGGCGGTTCCACCGGCATTGATCTGGACGCCGATGTCGATGGGGACGGCCTGACGGTCTGCGAGGACAATTGTTCCCTCGTCTTCAATCCGGACCAGGCCGATTTCGACAACGATGGGGTCGGTGATCCCTGCGACAACTGCTTGTGGGTATACAACCCTGGGCAGGATGATACTGATGAGAACGGTGTGGGTGATGCCTGTGACCTGGGCGTTGGGATCACGGAAGTGGCCGAAACCGCCGGTCTGTCCTTCCACCCCAATCCATCCCGCGGTGAAGTGTCGGTGACCTGCGACATCGCGGGGGTACGTTCCTTCCACTTTTACAATTCCCTGGGCGCACTGGTGTTCGAAGCACCCGTCCGTCAACGCATGCAATTGGATGCCCTGTCCATGGGCGTCTACACCGTGATCGCGCTGGATGCGGAAGGCAGACCGCTGGCGCGAAGCAGGCTCGTCAGGCAGTGATGGGCCGATGTTGGAAGGAGGAGCCTCGATCTGGTCGGGGCTCTTTTCATTTCAGGAGGGTCACACTACCCTTGAACTCCCTGCGGTCGGCACTGAACTGGTCGCGGGCCACGATCTGCCAGACGTAAACATCCTGTGGCAGCAGTTCGCCACCATTGTTGAACGTCCCGTCCCAGGCCACTGTGGGGTCATCGCTGGTGAACACCGGAATACCCCATCGGTCAGCGATGAAGAGCGAATAGCTGGTTGGGTCGATGCCGAGGACGGACGGAAGGAAGGCATCGTTCGCACCGTCCCCGTTCGGCGTGAAGGCGTTCGGCACATAGATGGTCATCACGTCATCGATCAGCAGTTCCTGGCAGCTCACATTGAAGCACCCCAGGCTATCCGTGGCGATCAGGCACACAGTGTAAAACCCCACCTCCGCGCCCTGAATGGTCCAGGTGAACGGCGCGCTCACATCGATGCTGTCACCGCCCAAGGTCCAGGTATAGGTCACCAGCGGATCAGGAGCATGCTCCACGGTGAACTCGGGATCCTCCACGCTGATGCGGCGCGATGACAGTGTGAATTCCGCAGGCGGACCACCGGAGACCTGGACCGCATTGATCGTCGTCACGCTGCCGGTGCAGCCATTGTTGTCGATGACCGTGAGCTGCACATCATAGACGCCGGAAACATCATAGGTGTGCCAGGCATCAGGACCGACGCTCGTGGACCCGTTGCCATGGTCCCATTGATAGGTGATGACCTGCGGTTGGATGGCTGCGGAGAACTGCACCTGCAGCGGGGCGCACCCGACAGAAGGGACACTGCTGAACGAGGGGGTCGGACTGGGCAGCACCGTGATGGTGATCGTCGCCGCGTCGCTCTCATCAGCACAGGCACCAATTCCCTGCACGGTGTATGTGTATTCACCGGGAATGTCCTGTGACGGGTCGAAGGTGGTCAGCGGGAAACCGTTCGGGCTCGACCATGATCCACCTCCCTGGGCATTGGCAGGCAGCACGCTCGAAAGTGTGACGGCTACCGCTTCGGCACAAAGTTCCAGCATACCGTCGTCGCCCGCAGTGGGTGGAGCTTCAATGGTCACGTTCACCTGTGACTGTGCATCGGGACAAGGCGTCGTGCCAGCGACCGTGTAGGTGTAAAGGCCGGATGCTGCCGTAGCCGGGTCGAGCGCGGTGATCGTATTTCCGGAAGGGTCCTCCCAGGTGCCGTTGAGGTCCGGGTCATCGTTCAGCCAAACGAAAGGATCGGTCTCCGGTGAGGTGCTGCACAGCGCTAACGGACCTCCCGAACCACTGTTCGGAGCCTCAATGATGCTCACCTCCACTTCGGCAATGGCATCCGGGCAGAGGCCCCCTCCGGCCACCGTATAGATGTACGTGCCTTGGGCGGCCGATCCGGGGTTGATGGTGCCGGTGCTCGTTCCACCGTCGGGGGGCGTCCAGTTTCCACCGGCATCCGGGGAACCACCGAGCGAGCCGATCAGCCCTGTTGGGCCGGAAGCACTGCATAGCGTCAACACGCCGTTCGTGCCGGCGTCGGGAAGTGTTTCGATCACGATGTCCACCGTATGCACACCGTTGGGACAGGGCGCCTGGCCTTGCAGGGTGTAGGTGTAGGTCCCTGCAGCGGATTGTCCCGGAACGAACGTGCCGTTCATCGCACCTCCACCCGGCGATGTCCATGTGCCGTTGGTGGGAAGAGCGACCAGGAACTCATCAAACAGCTCCAAGGGGTCGGCATTGCTGCAGAGGGCCAGATCAGCCGTCTCTCCGTTCGGTACCGGTGCGATCAGCGTGATCTCCACCGTACTGCTGGCGGATGGACAGGGTGGCAGCCCGTTCAGGGTGTAGGTGAACAGACCCGCTGCATCCGTGGCGGGATCGAAGGTCGCGCTGTGCACGTTCCCGTCCGGGTCGGTCCAGGTCCCGCCGGTGTTCGGTGCTCCCCCGAGCACGGCAAAGAGATCGAATGCTGCGAGGCCGAGGTCACAGAGGGTCAATACAGCATCGGTCCCGCTATCCGGGGTGTCGAACAGTGAGAGCTCGACCACGGAGCTGGCGGAAGGGCAGGGGGCGGTTCCAGTGACCGTGTAGGTATAGTCACCGGCTTGGGCGGATGCGGGGTCCTGCACAGCAGTGGCCGGGTTGCCAAGGGCGTCGGTCCAAGAGCCACCCCCCTCGGGTGTTCCGCCCAGCGCATCGAAAAGGTCCACGGCGCCACCCACGGTGCATGCGTTGATCGTGCCGCCCGTTCCGGCATCGGCCGGACCAATGATGTCAACGGTCACCGTGGCCGATGAAGAGATGCAGGGTGCGGGAGCGTTCAGCGTGTACGTGTATGTACCGCTCGTGGAGATTGTGGGGTCGATGCTGCCGGAGCTTGGGTCCCCGGTGGGATCGCTCCACACCCCGCCGCTCTGCGCTGCAGGCCCCAACAGGTCGAACAGGTTGGTGGTGGCGCCAGATCCACAGAGCTCGATCTGGTTGTCCGCACCGGCATTGGGCTGGGAAAGCACGGTGACATCGACCGTGGTGCTTACATCGATGCACGGCGCGGTCGCTGTGATGCTGTACGTATGGAGTCCGGCCACGCTGGTGCCAGGGGTGAACACACTGCCCGTAGCACTTCCAGTCGGATCGGTCCACGTGCCACCCGCATCCGGCGATCCACCCAGAGCATCCACCAGGTCCGCCGGGGAACTGGCATCACAGAGCAGCAAGGTACCATTCGTCCCAGCGCTCGCTTGCTGGATGATCGTCACGTTCACCACAGCCTGGTCGTTCACACAGGGAGCCGTGCCGTTGACCGTGTAGGTATATGATCCACTGGCAGCGTTCACCGGGTTGATCGAAGCCCCAACGACAGCACCGGTCGGTCCGGTCCACGATCCGCCGATGGTGGGTGTGCCACCGAGCAGGGCTGCCAAAGGCTGGGCGGAGGCGCTGCTGCAGAAGGTGGTCGCTGCATCCACTCCAGCGTTCGGCTGGGCGTTGATGATGATGGTGATCACGGCCTGGTCCAAAGGGCATGGCGCTGCTCCCGTCACCGTGTAGGTGTATGCGCCACCGGCATCCTGCGAAGGATCCAACTGACCGGAGAAGGTGCCATTGGCCGGACCCGTCCATGAACCTCCGGCTGCAGGTGAACCACCCAATTGTCCGAAAAGGTCGACCACCGCTCCGGTCGAACAAAGGGTCATGCTCGCATCAGCTCCCGCGGAAACGGACGGTGAGATCGTCACAGTGACGGCAGCACTGGATGCAGCACAGGGAGCAGCTGCAGCGATCGTGTAGGTGTAGGCCCCTCCGATGTCCGTGGCCGGATCGAAGGTCCCGGAAAATGCGACGCCCAATGGGTCGGTCCAGGTCCCTCCGGCATCCGGCGTGCCGTTCAGTTCCGCTGACAAGGCGAATGCTGATGCGTTGGAGCAGGTGGTTACGGTTCCGTCGGTCCCGGCATCCGGCTGCGTGATAAGGGCCACTGAAACGATGGCCTGGGAGGAACAGGGCGGCGAGGCACTGGTCACCGTGTACGTGTAGTCACCGGCCAGGTCGCTGGCTGGGTCGAAGGTGCCGGAATGCACTGCGCCAGAGGGGTCGGTCCATTGCCCACCCACATCCGGAGTTCCACCAAGCAAGGGGGCAAGGGACGCTGCAGGAGAACTGGAGCACAGGCTGAGGGAACCATTCGTTCCAGCGCTCACGGAACAGCTTTGGATGACAGCAGGAGGGGAGGGAATGATGGGGTCCGTGTTGCATGCGGCACTGCCCCAACCGCCGGTCTCACTGTCGCCGAAGGTGTTGAAGGTCACCCCCAGCCCCAATCCGTTTATGCAGGCCGGTCCGTCCAGCACATTGATCGTCCAGCAGAACTCCCAATCCGTGACGCCGACACAGAAATCCCCGAAATTGTTCCCGGGGTTACCATCGTTGTCGAGGTCGAAGAAGAACCCTGGCCCTTGCGCACCGATGTTCGATCCCGCAGTCCCCTGCACACTGTTCTCCCATCCCCATGTACCGGCGCTGGCACCGCAGGTCGCGGGTGGCGGTCCCGGGCTCAGCGTGCTCATGTCCCAGCCCGGTCCGAAGGAGGCTGTGATCCCATGGAACCAGTTGGCGTTGGTACTGTTCCAACCCGTGACCGTAAAACAGAAGGTGACGCTTTGCCCGCAGGCATAGGTGCCCGCGGTGGGCAGGGGAGAGACGGTCAACGAGTAGGACGTGGCGCACGGCTGGGCCTGCATGACCAAGGGGCCGGCAAGCAGAAGTCCGAGTACCAGCAGGCGTAGCAGTTGTAACATGGAAATTCAGGATCGGGCAATAGTTCAACCAATATAGTGGACTCCGACATACGAGGGGAAGTTGCCCTGCCTTGGAGCCTGTTCAAGATCTCTTCACACGCGTCCATCGGCCTCCGTTGAGCCCATGCTTCGCCGAAAAAATTCCCCGTATGCATCGGTACGCAGAGTTTTTTCGGTCTCGCCTGACCTCAACGTAGTCTCGAGGTCCATCGCGCAAGGGATCTTGAACAAGCTCTTAGGAGGCTAATACCTGCAGAACGTGGAAGAGCTCCTGGCGGAGCGGTTTCTGACGTCCGATGGCCTCAGCGAACGGCGTGATGACCACTTCGTCATTGATCAGTCCCACCATGGCGTTGTGAGTACCGCGCATCAGGTGTTCCACTGCGGCCACGCCGGTGCGGCTGGCCAGAATACGATCATTGACAGAGGGCGATCCGCCGCGCTGAAGGTGCCCCAACACGGTGACACGGATATCGTAGGCCGAGGTACGGGCCTTCACCTTGCGGGCGATCTCGAAGGCCCCACCTTCCTCATCTCCTTCGGCCACCACCACGATGCTGGAGGATTTCTTGGAGGATGCGATGGACAGTGCGTCCACCAGGACGTCGATGGATTGTTCCTTTTCGGGGACCAGCACATACTCCGCACCGGCGGCCACGGCGCTCATCAATGCGATGTGTCCCGTATCCCGCCCCATCACTTCCACGAAGAAGAGCCGGTCGTGGGAGGATGCCGTATCCCTGATCTTGTCGATCGCCTCCACCGCCGTGTTCAGCGCGGTATCATAGCCGATGGTCCGGTCGGTACCGTAAAGGTCATTGTCGATAGTTCCGGGCAGGCCGATCACCCGGGTACCATGTTCCTCAAAGAGGATCTTGGCACCGGTGAAGGTGCCATCGCCTCCGATCGCGACAAGGGCCTCCAATCCGTGTCGCGCGATCGTCGCCGCTGCCTGCTGCCTGCCTTCCTTGGTACGGAACTCTTCGCTGCGTGCCGATCGCAGGATGGTTCCTCCCCGCTGGATGATATTGCTCACATCCCGCGGCCCCAACGGGCGGGTATAATCCTGCACCAGTCCATCAAAGCCTCCTAGGATGCCGGTGACCTCGATCCCGTTCACCGCCGCCGCACGTACCACCGCCCGGATGGCGGCGTTCATGCCAGGCCCATCGCCACCGGAAGTGAACAATCCGATGCGTTCGATGCGCGACATGGGTCAGTCTGCGATCACGGTACCCAGGTCACGGGCATGTCCCCAGTTCGCAGGGAGGAGCATCACGCGGTAGGCTCCGGTGGTCAGTGTGCCCCGTTCGATGCGGAGTTTGCCCATGGACACCACGTTTTGACGCAGCACCTCGCGGCCCATGGCATCGATCATCAGGAGCAGTGATCCGGTATCGTCCGAGCTCAGGTCCACCGTGAAGCCATCGCTGAACACAGTGGGATAGATATCGACCTGATCCTCTCGCTGGGCAGTTCCCACATCCAAAGTGGTACCTTCAATACTGTACAGGTCCAAACCTGTGCTAAGATACAGGTTGGTACCCGAAGCATGGAACTCATCCAGTAGGAACAAGTCGACCTCCCCAAGACCGCTGTTGTAGGCCGACCACGTCTGCCCGCCGTTCAGTGACTGGAAGACACCAGCCCCCGTAGGCCCGGAGATGGCGAAGTACTTTCCGTCGTACAGGATCAGCTGCGAAGTACTGCTTGGGGCCGGCTCACCCGAAACATCGTTCCAGGATGTTCCATTGTCATTGGACCATCGCCATCCGAAGTCGGACAAACAGACCATACGTGATGGAGAACCCTGCACTGCATAGGTGGCAAAGGCCGAACCAGTGACCGCGGTCCAATTCTGCGCATTGTCCGTGGAGCGATAGATCCCGGCGCTGGTGGCCACATACAACTGGTTGTTGATGTTGGCCACGTGATACACGGTCATGTTGCTGCTCAGGCCGCTCGCTCCTTGAAGCCAGGATGTACCGTTATTCACTGTCCGATAGATTCCTCCACCTTGGGAGATGGCCCCGGAGAAGATGGCCAGCATGGTGTTGCCGGAGCGGAAGAACTTGTTCGCATAAATCGTCTGACTCGCGGGAAGAGCGCCATTGGCTGCGGTCCAGGTCACTCCTTGGTCGTTGGAACGGTAGATGCCCGAGGTGGTGCCGGCGAACAACCAGGTATCATTGGATCCAATGGATTGTGCCGAGATGTCTCCTCCGGAAGCTGGCAATCCCGAGTTCCTTGGGGTCCAAGTGACACCGTCATCTTCTGTCACGAAGATGCCGCTGGGGAAGCTCACTACATAAAGGTCACCCGCTTGGGTCGTCATACTGTTGATCGATCCGAGACCGGTGTTGTAGGCCTGCCATTGGGCCTGGTTCACAGTGGTCAGCAGCAGGGTAGATAGGGCGATCAGGGTACGGGTCAAGGTCATGCGGGTAAGGTTGAGGGAACGAATTTAGCAAACAGACCGTCGCGACCGGAAGGCGCTGCCCTGGTCAGTCTTGGTGTGAGCCCTGGCATCAGGTGGATGGGCCGTACTTTTACCCCATGACCGCATGGTCCCTGCGCTTTCAGCGCGCCCTGTTCCTCATCATGACCGCCTTGCTGCTGGCAGGGTCGGTGGGCCATGCGCACGCACATCACGAGGACGCCGTGATCCACGTGGAGCATCATGCCGCAAGCGTGGTGGAGGAACACTGCGCGCTCTGCGAACTGCTGTGCCAGCCAACTGAGCTCCCGGCGTCCGCAAGCCGATCGGTCCGGACGATCGCGGTGTCAGATGGCCCCACGGAAAGGCCACTTGCCGGTTCGGCCTATTGTGCTTCCAGGGTGAACGATCGGGGCCCGCCGTCGCGGGTCTGACGGCCCGTACCCCCGGACCCGGCCCCACGCGGCTCAACGGTCCATTCATTCACCTTCATGTTCCGCGGAGCCCGTCGATCATCGCCCCCCGCACAATTCCAGGTCATGCCGAGGATCCTGTTCCTCCTTCTTTGTCTATGCTCCACGCTGGCTTTAGCTGCCCAAGGCCCCGACACGACCTATGTCCTCTCGGGGGTCGTGATCGATGACCATGACGGCACCCCCTTGTCCTTTGCCGAGATCCATCTGCCGGTCCAACAGCGCGGCGTGGTGGCAGATGCGCAGGGTCGGTTCCGATTGGAAGGGCTGTCAGCGGGAACCTATCTGGTCCGGGTCCTTCACTTGGGCTGCGAACCGGTGGAGCGCCGCGTGGTGGTGACCAAGGACGTGCAGGTGGAATTCCACCTCGAACACCACGCAGAGGAACTGCACGAACTGGAAGTGATCGCCAAACGGCCCGATGAGAACGTGGGTATGTCCCGGAACGTCACCGACAAGGAGGCCATGGAGAATTCATCCGGACGCACCATGGCCGAGATGATCGCCTCCATTCCCGGTGTGAACATGGTCTCCAGCGGACCGACCATCGGAAAGCCCATGATCCATGGACTTTATGGCAACCGGGTACTGTTGCTCAACCAGGGCATCCGTCAGGAGGATCAACAGTGGGGCACTGAACATGCTCCGAACCTCGATCCCTTCTCTTCCGATCGCATCACCGTGGTGAAGGGTGCGGCATCCGTCCAGTATGGTGCGGACGCCATCGGTGGTGTGGTGATCACCGAACCCGTGGAACTGCCGCGCAGCGCGGGCATCGGCGGCGAGCTACGCACCGTCGGTCTGCTGAACGGACGCGGAGGGGGGGTGAACGGGCTCCTGCAAGGCGGGTCAGGCCGTTTGCGGGGCCTGGGCTGGCGCGTTCAGGGCAGCATGCGCCGCTTGGGCGATTCCGAGGCGCCGGACTATGTCCTCAGCAACACCGGTCTGCGTGAGGCCGGGATCTCCGCATCAGTGGGCCTGCAGCGGCAGTGGGGGGCGGCATCGGTCTATTACAGTTGGTTCCATCGCGAACTGGGCATCCTGCGCGCTTCCCACATCGGTAACCTCACCGACCTGCAGAACGCCATCGAGCAGGGTGAACCCTGGTACCAGGCCCCCTTCACCTATTCCATTGCGGCACCCCGGCAGACAGTGGCCCATCACCTGCTGAAGACCGAAGCGATGTTCCGCCTCTCCGAGCGCGATCAACTGGTGCTGACCTACGGCTACCAGGCCGATGACCGCCAGGAGTTCGATGTACGCCGCGGCGGTCGCAGCGATGTGCCTTCCATCGACCTGTTCCTCACTACGCACACCGGTGATGTGGTACTGAAGCATTGGCTGGGCAGGAAGTTGCACGGCAAGGTGGGCGTCTCGGGCATTTATCAGGACAACTACAACATTCCCGGCACCGGCATCCGTCCGCTTATTCCCGACCATGTCAAGCAGAGCGTCGGGGTCTTCGTCCTGGAGCATTATCCCTTATCCCAAAAGGTGGAACTGGAGGCCGGGGCACGCCTGGAGGGCACCCTTCTGCAGGTCAGCAAGTTCGACGTAGAGGATGTGCTGATCACGCCGGAACATCGGTTCGTGAACCATGCGGTCAGTGTGGGCGCCAACTGGGGGGTGAAGGAGGGCCTTCGGGTACGGGCCAACCTCAGCACGGCGTTCCGGCCGCCCCACGTGAGCGAGCTCTACAGCGAGGGTCTCCACCACGGCTCGGCGGCCATTGAAGAGGGCGATCCGACCCTGCTCAGTGAGAAGGCCTTCCGCGGATCCGTGGATGTGGAAGGCAGTTGGTTCAAGGACCGGCTCACCACCGAGCTCACCCTGCATGGCGGGACCATCGACAATTACATCTACCTCCGACCCTCGGGCTACCGCCTCACTATCCGCGGGGCCTTTCCGGTGTTCGACTATGTGGCCACCGATGCCACGCTGTACGGCACGGACATGACCCTTACTTACGCCATCCAGGGCCCTTGGTCGGTGCGCTCGCGCTTCACCCTGGTCCGGGGTTGGGACCGCACGCTGCAGGACCATCTTTTCCTGATGCCCGCCGATCGCTGGGAGAACGCGGTGCTCTACGAACAGGACAGTGTGGGCACCTGGAACGGGTTGCAGGCGGCACTGACCAGCACCTGGGTCGCCGAGCAGCTGCGCGTTCCGCTCGGGGTCGACTTCACCGATCCACCGCCGGCCTATCATCTTCTGGGTGCTTCCCTCAGCATGAGCCGACCCGTGGGGTCGAGCGAGATGCGCTTTGGTGTGCTGGCCTCCAACCTGCTCAATGTGGCTTATCGCGACTACCTCGATCGCTTCCGCTACTATGCCGATGCGCGCGGGGTCGATGTCAGCCTCTGGCTTCGGTTCTCCTTCGGTAACACCCGGTCGCGCAGGTAGCGACCAGGTCTCCCCGGCCCGTGCCACCGGCCTGAAAGGTCCGGTCATACGAGAACCACACTTCGCCACGTTCATTGGCCATGCGTTCGTCATCCGATCTGGCCGTTCTGAGCATCTTCCTCACCTGGCCTTTCCTTCTTTCCTGTCAGGATGGATCTGTTGTCCGGGAGGAACCGCCAGCTGCGGTCGTGGTGGATCTGGATGGTCTGCCCCTGCAACAGGTGTTGGACAGCTTGGCCCTTTCCGCGGACGGTCTCCGCTTCGTGGTGGACAAGTCGGAGCGCTCCTTCACGGTCTTCGCCGGCAGCCGTTCGCTGCGCACCTATCCCTGTGTGCTGGGCCTCAACCCGGAAGGGGACAAGTTGCAGGAGGGAGACCGCCGCACGCCGGAAGGCAGCTTCCTGCTCCGTGACAAGTATCCGCACAAGGAGTGGCACAAGTTCGTGTGGATCGACTACCCCAATGCGGAAAGCTGGAAACGTTTCCAACGCCGCAAGAAGGAAGGACTTGTACCGGCAGGAGCACGCATCGGTGGCGAGATCGGGATCCACGGAGTGCCGGCCGGGATGGACCATTGGATCCAACAGGGCACCGACTGGACCTGGGGTTGCATCGCCTTGCGCAATGCCGATCTGGACGAGATCTTTCCGCTGATCCAACTGCAGCGGACGCGTTTGGACATCGTGCCCTGAACGGCCTACGGCGCGCTCACCGGGAACAGTTCCAGATACCCAGTATCAGGGTCCTTGCGTCGCTCCATGCGAACGCCACCCAGTTCGTGGATCACCAGTTCCAGTGTCGTGCGCACGTTGGAATCGGCCAGCAGATGGCCACCGCTCATCCGCCCTTCGGCATCGCTCACCGCCAGGTGAAGATGCAGGCCATGGCGCGAAAGGGTCCCGGAAAGGGAGCAGACCTCCAGGTCACCGCGCACCAATGTCCCCGTGTCCTTGCCGCCGAAACGCAGGTGCGCCCGGGTCAGGCTGCCCACCGCGCTGACCACGCACGCGGCTTCAATGGAATGGCTGCTGCACCAGCTTTCCAGGGAGGTCCGTACATCCTCGCCCGGAACCAGGCGGATCACATGCAGTTGGTAGGGCCTCGCCTTGACCGTGATCATTGGTCGAAACCGTTCGGGTAGTGCTGCTTCAGGGCCGCGATCCCGTCACGCACCTTGTCCTCCTGCTCCCCTTTGAAGGCCTGCAGCTTGTCCGAAAGTTCCGCATCTGCTGTGGCAAGGATCTGCACGGCCAGCAGGCCTGCGTTGCGCGCGCCGTTCACCGCCACGGTGGCCACCGGCACTCCGGAGGGCATCTGTACGATGGACAGGAGCGAGTCCCATCCGTCGATGGAATTGCGGCTTTTGATGGGCACACCGATCACCGGAAGGATGGTGAGCGAGGCGACCATGCCGGGCAGGTGGGCGGCACCGCCAGCTCCGGCGATGATGACCTTGATCCCGCGGTCCGCAGCGCCCTTGGCATAGGCGAACATGCGGTCGGGGGTGCGGTGGGCACTGACCACGGTAAGCTCGTGCTCCACCCCGAATTCCTTCATCGTGTCCAAGGCTTCGCGCATCACTTCCAGATCGCTGCGACTGCCCATGATGATGCCTACGCGTGGTCCGTTCATTCGTTGTGGTGTTGATGGTCGCCGTTGACCCGTTGTGCAGGCACCACCGAGCAGTGCTCTTTGGCTACGGCGATGGCCTGTTCCAATTCCTGCTCGCTCGCTGCGGTCACTGTGATGTGCCCCATTTTCCGGCCGCTGCGCGTCTCGTGTTTGCCGTACAGGTGCGGATAGGTCCCGGGCAGGTGCAGGATCTCCTCCATGCCCTTCAGGAACGGTCGTCCGCTGCCGCCTTCACCCACCAGGTTGATCATGGCTGCCATCCGGTTCATGTGCGATGATCCCAAAGGCCAGCCCATGTAGAGCCGCAGCAGTTGGTCGAACTGGGAACTGTCGCAGGCCTCGATGGTATGGTGCCCGCTGTTGTGCGCACGTGGTGCGGTCTCGTTCACCAACAGCTCCCCGGAGGAGGTGAGGAACAGCTCCACGGCGTAGATCCCCGGTGCATGAAAGGCTTCGGCCACCCGTTCGGCGAGCGCACAGGCAGCCCGGCGGGTGCTGTCCTCCACGAAGGCGGGCGCGCGCAGGTGGTCCACCAGGTTGTAACGCGGGTCGAAGACCATCTCCACCGGATCATAGGTCACCATGGTGCCCTCCGCTGATCGCACCACGATCACGGCCAGTTCCTTGTCGATATCCACCTGTTGCTCCAGGACGCAGGGACCCTGAAAGGCCCCTTGCGCATCCTCGGGTCGGGAGAGCTTCATGACCCCCTTGCCATCGTAACCGCCTGTCCGTGATTTCAGGAACGCCGGGAAAAGCGCTGGATGCTGGGCGGCATGGGATCCATCCTCGAGCAGAATGAACGGTGAGGTCGGCAGGGCATGATCGGCATAGAACTGTTTCTGCGCGCCCTTGTCCTGGATCGTCCGGAGCACGGCCGGGTCGGGGATGACCCGTTTCCCCCGTGCGGCGAGGAGCTCCAAGGCCTCTACGCTCACATGCTCGATCTCGATGCCCAACACATCCGCATCTGCGGCAAAGGCCAGCACCGTATCCCGGTCGTTGAAGTCGCCGACCACGAAGCGCTCGGCGAGCAATGCACAGGGCGCCTGGGGATCGGGGTCCAGTACACTGACCCGGACATTGTATCGGAGGGCGTTCTCAATGAACATGCGGCCCAACTGGCCGCCACCCAACAATGCGATTACGGGCGCTTTTTGCATGCCCGGCAAAGATAGCTGCCCTGCAACAGGTGTCCCGGTCAGTGTCCACGGCCGGCGCGCGAAGGGGCCTTCAGGGATACGATGCGATAGCCCACGGTGACGATCAGCGCCTGGTTGCGTGGCAAAAGGCTGTCGTCGTCCTTCAGCACAGGGGTCATGCCATTGTGATATCGCAGGGTTAGGTCGAGCCCCGTCCTCAGGTCGGCACCCAGGCCAAGCAGGAGGGCCACCTCGTCCGGTCGGTAGCTGTCGGTGATATCCGTGGCATCCCCGTCTGCATGCTGTTGGGCGCCGATGAGCATGGAGGCCTGAACGCCCGCCTGGACATTGATCACATTGGAGAAATAGACCTTGGCTGACAAGGGCACCTGCAGGTATAGCGTACGAACAGTATAGCGCACCTCTTCGGGAGAGGTATGCCCTGATCCGAGGGCCGTGAAGAGCACTTCGGGTTGCAGTTCGAAACGCGCAGAACCCAGGAGCGGCGCGTAGATGCCCACTGTCGCTCCTGGGATGTACTGGCTAGAATAGGCTCCCGAGCGGGTGTGGCTGGCCAGCATGCCACCCTTGATCCCGATACCCGATCGTTGGGCCACGGTAAGGAGGGGCATGAAGAGCAACAGAACGAGGAGGGCGGGGGGGGAGGTGGCACGACGCATGGCCGTAGGGTATCGGTGATCAGTGTGGTCTACGGGAGCCCAGCACGCCATGTTCCACCCGACCGGCTGGTATTCGGCCGTCGAGGGGTGGGGTCCGACGAAAACGACGAAAGCGCCGACCGAAGCCCATGCTCCGTTCGGCGCCTTCGCGCTCCCGTTCCGATGAACAGGCGGTCTACAGCACGCGCTCCAGCCTCAAGTTGCGGCTTCCGGAAGCATCCATGATCCGTACCACGTAGTGCCCGTTGGACAGGCCGCCCAAGGGCAGGTCGATGCGCTGGTCCGTAGAGCTGAGCTCGAGCACTGCCCGGCCCTGCATGTCCAGCACGATGATCTGCTTGGCCCCTTCGGCGGGGGTCAGCAGTATGCATTGCTCGCTAGCGGGGTTCGGCATCAGTACATAACCTGAGCCATCCTGTTGACCCACAGCGGTGCTGAGCTCAATGGTCACCCCATAATCCTCGGTCTCGCCATAGGCATAGTCGAAGCAGGGGTCGGTTGGCGTGGGTTCACCGGTCCCATGGAACACGCCCCTCACACGCATGGTCGTGGTCCCCAAAGGGGCATCGACAGGGATGATGAAGGTGATCGTTCCGGATGCGCCCGCCACCGTGGTCGCGAATTCCCCCAACTTCTCGCTCGCCTCGAAGCTGTTGTCCTGATCCAGATCGATCCAAGCTGCGTAGTTGTCGGGCGCATAATCGCCGGAACCGATGTCCAACGTGTACTCTACACCACGGACCAGGCTGGTGGTGTGTATGGCCGTATAGTCCGTGTAGGTCGGACCGGTGATGGAGCCACTGTTCACGTTGCTGATCGCCTCCAGTTCCACACTGTTCACGAAGTCGCCATCGGTCGTTCCGAAGATGGAGGTGGGGATGCAGGGGCCGCTTCCCGGGGCCGCGATGATGATCCGATAGTCCTCCGTTTCACCATAGGCATAGTTGAAGCAGGGATCCGTCGGGGCGGGTTCGCCTGTTCCATGATATACGCCACGGACACGCAGTACCGTGTTGCCAAGCACTGCGCCGGCAGGTATGGTGAAGGTGAAGGTCTGCACTTCACCGGCTGCCGTGTTGGTGAATTCGCCCAACTTCTCGCTGGCTTCGAACACATCATCCTGGTCCATGTCGATCCATGCCGAGAACTGGTCGGGCGTGTAGTCGCCGGACTGGATGGCGATGAGGTAGGTGTTGCCTTGTGCGAGCGAGGTGCTGAAGCTGGCCGTGTAGTCCGTATAGGAAGGGCCGCCCACACCGCCTGAGTTCGTATTGAGGATGCTTCCGAGCTGCACGCCGTTGATGAAGTCACCATCGGCGGTGCCCTGCGCCGAGGTGGGGATGCAGGGGCCTGTGACCGGCGCGGTGATCACGATGCCGTAGTCCTCCGTTTCCCCATAGGCATAGTTGAAGCAGGGGTCCGTCGGGGTGGGTTCACCGGTGTTGTGGTACACGCCCCGTACACGGAGCACGGCGTTGCCCAGTGCGGCGCCCACCGGCACGGTGAAGGTGAAGGACTGGGTCTGGCCGATCGCCGTGTTGGTGAACTCGCCCAACTTCTCACCGGCTTCGAACACCTCATCCTGGTCCATGTCTATCCAGGCCGCGTACTGGTCGGGCGTATAGTTTCCGGACTGGATGGAGATGGTGTAAGTGCTGCCACGGGTGAGCGAGGTGCTGAACGTGGACGTGTAGTCGGTGTAGGAAGGACCGCCGATGCCGCCGCTGTTCGTGTTGTTGATGCTGCCGAGCTGGACGCCATTGATGTAGTCGCCATCGGCCGTGCCCTGGGCCGAGGTGGGGATGCACACACCCGTGGGCGTTCCGGAGCACACGTTGTTATTCAGCAGGCCCGATCGCACACCGGTGAGGATGCCCTGCATGTAACTGGACTGTTGGCCGGAGAACATCACCGTGCAGGAACTGTAGTCCATGAAGTTCTCATACTGTGTCAGCACACCGCACTTCACCAGGTTGGTGTTGGCACAGCTGAAGGTGGGACTATTGCTCGTGGGTGTGTCCGCAAAGCCATCGGAGTTCGTGCAATTGCCCCCATCGTCGAAGGTGTGCTGAAGGCCGAAATAGTGGCCGATCTCATGGGTCGCCGTGCGTGCGCCCACATCCAGTCCGTAGTTATAGTCGATCACGAGGCCATCGATGCTGGTGCCCACCACTCCGCCCACGGGCAGGTAGGCATAGCCCACGGTGATGGTGCCGCCGGTTGCGCCGCTGGTGATGTCACAGATCCAGATGTTCAGGTACTCGTTCGGGTTCCAGGGTGCCTTGCCCAGCGGGGCCGACTTCATCGCATTGGTCTGCGTGTCCGGATCGAACCAGGTATCGGTGGTCTGGGTGCGGGTGATGCCGGTGGTGGGTGCTCCCGTTGGATCCACCTGCGCCAGACAGAACTGGAAACCCACGTTGCCGATGCTGTTCACGAAGGGCGTGCGTACCCCGTTCAGGTCGGGATTGGTCTGTGAGTAGTCCCGGTTGAGCTCATCGATGATGGCGGTGATGGCAGAGGAGGGGACGTTCTCCGAAGGCGTGTTCCACACCACGTGCACCACCACCGGAATGGTGTAGCTCCCGCCGCGCTGGATATTGTCCGGCCGCGGTAGGTGCGCTTGGATGTCGGTGGAAAGCCCCTGTTCGGCCAGCAACCGCTGGGTGAAGGTGTGCGCTGCACAGGAGCGGTCCTCGTGCGCGTGTTCCTGGGCGGAGAGGGTCTGCGCGATGGCGAGCGCGGAAACGTAGAGCAGTGTACGGGTCATGCGGTGAATCTAGGGGAGTGGTTCTGCTCAGAAGACGCTCAACGAGCGGATGGCCGCTTTGGGTTCGCTGGCGCCGAACACGCTGTTGCCGGCGACGAGGACATCGGCCCCTGTGGCCACCAACTGCCGGGCATTGTCCATGCTCACCCCACCGTCGATCTCGATGAGGGCCTTGGACCCGGTCCGGATGCGCAATTCCTTCAGGGCGGTGATCTTGGCATAGGTGCGTTCGATGAAGCGCTGCCCGCCGAAACCGGGGTTCACGCTCATCATGCACACCACGTCCACATCGGCCAGCACATCCTCCAGCAGGTCCACGCGGGAGTGGGGGTTCAGCGCCACACCGGCCTTCATGCCCGCGGCCTTGATGGCTTGTATGCTGCGATGCAGGTGCGGGCAGGCCTCCAGGTGCACGGTGAGGATGTCGGCTCCGGCATCGCGGAACGCGGCGATGAACTTGTCCGGGTCCACGATCATCAGGTGCACATCGAAGGGCTTCTTCGCATGCTTGCGGATGGCCTTGATCACCGGCAGACCGAAGCTGATGTTGGGCACGAACACCCCGTCCATCACATCGAGGTGATGCCACCCCGCTTCGCTTTCCTCGATCAGTTCAACGGCCGGGCGCAGTTCGGCGAAATCGGCCGAGAGGAGGGAGGGGGCAAGGATGTGGGGCATCGGCTACGAAGGTATCGCTGGACACCGTGCCACGCGTCCCGTCCATCGCACTGCGACAGGGCTCGGGCGAAAAGAGGGCTCCCGGTCCGCGACAGCTGCCGTGGACCGGGATCCGGTTCTGTGGATGCGGGCTGCCCGCCGGGGTTCAGCCGAGATAGGCCTTCAGCACTCCGCTGCGGCTGGTGTGCTTCATGCGTCGGATGGCCTTCTCCTTGATCTGGCGCACGCGCTCACGGGTGAGGTCGAATTTCTGGCCGATCTCCTCCAGCGTGTGGGGCTGGTTGCCGTTCAGGCCGAAGTAGAGCCGGATCACGTCCGCCTCGCGTCCTGCCAATGCGGCCAGCGAGCGCTCGATCTCCGTGCGCAGGCTGTCGGTCATCAGGCTCTCCAGCGGGCTGGGCTGGTCGTCGTTGCGCATCACGTCCATCATGGTGCCGCTGTCTCCGTCGTCGCGCAGGGGGGCGTCCATGCTGAGGTGTTTCCCCGTGTTGTTCAGGCTGGTCTTCACCTCCTCGAGGGTCATCTCCAGCACTTCGGCCAGCTCGGCCGCGGTGGGCGGGCGCTCGTGCTCCTGCTCCAGCTTGGCAAAGGCCTTGTTGATCTTGTTGATCGATCCGATCTTGTTCAGCGGCAGTCGCACGATGCGGGCTTGCTCGGCCAGGCTCTGCAGGATCTGCTGGCGGATCCACCACACGGCATAGCTGATGAACTTGAAGCCGCGGGTCTCATCGAAGCGCCCGGCGGCCTTGATCAGTCCCAGATTGCCTTCGCTGATCAGGTCGGGCAGGCTCAGGCCCTGGCCCTGGTACTGCTTCGCCACGGAGACCACGAACCGCAGGTTGGCCTTGGCCAGCTGTTCCAAGGCGATGGTGTCTCCTTGTTTGATGCGACGCGCCAGTTCCACCTCCTCATGGGCAGTGATCAATCTCACCTTCCCGATCTCTTGGAGGTATTTATCTAGGGAGGGAGTATCCCGGTTCGTCACCTGCTTGGTGATCTTCAACTGCCGCATCCTTGCCATTTTCTGCGCTGTGTATGGTGTGTCCCGGTTTCAACGTCAAGGCGCTGGTCAAGGTTACCCGGGCCCTGCTCTTTCACTTGGACATCCATAGGGAAGCAGCCTGCGGATCGGTGGGGTGCCATGGAAAAAGCCGCCCGATGGGGGCGGCTTTTTCAGCAGTTGATGAGCAGTGTGCTCAGTTGTTGCTCGGTCCGCGATCGTCGCGTCGGGGACGGTCATCGCGGCGCGGACGGTCGTCACGGCGGGGGCGGTCACCGCGGTCGCGGCGATCACCTTCCATGGCCGGTTCGCGGTCCACATAGCCTTCGGGCTTGGGCAGCAACACGCGGCGGCTCAGCTTCAGCTTGCCGCTGCGGGGATCTTTTCCGGTCACCTGGAATTCGATCACGTCGCCTTCCTTCAGCACATCCTCCACACGGTCGATGCGCTTCCACTCCAGCTCGCTCACGTGCAGCAATCCGTCCACACCGGGCATCACTTCCACGAAGGCGCCGTAGGGCATGATGGTCTTCACCTTGCCTTTGTAGGTGGCGCCCACTTCGGCCTGGGGCGGGTTGGCGATGGCGTTCACACGGGCCAGGGCGGCATCGATGCTCGCCTTGTTCTCGCTCATGATCTCCACCACACCACGACCGTCCACCTCGTCGATGCTGATGTGCGCACCGGTCTCGGCCTGGATCTCCTGGATCACGCGGCCTCCGGGTCCGATCACGGCACCGATGCTCTCTTTCGGGATCTCGATGGTGATGATGCGGGGGGCGTGCTCCTTGTAGTCGGCGCGCGGTGCGTCCAGCACCTTGTTCATTTCACC
>CAMCAZ010000059.1 GCA_945872795.1 Chryseobacterium gleum
ATCAGCGGCGTGTGTGTTCATTGTCGAACGGGTATGGATGGTGAAGTTCTGACGTTCCCGAGCTATCCCGACTGTCGAAGGTCAGGATGGGACAAAAGTTCATATTGGCGTAACATGGAAGGGGGCGGTGAGCCGGACTTCCCCATGGCGCCGGGCGGCGTCGGGATAGGTAAGCCCTCAGGAGATGGCCACCACCGTCATCCGTTTCCCGTTGAACAGCACCAGTTCGCCCGCCCGCTTGTCCCTCAGTGCCTGCCCGATGGGCGAGGCCAGCGAGACCGCGTAGCACACTTCACCATCCACCTGCACCGCACCCAGTCCGATGGCGATGAAGTACGTTCCCTGGTCGCTGGACACCAGTGCGCCGAAGGCCACGCGGTCGTAGACCCGGTCCAGTGGCACCCGCTCCAGTTCCTGCTGCAGGCCGATGAGCTTGGCGCGCTGTTCCTCGAGCTTGTCCAGCTCCTGCTGCACCATGGCACGGCCCACCTCATGCTTGTCGCCGGCACTGCTTTTGGTGTCGCTGGCGAAGGACGCTCGCGTGGAGGTGATGGCCTCCTCGCAAGTGCTTAATTTCCCGCACAATTGACCGGTGAGATGTGCGATAAGGGCGGTCTTGGTCATGGGCATGGAAGGGGCGAAGGTCGGGTCTGTCGCGCCACCGGAGGGGGCTTGCACCAAGGCTATCGGTCAGGAGTTGCTCACGGAACGCATCGGAAAAGGAGGCTGACTTGCGTTTGAGATCGACGGTGAGCTTAGGTGTCTGGTCCAGCCGGCATAGGTTGAGTGCCCATCGGCGCACGGTGGGCAGGTTATCGTCGACATGGCTCTTTCGCACGAGTGAAGCATCTTCTTTGAAAGTCACATCCATGACCCAGTGCAAGGAGTTCTCGATGCCCCCATACTGACCTACTATAGATCCGGCAACATTCCGGTTGGATCCAAGTCGAAATAGAATTGCATGGTCGAGGATTTCGCTGGATCGTGGAGAGATAACCGGAGCATGGTCTCCAGGCTGTTCCACTGACGGCCCCTCCTTGGCTTCTGCAAAGGGGGGCGTTGGTGAATATGGCGCACTGTTGATAACATGCGGCTCGTGCATGCCGAAGAACCAGGCTGGAGCGAATACCTTGGCTATTGAACCCAACACAACAGATTTCCATGAAATCCAAATTGAGCTTCTACGACGTGAAGAGCAAGGCCAAGTTCGAGACGGACAACTATGAGGTCCGCGAAAAGAATGGAAGGCACTTCGCCGTGACCAAGTCACCCAACGGCCCGCACGAATGCTGGCGCGTTCTCAGCAAGGCCGATGGTGATAAGTTGAAGTGATCTTCGGCGGTGGCCCAAGGGTCAACAAGGGACAGGGGCTGTGGTATTGGATCGATGATCGCGGTGACCCCGTTACGTGAGGGTACCCTTGCTTCAGCGCGAACGTGCCCCCGGTCTGTCCGGGGGCACGTTTTTTATCCCGGTTCGCTGCCGTCTGGTTACGGATCGAACAAGATCAACTGGTTCAGGGGGATTGGGTGTGATTCCTCGGTCCAGGAGCGTATGCATCTTCACGGCTGCCTTGGTCTTGCGGAACACCGCCCAGGGAAAGGAGGAAAGGCACAGGTCGATGGTGGTGGAGTCCAGCGCATAGGTCGTCTCCTTGAGATCCAGAACGCCAGCATCGCTCGCATGCAGCTTGCGCGCTTGAGCGATCAAAACTTGGGCAAAGTCCGAGTAAATGCGCCAGTCGCGCAGTTCGTTGGCATCGTTCAGGGTGCTGTGCTTCTCCGGTCTGCAGGGTACCTCGAAGAACCTCGCTCCTGCGGCGCCCCGAAGTTGAGGATACTGGTCTCCGACGCGCCAAAGCGCTCCGGCGACGGCGCGCGACGGAGCGAACGAAGTATCCGACTGAGGGGGGACGAAGTACGGCCTCAGCGACTGGTAGGAATTCAAATGCGCCCCACGCATTTTCGTTCGATATGCCGCGTCCATTTTCGGATCATCCTAAGGTTGACCACAGCTTCACCGGACAGCAGTGGTTCCGGATAACTCCTGTGCTTCGTGGTGCAGCCTCTTTCGGCTCCGACCCGGAAAAAGCTGAGCTGTTCGTCTTGTGCGTTGGTTGTTCCGAGCTGTTCCGTGCTATCCACATCGCATATTGGATAGCCGGCTTCAAGCTTCCGAAGAAGGCAATCGCCCCGCTCTACCTTTGGACACCATGGACGGTACACAGGGCTTGGGGGATTTGATCGATGCGGGCATTTCAGCCGCGTTGGCAGCGGGACGGGAGATACTGTCTGTGTATGGTGCTGCTTTCGCGGTGGAATTGAAGGACGATCGATCGCCCTTGACCGAGGCCGACAAGCGTGCCCACCGGGCCATCGTTGCCGAACTGGAGCGTACCGGACTGCCCGTGCTCAGCGAAGAGGGCAGGAGCATAGCACCGGAGGAACGCCAGGAATGGAAGCGCTACTGGCTGGTGGACCCACTGGATGGCACCAAGGAATTCGTGAAGCGCAATGGCGAGTTCACCGTGAACATAGCCTTGATGGAACGCGACGCGGAGCTTGCCGGAGCACTGGGTGCTGCGGTGCCGATCGGCGGTGTGCTCTATGTGCCGGTGAAGGACATCCTATACTTCGCCTGGCAAGGTGGAGGTGCATATCGGCAGAACGCTGCGGCAACTTTGGAAGGGCACTCTGCGTACGAACGGGCCGCCCGGGCCACCCGTCTACCAGTGTCCGGCGCAGAACGACCCTATACCATCGTGGCCAGCCGATCGCACCAAAGCCCAGAGACCGAAGCCTTCATCCGCCGTGCGGAAAAGGAGCACGGCAGCGTACGACTTACCAGCATGGGCAGCGCGCTGAAGATCTGCCTGGTGGCCGAAGGCGCTGCCGATGTGTATCCGCGCTATGCGCCCACCATGGAGTGGGACACCGCCGCGGGTCATGCCATCTGCATCGAGGCCGGTGCGCAACTGGTGGATGTGACCACCGATGCGCCCATGCGTTACAACAAGCACGAGCTGGTGAACAACTGGTTCATCGTCCAATAAGCACCCATGACCACGAAGAACATGCGCTCCCCGAGCAAGACGAACAAACCCAAGGTGGCCGCTGCGAAGAAGCCGGCAGCCAAGGCCAAGGCCGTGAGACCCGCCAAAGCGGCCAAGCCCTCCAAGGCCGTGGCCGGTAAACCCGCCGCAGCCGGAAAGCGCTCCGCCACCGCTAAAGCTTCGGCCGGACGCAGGAAGGTCGCCCTCATCACCGGGGTCACCGGCCAGGACGGCGCCTACCTCAGCGAACTCCTCCTGAACAAGGGCTACGAGGTGCACGGTGTGAAGCGTCGCAGCTCCCTGTTCAACACGGACCGCATCGATCACCTCTACCACGACATGCACGAGAAGGGCCGTCCCTTCCACCTGCACTATGGCGACCTCACCGACAGTGTCAACTGCCTCCGCCTGGTGAAGGAGATCCAGCCGGACGAGATCTACAACCTCGCGGCCATGAGCCACGTGGCGGTGAGCTTCGAGATGCCCGAGTACACGGCCAACGCAGACGGCATCGGCACGCTCCGCTTCCTGGAGGCCATCCGCATCCTGGGCATGGAGAAGAAGACCAAGTTCTACCAGGCCTCCACCTCCGAACTGTATGGCGGCGTGCTGCCCCATGCGCAGAACGAGGAGACCCCGTTCTACCCGAAGAGCCCCTATGGCGTGGCCAAGCTCTACGGCTTCTGGATCACCAAGAACTACCGCGAGAGCTACGGCATCTTCGCCTGCAACGGCATCCTCTTCAACCACGAAAGCCCGCTGCGTGGCGAGACCTTCGTGACCCGCAAGATCACGCGTGCCGTGGCAAAGATCAAGCTCGGTCTGCAGGACACCCTGTACCTGGGCAACATGGACGCCAAGCGCGACTGGGGCCATGCCAAGGATTACGTGGAAGGCATGTGGCTGATGCTGCAGGCCAAGAAACCCGATGACTTCGTGCTGGCCACCGGCAAGACCTACACGGTGCGGCACTTCATCGAACTGGCCTTCGCCGAGGTGGGCATCAAGCTCGAGTGGAAGGGCAAGGGCGAGAAGGAGAAGGGCATCGACAAGAAGACCGGCAAGACCCTGGTCGCCATCGACAAGCGCTACTACCGTCCCGCCGAGGTGGACCACCTGGAGGGCGATCCCCGGAAGGCCCAGCGCGTGCTCGGCTGGAAGCACAAGTACGACCTGAAGGCTCTGGTGACGGAGATGGTCCAGAGCGACCTGGAGCTCTTCAAGCGCGACGTGTACCTGAAGAAGGGTGGCCACAAGATCCTGCATGAGCAGGAATAATTAGTTGCGTGTTGGCGTGTTGCGTGTTGAACGCGCTCCCAACACGTAGCACGCAACCAACCAACACGCAACGCATTCCATGGAGAAGACAGACAAGATCTACATCGCAGGCCACCGCGGCATGGTGGGCAGCGCCATCGTGCGCAAGCTGCAGGCCGAAGGCTACACCAACATCGTGACGCGCGGCAGCAAGGAGCTGGACCTGAAGGAACAGCAGGCCGTGCGCGACTTCTTCGCCCAGGAGAAGCCCGATGTGGTGGTGTTGGCCGCAGCGAAGGTGGGCGGCATCCACGCCAACAACGTGTACCGCGCGCAGTTCCTGTATGAGAACCTGATGATCGAGAGCAACGTGATCCACTCCAGCCACGAGAACGGGGTGAAGAAGCTGCTCTTCCTGGGTTCATCCTGCATCTATCCGAAGATGGCGCCGCAGCCGTTGAAGGAGGAGAGCCTGCTCACCGGACTGCTGGAGCAGACCAACGAGCCTTACGCCATCGCCAAGATCGCGGGCATCAAGCTGGCCGAGAGCTACCGTCGCCAGTACGGGTGCAACTACATCAGCGCCATGCCCACGAACCTCTACGGGCCCAACGACAATTACGACCTCAATAACAGCCACGTGCTGCCCGCCCTTATCCGCAAGTTCCACACCGCCAAGGTGTCGAACGCCGCGAGCGTGGAGGTCTGGGGCACGGGATCGCCCATGCGTGAGTTCCTGCACGTGGACGATCTGGCGGATGCCTGCTACTTCCTGTTGCAGAACTACAACGAGGAGCTGTTCGTGAACATCGGCACCGGGGTCGATCTGACGATCAAGGAGCTCGCCGAGATGATCAAGGACATCGTGGGCTTCGAGGGCGAGCTGAAATGGAACACCGAGAAGCCCGATGGCACCCCGCGCAAGTTGATGGATGTGTCCCGCCTGCACAACCTGGGCTGGAAACACCGCATCGGGCTGCGTGAAGGCATCACCAGTGTTTACGTGGAGTTCGCCAAGAGCGAACTGGCCAAGGTCTGACCCCTCCGATCCAACATCCCATGGCAGCGCCCGCCCGCAAGGACGGGCGCTGTGCGTTCGGGCTAACGCCCACCGCGCTACCTTTCGGCCGCCGGTCCCGCCGGCTTTTCCGCGATGTACGTGCGTGCCATGCTCCTCATAGTGCTGTGCTTACCGGCCTTGGCCGGCTGGGCACAGAACAATGATGTGCCCCTGCAGCGCAACATCTACCGGGGATTGGAGCGCACTGCCGCCCGGCTCGATGCGCACACCCACACCGGCCTGAAGCCCTTGATCGAGCAGCGCGCGGACCTCAGCGGCACCATGGGTTACGCCGTGGACAGTGCGAAGTACTACTACTGGTACACGGAGAAGATCTACAAGGACCACCTGATCAACATCAAGGCCGATGATGTGCGCATCAGCATCGACCCCCTGTTCCAGTTCGAGTTCGGCTATGACCTGGGCGATGCCACGGCCTACCAGGACACCAACCGGTACTACAACAACACCCGCGGATTCCTGATCAAGGGCGACTTTGGGGAGAAGCTCTCCTTCCACACCATGTTCCACGAGACGCAGGCCTTGGTACCCCAGTACCTCTTCCTGTATATCCGGGATGCGGGCGTGATGCCGGGCCAGGGCAGGCTGAAGATCCAGGAGCGCCGGGAACTGGACTACGGCTGGTCGCAGGCCAACCTGTCCTACTCCCCGGTGCGTCGGCTGAACATCCAGTTCGGCCATGGCAAACACTTCGTGGGCCATGGGTACCGCTCCATGTTGCTGAGCGACAACACCATGCCGGCTCCCTACCTCAAGTTCAGCGTGCTATTGCTCAAGGACCGCCTCCAGTACAGCACCTGGCACACCAAGCAGATGCACGGCGTGAGCCGGAATGATCGCCTTCCTACGGGTGATGCGGGTGAATCGTTGTTTTATTGGTACCGCGCCCGTTTCAACCACCTCAGCGCCGACCTCGGGCGGGTGCAGCTCGGCCTTTTCGAATCCACCCTGTTCCGCACCATCGATGATGAAGGCATTCTGCCCTTCGATGCCCAGGAACTGAACCCGGTGATCGGCGTGAACACCGCCACGTTCGGTTTTGATGGCGTGAACAAGTCACTGGTGGGCGCCGATCTGCGCGTGAAGCTCACAGACAAGGCCTACGTGTATGGACAGCTGGCCTATGATGGACGCACGGCCTGGCAGGCGGGCATGCGTTGGTTCGACGTGATCGGCAAGGACCTGGACATCCAGCTGGAGTACAATACCGCAGAGCCATTCATGTACATGCACGACCCTGCCCAGCTCTCCTACATGCACGCCGGGCTTCCCATGGCTCATTCCTTGGGTACCTCCTTCGACGAGGTGGTCATCATCGTGGAGAAGGGGATCCGGCGCCTGCGCTTCCAGGGGAAAGTGAACCTCGCCACAGTTCGGAGCGATCCATCGGACGAGGCGAACACCGGGACCGACCTGCTGAAGCCATATACGGACCTGCCCAGCGTGGAGGCCTCGGTGGTCCGCGACCTGTTCTTCCTGGATGTGAACGCCGCCTACCTGTTCAATCCCAAGACCGATCTGCACGTGGCCGTCGGACTGATGCGCCGCGACCAGCCGGGTGCCCGCGACAACGTGCAGAGCTCGTACCTATATCTGGCGGTGCGCACCAGCCTCTTCAATCGCTATTACGATATTTGACCGCCCCGGCCTGTGAAGGAACACGGATACATATTGGTGCTCGGCTGCCTCACCGCCTTCGTGGTGGTGCTCTTCACCATGCCCAGCCTCATCAAGGTGGCGCGGATGAAGCACCTTGTGGATGAGCCCAGCGAAGCGCGCAAGTTGCACCAACGCAGCGTGCCCACCATCGGCGGCATCATCATATTCGCCGCGGTCATCTTCTCCTACGCGCTCTGGTTCCCCAAGGCGGGCATGATCGGTGTGGAGGAGCACGGCTTCGAGTACCGTTCGCTGTACGAGGCCATGGGCGCCGCCTATTCCGATTTCAAGTACATGCTGGCCGCCATGGTGCTGCTCTTTTTCATCGGGGTGAAGGATGACATCATCGGGTTCTCGCCGGTGAAGAAGCTGGTGGGCCACATGATCGTGGGCTACATCCTGGTGATCATGGCCGACATCCGCATCAGCAGCATGCACGGCATCTTCGGCGTGTACGAACTGCCCCAGAGCATCAGCATCGCGTTCTCCTTCTTCGTCTACATCGTGCTGGTCAACGCCTTCAACCTCATCGACGGTGTGGACGGGCTGGCCGGAGGCGTGGGGCTCATCGCGGCGGTGGCCTACGGGACCTGGCTCTACCTGGCAGGTGATGTGGCCCTTTCCCTGCTGGCCTTTGTGCTGGCCGGTGCACTGGTGGGCTTCCTGGTCTTCAACTTCAACCCGGCGCGCATCTTCATGGGTGACAGCGGCTCCCTGATCATCGGCGCCATTCTCGCTGTACTGGCCATGAAAGTGGTGGACCACGACACTTCCCGCCTGCCGGAATACCTGCGCCAGATCCCCACGCCGGTGTTCGTGATGGCCGTGGTGGCCTACCCCCTGGTGGATACCCTGCGCGTCTTCATCCATCGCTCCGTGCGTGGCGTGTCCCCCTTCGCGGCGGATAGGAACCACATCCACCACAGGCTCCTGGACCTGGGCCTGGGACATCGGGGTACCACGGCCGTGCTCTATGCTTACGCGCTGTTCGTGATCGTCCTGAGCCTGGTGACGCGCAAGTGGCACCCCAATGTGGGACTGATGGTACTGGGCACATCGGCCTTCGCTCTGGCCATGCTGCCCTTCGCACTTCCACGGAAGAGCGCATGAGGGTCCTCGCCTCCATCCTGTTCTGTGCGTCCGGCCTGGCCGCGGTCGCCCAACCGGCCTGGTCACCGCTGAGCCGTGTAGTAGAGCGCCCCTTCGCCACTGCACTGCACCGCTTAGGCAGCGATGCCCATACCGCCGTTCGGCCTTACCGCATGGACGATCGGCGCAAGGTGGCCGGCGCCGACAGTCTTCTCCCGACCGCAGCACTGCCCACGCTCGACAAGTGGGCCGGGGTGCGGAACGGGCGCAAGTTCCGCTTCGGGCCGCTCGCGGAGGCCACGGCCGGCTGGGATGCCAAGGCCTCCGAAGCCCTGATCCAACGCTACGGTGGTGGTGCCTGGACCGATGTGGACCTGGGCCCGAAGTTGAACCTGCACCTCGATGGCATGGCTTGGCAGGAGCGTTTCCCCCGTTACCTCGATTCGCTGGTCATGGCCACCCAAGTGGCGCCGGGTGAAGGGTACGCCCAGGGCAATGGTCCGGAAAAAAGCCATTTCGACTGGAACGGGCACCTCAGTTGGGACCCCGGCAAGTACTTCAACTTCACCTTGGGCAAGGGGCGCAACTTCCTGGGTGAGGGCCACCGGTCGCTGTTGCTTTCCGACGAGGCGTACAGCTATCCCTACCTGCGCATCACCACCACGTTCTGGCACGTGAAGTACGTGAACCTCTTCGCCCAGATGAGCGACATCCGCGGCGCGGGCGGCGATCCCACGGAATTCCAGAAGAAGTACACGAGCATGCATTACCTCTCTTGGAACGTCTCCAAGCGGGTGAACGTAGCCCTGTTCGAGGCCATCGTATGGAGCAGTGGCGATGACCAGTACCCGCGTGGTTTCGATGTGCAGTACCTCAACCCCGTCATCTTCTACCGGCCGGTGGAGTTCAGCATCGGTTCGCCGGACAATGCCCTGCTGGGAGGGGCGCTGAACGTGAAAGCGGGCCGGAACACCCAGTTCTACCTCCAGTTCATGTTCGATGAATTCCTGTTGGACCAGGTGCGTAGCGGCAACGGCTGGTACGCCAACAAACAGTCCTTCCAGCTGGGGGTCATGGCGCGGGACGCTTTCCAAGTGAAGGGTCTCGATATCCGCGCGGAATGGAACGTGGTACGCCCATTCATGTACACCCATTCCGACACCCGTCAGAACTACGCCCACTTCGGCCAGCCGCTGGCCCATCCCTACGGTTCGAACCTGCAGGAGGTGCTGCTGCATGCGGACAGGCAGCTGGGGCGCTGGAACTATGGGCTGCGCACCAGCCTGGCATGGATGGGGGAGGATACGGAGGACAGCTTCGGCAACAACATCTTCCGTCCGGAATCGGAGCGGCCGAAAGAGGACGGGCAGTTCATCTCCTATGGCTACCGCATCGGGATGCAGGGTCCGTACACGCTCTTCCATGGCGAGTTGCGCGCCGGTTACCTGCTGGACCCCAGCACCGGCACGCGTCTGGAGGCGTCCGCCCTGCTGCGCCAGCGCTCCTCGTCCCTGGTGCCCGCTGTCCAGGACGCGGTATTCCGCCTGGGCCTGGTCTGCCACTTCAGGGAGCGTTACCCGGAACAGGAGGTGCGCTATCGTTTGCCGTAGTCCATGGCCGGTTCGTTCCGGATCGGTACTTTTGCCCCACTTTGGAACGGTCCCCAGTATATGCGAACACCTTGCCCATGAGCAAGCTGCGCGAAGTGGTCGTTCTGTTCAAGCTTCGTCTGGCCTCCTTGGTGGTGGTCAGTGCCATCCTGGGCTACCTGCTGGGTGTCGCTGAAGGCGGGTTCAGTTGGTTGGGCATCGTGGGCCTCACCGTCGCCGGTACCCTGCTCACCGGGGCATCCAACGCGCTCAACCAGGTACTGGAGATCCGCGAGGACGGCTTGATGCAGCGCACGGCCGATCGCCCCTTGGTGCGGGGCACCCTTTCCATCCCGGAAGCCGTGTTCGCCGCACTCCTGGCCGGGGGCATCGGCACGGCACTGCTGTGGTTCCAGTTCGGCCCGCTCAGCGGCATCCTGGGCTTCATGTCCCTGTTCATGTACGTGGCGCTTTACACGCCCATGAAGAAGCACTCCCCTTGGGCGGTGTTCGTGGGGGCCTTCCCCGGTGCCTTCCCGCCCATGCTCGGTTTCGTGGCGGCCACCGGGCATTTCGGCCTGGGTCCCGGCCTGCTCTTCGCCATGCAGTTCATGTGGCAGTTCCCCCACTTCTGGGCCATCGCCTGGGTGCTGGATGATGACTATGCCAAGGCCGGTTTCCGCCTGCTGCCCTCGGCGGGTGGGCGCGACCGTCGCAGTGCCTTTCTGATCCTTTTGTACACCTTGTTCGTTATCCCTGTCGGTATGCTGCCCTGGGTATTCGGAACCGTGGGACCGTTGGCCATGATGGTCGCGGTGATCTGCGGTATGGTGATGCTGGTTCCGGCGGTCCGGCTGTTCCTCTCGCAGGATAAGGCCGATGCGCGGAAACTGATGTTCGCCAGCTTCCTTTACCTGCCCGTGGTGCAATTGGCATACGTACTGGACCGCTTATGAGCAACGAGACCTTCACCCCCGCAGAAGAACGTCAACGCAGGTTCCGTTCCCGCAAACTGGTCACCTACCTGATCGTCTTCGCGATCGTCATGTTCTTCGCTGGCCTCACCAGCGCCTATGTGGTGAGCATGAGCTCGGGCTACTGGGTGGCGATCACCCTGCCTAAAGCCTTCTACATCAGTACGGTGGCCATCCTGCTCAGCAGCGCGGTCCTCCAGTTCGCCCTGCATTCGGCACGCACCGGGGCCGGCGGCCGTGTGGCTCCGTTGGTGCTCACCACCCTGCTGCTCGGCGGGGTCTTCACTTGGTCGCAGTTCGCCGGCTGGAAGGAGCTGGTGAGCAAGGGGCAGCACGTGGTGGGCAGGATGTCCCAGGCCACCGGTGTGTATGGCACTGATTACACCATCATGCGCAGGGGTGAGGCCCTGGTGTTGGAGAACGGATCTTTCTACGCCCCTTCGGACGGTGAGGGCGCCACCCCGCTCAATGCCGAGATCGACGAACAGAAGAACACCTCCAGTTCCTACTTCTATATCCTCACCGCTGCCCACCTAGCGCACCTTGCCTTTGGGCTGGTCAGCCTCCTGGTGATCGCCATCATGGCCTTCCTTGGCCGGTACAGCAAGGAGGACCACGTCGGGCTGTGGTCCGGAACCGTTTACTGGCATTTCTTGGGTGGGCTTTGGGTCTATCTCCTTTTGTTCCTCCTGTTTGTTCATTAACATTGCGGCCGGAAAACGCAGACCATGGCTGGAGACGCAACCAAGACCCTGAGCAACGACGTCCTGTGGGGCGGAGGCCGCTCCCCGTTCAGCATCAGCTACGGGAAAATGATGATGTGGTTCTTCCTGGTGTCCGATGCACTGACATTTTCCGGCCTGCTGGTGGCCTACGGGTTCGTGCGGCACAGCACCACCGAGGCCTGGCCCATCGGTGAAGAGGTGTTCCGTGCTTTGCCCGGGCTCACCGGCAGCTACCCGCTGATCTACGTGGCCCTGATGACGGCCATCCTCATCTTCAGCTCCGTGACGATGGTGATGGCCGTGGAGGCCGGTCACCGCATGGACAAGAAGGGCGTGATCAAGTGGATGATGCTCACCGTGATCGGCGGCGCCTTCTTCGTGGGCAGCCAGGCCTGGGAGTGGAGCCACTTCATCCACGGCGGCGGCGGTTACATCACCACCACGGACGGTGCCAAGTACTGGGTGCACAACGATGCCCACGACACGCACGATCCCACCGCACACGAAAGTTTCCACCTGGTGCCGGCCAATGAGGGCCACTACCTGACCCCCGCTGAAGGTGCCCGCCACTTGGACCGTGATGCTTCCCTGAAGATCTGGGAGGACCGTGTGGCCTACGTGGACGGTGCGAACATGACGCGGAACGAGTACGGCCCGCCCCAGTACGCCAACTTCTTCTTCTTCATCACCGGCTTCCACGGTTTCCACGTGCTCAGCGGTGTGGTCATCAACCTCATCGTGCTCATCATGGCCATCCAGGGGGTGTTCCACCGCCGCGGCCACTATGAGATGATCGAGAAAGCCGGTCTGTACTGGCACTTCGTGGACCTCGTGTGGGTGTTCGTATTCACCTTCTTCTACCTCCTCTGATCCAATTCATCGCTTGACGACCATGGAGCGCGACGACATCATCGAATACAGCCTGGACGCCCATCACAGTGAGGAGGAGGGACGTGCCATCCGCAAGAAGATCTGGATGGTCACCCTGCTGCTGGCCATCGTCACCGGCATCGAGGTGGCCGTGGGCGCCTACTGGAAGGACTGGTTCCCCGGGGCGTGGACCATGGTGAAATGGTCCTTCGTGTTCCTCACCTTGGTGAAGGCCACTTACATCGTCATGACCTTCATGCACCTGGGTGATGAGCGCCGGAACATCCGAGCGATCATTTTGCTGCCTTATGCGTTGTTCATCCTGTACCTGCTCTGGATCGCGATCACGGAATCGAATTTCGTGCACTGGGGCTGGACGAACATGCAGTGAGCACCGGATACAGCCCTTCCGCCCGACGTAAGAAGATCGCCGTCCTTGGCGGCATCGGTCTCTTTGTCCTTTCCCTCTTCGTGTTCTTCTCGCCCCTACTGGGCCTGGTGAAACACACCTTCAACTACCTGCCCTACTACGGACCCAAGGAACCTGTGGTGGTGGAGCGGAACGGTGAGCAGGTGGTGGACACCATCTACACGAAGATCCCGCCCTTCCAGCTCATCGACCGCTACGGCCGGCCCTTCACCGACAAGCAGGTCGAGGGCAAGATCATCGTGGCGGATTTCTTCTTCACGCGTTGCACCACCATCTGCCCGAAGATGGGCATCCAGATGCAGCAGCTGCAGCTGAAGCTCAATGACGAGGCCTACAAGGACGTCGTGTTCCTCAGCCACACAGTGGACCCGGAGCACGACACGCCCGCCGTGTTGGATGGCTATGCCCGCAAGCTCCAGGCCGACACCGCACGTTGGAAGTTCCTCACCGGCGAGGCCACGGACATCTACCGCCTGGGCAATACTGGCTACCTGCTCAGTGCCATGGAGGACAGTGCCAGCGCCGAGCAGTTCCTGCACGACAGCCGCTTTGTGCTGGTGGACAAGCAGCGCCACATCCGCGGTTTCTATGAAGGCACCACGGCCGAGGGCATGAACACCCTGGCCGCCGACCTGAAGATGCTGCTGAAGGAGGAACGCATCAAAGCCGCGGAGGCAGAGCGCGCCCGTCGTTAAGCGCATCATCCCTCCCTGCCAACGGTCGACAGGAACCACCCCTCATGAAAAGTACCTACCCCAGCGCTGCGCTCACCACTCCTGAACCACTGGCCAAGCGCGTCATCTGGATCGTGTCCGCCGTGGTGTTCCTGGCCGTGGTGGTGCTCAACCGGGTGCAGGTGCCCGCTCCGGAGGGCTTCGACGTGCATGTCTTCGCCAAGGCCAATGCGGTGATCAACAGCCTGGTGAGCCTGCTGCTCCTGGCGGGCCTGTTCACCGCCAAAGCGGGCCGCTGGGATGTGCACCGCAAGGTGATGCTCAGCGCCATGCTGCTCTCGGTGCTCTTCCTGGTGTCCTACATCCTCCACCACCTCTTCGCGGGCGAGACGAAGTTCGGTGGTCAGGGGAGCATCCGCATCGTGTATTACCTCATCCTGTTCACCCACATCGTGCTCGCCGCCACCTCACTGCCTTTCATCCTGTTCACGGCCTTCCGTGCGCTCAAGGCCGACTTTCCGGCCCACCGGCGACTGGCACGACGCGTGTGGCCGGTGTGGTTCTACGTGAGCGTCACCGGGGTGGTGGTGTATCTCCTCATCAGCCCCTATTACTGAAGCAGGGATCCCATCGGCGACTATCTTTGACCGTATGCACAGGCAACTATTGATCGTTCTTGTCGTCCTCGTGGCCGCTCTGGTTCCCGTGGAAGCGTGGGCTCAAGGTTGTTCCATGTGCAAGGCCGTGGTCACCAACGGCGAGGCCAGCGGCCGCATCTTCGGTGGCGAACAGAGCATCGGAAAGGGCCTCAACAGTGGCATCCTCTACCTGATGGCCGTGCCCTACGTCCTGCTGTTCCTGCTGTTCCGCAAACGCATCGTGGGCTTCTTCAAGGAGTTCTCGGGAGCGCAGGGCTGAGCAAGCTTCAAGTGTCAAGGCTCAAGTTTCAAGGGAACAAGGTCGCTCGTTAAGCCGCCATTGATCCCATGGCTCGCGTATGGCGCCGATGCCTTTTCGCCGATCTTCGTTCATTGCAACCTGCAGACCTCCATCCCATGAACGCTCACCGCTTGCTGTCCCTCGCCACCGGACTTGTGTTGGCACTCGTCACCACCGCCCAACAGAAGTCCCCCTTCACCTATCAGGACCTGTTGATGCTGGACCGCATCAGTGGCCTGGCCGTGGACCCCGCAGGCACCACCGCGCTCTTCAACGTGCGCGCCACCGACATGGAGAAGAACCGCGGGGTGAGCGCCCTGTGGATGAAGGACCTGGTGGATCTGAAGAAGCCCGAGGCAAAGGTGCCCGCCGGTGAAGGTGGTGCAAGTGATGTGCAGTGGGCCGCGGATGGCAGCGGTTTCTTTTTCCTCAGCGCACGCGGCGAGGTAGGCACCACCCAGGTGTGGAAGGCCGATGCCAAGGGTACCAACGCCACGCAGGTGACGCGGCTGCCGCTGGATGTGCAGACCTACCGCGTTGCACCCGATGGCTCCGCAGTGGTGGTGGCGCTGGCCGTGTTCCCGGACTGCCCCACACTGACCTGTACCTCGGAGCGACTGGAACGTGAGCCCAACGGAAAGGCCACCGGCCAGGTGTACGACCGCATCTTCATGCGCCACTGGGACACGTGGAAGGACGGCACGCGCAACCACCTCTATTCCGTGTCGCTGAAGGAACCCAACGCACAACCGGTCCCGTTGATGCCCGGTTTTGATGGCGATGTGCCCACCATGCCCTTCGGTGGCAACGAGGACTTCGCGATCAGCAAGGACGGCCGCACCGTGTACTTCAGTGCACGCGTAGCCGGGAAGACCGAGCCGTGGAGCACCAACTTCGACCTGTTCAGTGTGCCCGTGAGCGGCGGTGCCCCGAAGAACCTCACTGCCAGCAACCCTGCCTGGGACGCGCAGCCGGTGATCTCTCCTGATGGCACCAAGCTCGCCTACAAGGCCATGAAGCGCGCGGGCTACGAGGCTGATCGATTCCAGTTGAAGGTGATGGACCTCGCCACGGGCACGGTCACCGACGTGGCGTCCACCTGGGACCGAAGCGCCAGCAGCCTCGCCTGGAGCCGAGATGGCAAGAGCCTGCTTGTGACCGCCGACGACATCGGCAAGCACCGCCTCTTCCGCATCGATACCAAGACCAACTCGGTCACACCCCTGAGCACCGATGGCCACCTCGATGCCTTCGCGGAAACGCCCAAGGGCTTCGTGTTCCAGAAGAGCGGGCTCAGCGGACCGGCGCAGCTGTGCGCGAGCGTACCCAAGGCCAAGCTCATCGACCAGGGCGCTGCGGTGCTCACGCAGGTGAACGCTTCGCTCAAGGACAAGGTCTTCGGCGCCTACGAGCAGTTCAGCTTTCCCGGCTGGAACAACGAGACGGTCTACGGCTACGTGCTGAAGCCCGCGAACTACACCGAAGGGAAGAAGTACCCGGTGGCCTTCCTCATCCATGGCGGTCCGCAAGGAAGCTTTGGCGATGCGTGGAGCTACCGCTGGAACCCGCAGACCTACGCGGGACAGGGCTTCGCGGTGGTGATGATCGACTTCCACGGCAGCACCGGCTACGGGCAGGCCTTCACCGACGCCATCAATGAGCATTGGGGCGACCGTCCGCTGGAGGACCTGCAGAAGGGCCTGGCCTACGCGCTGGACAAGTACCTCTTCCTCGACGGGGGCAATGTGGCGGCGCTCGGCGCGAGCTACGGCGGCTTCATGATCAACTGGATCGCCGGTGTGTGGAACCAACCCTTCAAGGCGCTGGTGTCGCACTGCGGCATCTTCGACACGCGCGCCATGGGCTACAGCACCGAGGAGCTCTGGTTCACCGACTGGGAGAACGGCGGCAGCGTGTTCAGCAAGCCCGCCAATTACGAGATCTTCAATCCGCTGCTGCATGCGGATCAATGGCGCTTGCCCATGCTCGTCATCCACGGCGACAAGGACTTCCGCGTGCCGCTCACCCAGGGCATCGGCAGCTTCACCGCCTGCCAGTCCAAGGGCATCGAGAGCAAGTACCTGCGCTTCCCCGACGAGAACCACTGGGTGCTGAAGCCGCAGAACTCCATGCAGTGGCACAGCGAGGTGTTCGGGTGGTTGGAGAAGCACACCGGCGGGGGGCGCTAGGAATGGCCTGGTCATTGTAAAGAACAAGCGAAGAACAATACGCACACCATGTCACTGCTCCATCGCGCGGCGCGCCTGTCGCTGATACCGACCCTTTTCTCACCGCTCATGCTCTGCGGCCAAGTGTTCGCGCCCGGCACAGGGGTAACCGATGTGGATGGCAACGAGTATCCTTCCGTGGTCTACACCAGCGGTCAGGAATGGATGGCCGCGAACCTGCGTACCACGCGCTATGCGAACGGCGACAGCCTGATCCATGCCCCCACCACGTTCGAGTGGCAGGATGCACTGGGCGGTGCATGGTGCCACTATGCCAACGATACGGCCAACGATGTGCTCCACGGCAAGCTCTACAACGCCGGTGCCGTGCGCGATGAACGCGGGGTCTGTCCTTCGGGTTGGCATGTTCCGACGTCCGAGGATTGGGCCGGTCTGGCGCTCCTGATCGACCCCACGTATGTGCCCGTCACCACCATCGTACAGAGCGCCACGGCCGGTGGGGCCATGAAGGAGGTCGGCACCCAATGGTGGACCGCACCCAACACGGGTGCCACGAATGCCTCGGGCTTCAGTGGAAGAGGCAGTGGAACGCGGAACCAGTATGGCACCTTCATCTCAATGGGTATCCGCACCCGCTGGTGGAGCTCGGAGGCAACGGCGAATTATGCACAACGCTACTGGGAAGTGGGCAACGCAACTGCTGAGCTTCGTCGTGGCGCCGACTTCTTGATCATGGGTCACTCCATCCGTTGTGTCAAGGATGAGCTCTCCACCGGCATATTACAGCACCAGGCTCCTGTGGGTCTGCGCGTGTATCCGCAGCCGGTCGGGAACGGCATGGAGCTGTCGGTATCCGGCCACACATTGGGCAGTGCTTATCGATTACTGACCTCGGATGGCCGCACCGTGCGCACTGGAAACCTGTCCGGTACACCTTCGACCATCTCGACCCAAGGTCTGGATGCCGGTGCCTACATTCTTCAGGTGGACAGTGCCTTGCCCATGCGTATCGTTGTCGTGCGGTGACCGTCCGCTGTTCGCTGAGCATGGTGTGACGGGCACTTTTGGTTACTTCATTCGCGCTTACCTTCGCGCCACGTTCTTTCCTCCCGGTATGCACCGGGACGCTTATCCAGAAAGGCAGAGGGACTGGCCCTGTGAAGCCTTGGCAACCATCGTCGCGCCGAAGTCAGCTGCAAAGCTGACGAAGGCGGACGTCCGATGATAGGTGCTAAATCCAGCTCCGGAGCGATCCGGGGAAAGATGAGCCGTGATCAGGAAGCAGTGTCCCGCAAGGAACAATGATGCCTCATCCGGTCCATCGGGTGGGGCTTTTTGCATTTCTGGGGAATAGGTGAATGGCGAATGGTCAATGGCGAATGGGGAACCTCTTTCACGAGGTCGTTCAGGCCCATTCACCATTCACCTCCCGATTCCTATCGGGATCCCATTCACTTCGGATAAGCGACCGGAAAGCACTGACACAAGTGAACCGATGACCGACATAGAACGCATCGCCCAACAACGCATCCTGATCCTCGACGGCGCCATGGGCACCATGATCCAGCGCCTCGGGCTCACCGAGGAGGACTTCCATCCGAAGGACATGGAGGATCACCCCATCCTGCTGAAGGGCAACAACGAACTGCTCTCCCTCTCACGCCCCGAGGCCATCAAGCGCATCCACGAGCAATACCTGGAGGCCGGTGCCGATATCGTGGAGACGAACACCTTCAGTGCCACCAGCATCGCGCAGGCCGAACACCAGTGCGAGCATCTGGTGCGGGACTTGAACCTTGCTTCCGCAAGATTGGCGCGCGAGGCGTGTGATGCCTTCACCGCGAAGGACCCTTCGAAACCGCGCTTCGTGGCCGGCGCGCTGGGACCCACCAACAGGACCGCGAGCCTGAGCCCCGACGTGAACGACCCGGGTTTCCGCGCTGTGCATTTCGATGACCTGGTGGCGGCCTATGCCGAACAAGTACGGGCACTGTTGGATGGCGGCGTGGACCTCCTGCTCGTCGAGACCATCTTCGATACGCTCAACGCCAAGGCCGCCTTCTATGCCATCGAGGAGGTCTTCGATCAGGTGGGTCGCCGCGTGCCCTTGATGTGCAGCGTCACCATCACCGATGCCAGCGGACGCACCTTGAGCGGGCAGACGGTGGAGGCCTTCATGATCAGCGTGGGCCATGTGCCGCTCTTCAGCATCGGCCTGAACTGTGCCTTGGGCGCTGCGCAGATGCGGCCCTACCTGCAGACGCTGGCCGAACAGGCGAACTGCCGCGTGAGCGTGTACCCCAACGCCGGCCTGCCCGACCAGTTCGGTGAATACCGCGAGACCGCCAACGTCACGGCCCGGCTCGTGGGTGAGTTCATGAAGGACGGCCTGGTGAACATCGTGGGTGGCTGTTGTGGTACCACGCCTGAGCATATCGCGGCTTTGGCGGCTGAGGCCAAACGGCATGCACCACGCCCGATCGAAGCACCTGTAGCGTCGACCCACGGGGTCGACCGAAATGGTGCCACCTACTGAAGTTCTGATGTTCCATCATCTGATTTTCTGATCTTCTGATCAAGGATGTCCATCCCCACCTACTCCGGCCTCGAGCCGCTCCGCATCTTCCAAGGCAGCAACTTCGTCAACATCGGCGAACGCACCAACGTCACGGGCAGTGCGGCCTTCCGCAAGCTGATCAAGGAGAACAAGTACGACGAGGCCGTCGCCGTGGCCCGCCAGCAGGTGGAGAACGGCGCGCAGATCATCGACGTGAACATGGACGAGGGCCTGATCGATGGCGTGCAGGCCATGCGCAGGCTGCTCAACCTCATCGCCGCGGAACCCGACATCGCGCGTGTGCCGGTGATGGTGGACAGCAGCAAGTTCGCCGTGATCGAGGCGGGCCTGAAATGCCTGCAGGGCAAGGGCATCGCCAACAGCATCAGCCTGAAGGAAGGGGAGGCGGAATTCCTGCGTCAGGCGAAGATCATCAAGCGCCTGGGCGCCGCCACCGTGGTGATGTGCTTCGACGAGCAGGGCCAGGCCGACAATTTCGAGCGCCGCATCGCCATCGCGGAGCGCGCCTACCGCCTGCTCACCGAACAGGCCGGATTCGCGCCGCACGACATCATCATCGACGCCAACATCCTCACCGTGGCCACCGGCATGGCGGAGCACGACCACTATGCCGTGGACTTCATCCGTGCGGTGGCCTGGATCAAGAAGCACCTGCCCGGCGCGCTCACCAGTGGGGGCGTCAGTAACGTCAGCTTCAGCTTCCGTGGCAATGATCCCGTGCGCGAGGCCATCCACAC
>CAMCAZ010000060.1 GCA_945872795.1 Chryseobacterium gleum
GGATGGTCGTGGGCTGTCATTCCTCCAGCTATATTGGTGGCCATTCCCTGCACATTCCCTCCGGCATGATGTCACTCCCGAACCTTGCACCACGCACCGTGGCCCTGCTTTCCGTGCTCTGGCTCACCCTGGGCATGGCCTTCGCCCAGCCCTACACGTTAAGGGGCACGGTCACCGATGGCAATACCGGGGAAACGGTCATCGGGGCCAACGTGGTCCTCAAGGGCACCACCATCGGCGCGGTCACCGACGTCAACGGTCGCTTCGAGCTCAGCGTGAACGAACTTCCTCCCTACACCCTGGTCATCAGCTTCATCGGCTACACACAGCAGGAAGTGCAGGTCAAGAGCCTAGACCAACCCCTGAAGTTCAAGCTCAGCACCAATGAAGTGCTGTTGAAAGAGGCCGAAGTAGTGGGCAGCCGCATCAGCGACAAACAGAAACAGGCGCCGCTCACTGTGGAGAGCATGGACCTGCTGGCCATCAAGGAGGCGGCCAGCGGCGACTTCTACGAAAGCCTTGGGTCGTTGAAGGGCGTGGACATGACGGCCGCCAGCCTGGGCTTCAAGATCATCAACACACGCGGGTTCAACAGCACCAGCCCGGTGCGCAGCCTTCAGCTCATCGACGGCGTGGACAACCAAAGCCCCGGCCTGAACTTCTCCCTGGGCAACTTCCTGGGCGCAAGCGAACTCGATGTGCTGAAGGTGGACATGATCGTGGGCGCCAGTTCGGCCTACTACGGACCGAACGCCTTCAACGGAGTGATCAGCATGACCACCAAGGACCCCTTTCTCTACCCCGGGCTGTCCGTGATGGCCAAGGTGGGTGAGCGCAACCTGGTGGAGGGTGCCATCCGCTACGCCGAGAAGTTCAAGAACAAGGAGGGTGTGGAGAAATTCGCCTACAAGCTCAACCTCTACTACTTCCAGGCACAGGACTGGGAGGCCACCAACCTGGACCCCACCGAACAGTCGGCCATGGGCGTGGATAATCCCGGGGGCTACGATGCCGTGAACCGCTACGGGGATGAATCCGAATTCCAAGGCGGGACCACCACCTGGGGCTTGGGCTCCTTCTACCGCGACGGGTACGAGGAGAAGGACCTGGTGGACTACAACACGCAGAACCTGAAGGCCAGCCTCGCCTTCCACTACAAGCTGAACGACAGCCTGCAGCTCATCGCCGCATCGAACTTCGGCACGGGCACCACGGTGTACCAAGGCGACAACCGCTATCGGCTGCAGAACATCCTGTTCTTCCAGAACCGATTGGAGCTGAACGCCGGGGAGCGCGGCTTCCTACGCGCCTACTACACCAATGAGGATGCTGGTGATTCATACGATGCCGTGTTCACGGCCTTCCGGATGCAGGAGTACGCCAAGGACGACAACAATTGGTTCCGCGATTACACTAACCGCTGGATCTCCTCTGGGAACAGTTCACTGGTGTATAACTCACCAGGGTTCCCCCAGCCTGTGTTCGACCCCGGTCCGCCACCCACCTTCATCTTCGACTACGAGGCCATCGAAAACTGGTACCTCGACAATAACATCCTCCTGAGCGGCCTGCACGCCGATGTGCGTGCTTTCACCAATTCCAGCACCACCACCAGCCCGCAGGACCTGGTGTTCAATGACCGCCTTACGCCAGGAACGCCAGCCTTTGAGGAGCAGTTCGATAAGATAACCTCCACGTATTTCAGCGATGGTGGTACGCGCTTCTACGATCGATCGGCGCTGTTACACATCCAGGGGGAGCGGAAGTTCAAGGTCCAGAAATACGCCCTGACCACGGGCGGCAACTTCCGCCGGTACATGCCCAATTCGCGCGGGAACATCTTCTCCGATACCTCGGGCACACGCATCACCAACGAGGAGTTCGGGATCTACGTGGGCGCCGAGCGCAAGCTGCTGGCCAGTGAAAAGTTGAAGGCCACCGCGACGATGCGGATGGACAAGAACGTCAACTTCCCCTATGTGTTCTCCCCCGCCGGTTCGCTGGTCTACTCCTTCGATCAGCAGAACATCCTGCGCGTGTCCTTCTCATCGGCGGTACGCAACCCCACCCTGCAGGACCAGTACCTCTACTACAATGTGGGGCGTGCCATCCTATTGGGAAACCTGAACGGATTCACCGATCTGGTGACCACCGAGTCACTGCTGAACTCCCTGAGCAGCAGTGCGGACACCTTGGAGTACTTCGATGTGGCCGCGGTAGTGCCCGAAAAGGTGAAGACCATCGAGTTCGGTTTCCGGCATACGCTCTGGAAGAACTTCTTTGTGGACGGTTCCTACTACTACAGCTTCTACCGTGATTTCCTAGGCTTCCAGATCGGTGCGGATGTGAACGTACTGGAGAGCACCAACCAGGTGGACCTCGGCACCATCCAGGTGTACCGGGTGGCGGCCAACTCCGCGCGCGAGGTCACCACGCAGGGCTTCTCTCTGGGGATGAACTACTACTTCAAGAAGTTCTTCGCCATCACCACCAACTATTCCTGGAACCGCCTGAACACGCAGGAGGACGACCCGATCATTCCGGCCTTCAACACGCCGGAGCACAAGTTCAATGTGGGCGTATCGGCACGCGACATCAGCAAGGTCGTGCTGGGCATTCCCATCCAGCACTGGGGTTTCAACGTGAACTACCGCTGGGTGGAGAGCTTCCTGTTCGAGGGCTCCCCGCAGTTCACCGGCACCATCCCGTCCTACGGACTGGTCGACCTCCAGATCAGCAAACGGGTTCCATCCATTTCGTGCACCTTCAAGGCCGGGGCTTCCAACCTGCTGAACAACAAGGTCTACATGGTCTACGGAGGCCCCTTGGTGGGGCGCCTGGCCTACTTTTCCGTCAACTTCGAACCGAAGTGGGGTGAAAAATGATGCCTACCCGGCGAACGGACGGATGGAACAAGCGCCTTACCTTGGACCAGTCAAACCTTTGAACACATGAAACACACTCTACGCAGCATGGCCATTTTGGGTCTGATGGCATCCGGCATCGGTGCATCGGCCCAGCGCTACCTCACCGAGGTCTTCCCTTCGGTGGTCGTAACGCAGAACGTTCAGTACGGATCAAACTTCTCAGTACTGACGGGGGCACCCGTTCTTCAACCCCTGGTGATGGACGTTTACACCCCATCGGGTGATACGGAGACCGACCGTCCGTTGATCATTTACCTCCACACCGGATCCTTCCTCCCCCGCTACATCAACCAGCTGCCCACAGGCTCCAAGAGCGATAGCGCCACGGTGGAGATGTGTCGTCGTTTTGCCCGGAAGGGCTACGTGGTGGCAGCCATCGGTTACCGTTCCGGATGGAACCCCGCTTCGCCATCGGAGAACACCCGAAAGCAGACCATCATCCAGGCCGTGTACCGCTCCATGCAGGATGCGAAGACAGCAGTGCGTTTCTTCCGCAGGTCGATCGCAGAGAACAACGACCCCTATGGCATCGACGGTGCGAAGGTGGTCCTGGGTGGCCAGGGTTCCGGTGGATACTCGGTGCTGGCCTACGCCACGCTGCAGGAGACCTCCGAGATCCAGCTGTTGAAGTTCTTCAACACCGAGACCAACGCCTTCATGGTGGACCCCGCGATCCTTGGTGATTTCGATGGTCTGGGCGGAAACCCCGCGCTGAACCAGGACAACCACGCCGGTTACCCCAACGACATCTCGATGGTGTTCAACATCGGCGGTGCCTTGGGCGACAGCAGCTGGCTGGAGCAGGGCGAAGTGCCCATGTGCTGCGTGCATGCCACGCAGGACCCGTTCGCTCCATATGCGAACGGTACAGTGTTCGTGCCCGGCACCAGCTTCGCCGTGGTGAACGTGGACGGCAGCGGCCGGGTGACAGAACTGGCCAACGAATACGGCAACAACGACATCTGGTTCACGCCCCCCTTCTCCGACCCTGTGACCAACTACGCACAGGACGCGCTGACCGGTACGCCGAACGAAGGCAACGAAGGCTTGTTCCCCATCACCGCACTGGCCAACTCCTCCGGTGCATGGGAGTGGTGGGATGAGGCTGTGGTGACCGCCGGTGCCACCGCTGTGGGTGGGAACCCTGCCACGGTACTCGCCAACGGTTACGCTTCCAACCCCGTTTACCAGGCCCTCGGTCCTGTGGCCGGTCGTGCCCGCGCCCTTGCCTACATCGATACACTGCAGAACTTCATCACGCCCCGCATGTTCCGCGTGCTCGGCTTCGCTTCCGCCATCGATGAGAGCTCCACCATCGCCACGGGCGTGGAGGTGTTCCCGATCCCGGCCACCGAGCGCGTGACCATCACCAGCTCTGCTGCGGTGATCCGCAACTATGTGGTGTATGACGGTCAGGGCCGCATGGTGCGCAACGGCAACGTGAACCTGGACCGTGTGGTCCTGGAGCGCGAAGGCCTGAAGGCGGGCAACTACTACGTGGAACTGTTCTTCGACGAGGGATCGCTCACCAAGAAGGTGATCCTCGACTAAGTTCGAAAAGCACACTTGAAAAGAGGGCTGCCGACCGGCAGCCCTTTTTCTTTGTACCCTGAACCCGCACCCGATGGAACGCCTCACCGAACAGCCTTCGCGCCACGACGACCTGGAACGCATGAGCACTGCCGAGCTTCTGCGCCACATCAACGAAGAGGACCGCACCGTGCCCCTGGCGGTGGAGAAGGCCCTGCCCGCCATTGAAGCGCTGGTCGATTCCATCGCCGAACGCATGGCCCATGGCGGTCGCCTGTTCTACATGGGCGCCGGCACGAGTGGCCGCTTGGGCGTAGTGGACGCCAGTGAATGTCCACCCACTTTCGGCGTGGCACATGGCCTGGTCATCGGCCTCATCGCCGGCGGGGACGCAGCGATCCGCAAAGCCGTGGAATTCGCTGAGGACGACACCGAACAGGGCTGGAAAGACCTGGAGGAACACCATGTGGGAGCGGACGATACCGTGATCGGCATCGCGGCCAGCGGGACCACACCCTATGTCATCGGTGCCCTGGAGGCCTGCAACGCACGCGGCATTCTGACCGGTAGCATCAGCTGCAACCCGGGGAGCCCGGTGGCCACCATCGCCCGGCACCCCATCGTGGCGGCCGTGGGGCCGGAGTTCATCACCGGCAGCACGCGCATGAAAAGCGGCACGGCCCAGAAGCTGGTGCTGAACATGATCAGCACCAGCGTCATGATCAAGCTGGGGCGTGTGAAGGGCAACCGGATGGTGGACATGCAGTTGAGCAACAACAAGCTCATCGACCGGGGCACGCGCATGGTGATGGAAAGCCTCAAGGTGGACCATGCCCAAGCCAACGCTTTGCTGCGGCACTACGGGAGCGTGAGGCGGGCGATCGAAGCGGGGCACACCTTGTGAGCCCCGGACAAAAAGCGCCCGGAGGTCCCGACCTTTGTACCGCTTCCGCGCTCCCCCGGCCATGCACGACATCGAACCCTTCTGGAACTGGCGGCACAAGTACACCGCCGAGGAGGATGAACGTTCCCCCTTCTTCGGTGAGGACCACAGCGAGTTTGAATTCACCAATGCGGTGTACGACCATGTGATCCACCCCCAGTGGGACAATTTGGGCAGTACGACCCTGTACATGAAACAGCTCTTCGCCGACCACGACGAAGGCTACGTCATCATCGAGCTGATCGGTGAGTGGAACGACCTGCTGCACAACGACATCATGCTGTTCAAGCGGAACATCGTGGAACACCTGATGGCGCAGGGGATCAACAAGTTCATCCTCATCGGCGAGAACGTGCTGAATTTCCACACCAGCGATGACGAGTACTATGCCGAGTGGTTCGAGGAGGTGAGCGATTCCGACGGCTGGATCGCCTTGCTCAACTTCCGCCCCCACGTGCTGGAGGACCTCCAGAGCGCGAACATCGACCAGTACTTCCTGCTGGGTGGAAAATTGAATGCACTGCGCTGGCGGACCCAGGAACCAGAGACCGTCTTTGAACAGGTGGAAGGGATGGTGATACGAAGGCTGGGTGCCTGACCCGGGCTATCAACGCGTACTTCAGAACTCGCCGGAGACCTCCACCGACCTGAGCATTCACGAGAGATCCGGTCCGTGTGCCCGCGGTCCTGAGCGCAACAGGCGCCACACCCACCGATCGATGGGAAGGCTCAGGTCCTCCTCCACCGAATGCTGCAGATCAAGCCAGCGAAAGACCTCCTGCCCATCATCGCGAATGCCGTGAAAGGGCTCGATGGCAGCGGAGATCGCAAGTGGATCGGCGACGCTGAAGGAATAGTAGACGCTGACCACCTGCATGGGTGTGCTATGGAAGCTGCTCTGCTGGAAGAAATCGGTGGTGTAGAAATGCTGCGGGTCCAGTGCCTCGAGACCCATCTCCTCGCGGATCTCGCGGACCAGGCAATCCTTGAGGCCTTCGCCGAACTCGAGCCCACCACCGGGGAACTTGGTGATGCGGCGCCCCCTGATCAATTCGTCGGAGACCAGCACACGCCCTTCGTGGAACAGCAGGCCGTAGACGCGGATGGTGAAGGTGGGTAAGCTCATAGGGGTCGTTGTGCCCTGAACATCTGGCGTTTCCCCGGAGGCCCCGGAAGCCGTTCCACCTTGAAGCCTGCAGCCCTCATGGCTCGGCGGACCTCACCCTTGGCGCAGTAGGTGACCAGCAGGCCGCCTGGGCGCAGCGCAGCGAACATGCGGTGGAACACATCGGGGGTCCACATGCCTGGTTGCGCGGCAGGACTGAAGGCATCGAAGTAGACCACGTCGTAAGCATCCCGCTCCCCGAACTCCGCCACAGCTGTATGCAGCAGACGGAAGGTGAGGCCACCGACCGGTCCGTGCCACGTGTCCGTCGGGCCAAGCATACGCTCCATGAAAGGTGTGTGCAGACCGGGCCAGGCAAGGTCCTCGCAATGGGCCATGGCCTCCAGCTGATCGCGTGTGAGGGGAAAGGGCTCCAGGGCCGTGTAGGTCGCGGTGCACTTGCCTTCCAGGCACCGGATCCAGGTGAGCAACAGGTTCAGGCCGGTACCCAGGCCCACCTCCAGCACATCCACGGAGCGCTTCTGCGTGTGTTCCAGACCGGTCCTGATGTAGACGTGGGTGCTTTCCTGCACGGCACCATGACGGCTGTGGTACTGCTCTCCCCACTCTTCACTGCGCAGGGTCAAGGATCCATCACGTGTGCGAACGGGCACAAAGTCCTGGGGAAGCATGGTCAAGGGGAGGGCCGGCACAAGGGTCACTGGCGCCGCAAAAGTAGCGGCCCGGCGCACCGTTCAGAGCACCTTGATCTCCGTACGCCTGTTGCGCGCGCGCTCGGCATCACTGTCGTTGGGCACCACGGGCAGGGCATCACCGTGGCCGATGGCTGTCAACCGCGAGGCATCGATGCCCTTGCCCACCAAATGATCACGTACGCTGTTGGCCCGAGCCTCCGACAGGCGTTGGTTCACCTCGGGGGGGCCGGCATTGTCCGTGTGTCCGCTCACCTCCAGTCGGAGGTCCGCGTTCTGTTGGAGCATCTGCAGGACCTGGTCCAGTTCGGCCATTGAGGTGGGTTGCAGTTCAGCACTTCCCATGGGAAAGAACACGTTGCGCAGCTCCATCCGGCTTCCATTGCTCAGGGGCTCCATGCCGATGTCCACCGCAAGATCGAGACCGCGCTGCCCGGCAGGAACATGGATGTACTCGCTGTGCAGCAGGTATCCGTCCGCCTTCACATGCATGGCATAGTCGCGCCCCGCGGGCACCACGATCATGTACTCGCCCGTGGTGGGGTCGCTGGTGAAACGGGCCACCACCGTGGCATCCTGCAGGTCCATCAGTTCGATGGTGGCTTCCATTTGGCCCAACAGTGCCAGGTCCTTCACGCGACCCTTCAACAGGACCGTCCCGGCCCCTTCGGGCGCTGGCACCACTGCCTTGGCAGCACCGACCGTACGATCGTCAGTGGCGCCACTGGTCCCGGCCAAAAAGTCGACGACGTAGATATCATCCTCCCCCGCACCGTCGGGACGGAGCGAGCTGAAGTAGCCGGTGGAACCGTCGGCGGTGAGCACGAAGAACAGGTCGTCATCCGCAGAATTGATGGGCCATCCGAGGTTCTCCGGCTTCGTCCATTGGCCGTTCTCCAGGCGTGAACGGAAAATATCGTACCCCCCCATGGAGGTATGGCCGCGGCTACTGAAGTAGATGGAACGCCCATCAGGGTGCACGAAGATGCCATCCTCATCGTGGATCGTGTTCACCATGGGGCCCAGGTTCTCGGGCACGCCCCACTGACCGGTCGTGGCATTCCACGGGCTTCGGTAGATGTCCTGTCCGCCTAAATTATCCTCTGCGCGGTCGCTCACGAAATAGAGCCACTGCCGATCGAAGCTGTACCACGCGCTGGACTCGTGGCCTGGCGTGTTGATGGTGGCGCCGATGGGCCTCGGCTCCGACCACTGATCGCCCGTCCGGCTGCTTTCAAAGAGGTCACCGGAGCCACCCATGTCGCGGTAGATGATCATGGTGCGGCCATCGTTGAAGAGGCCCACACTGGCATCGTTCCCGGCGGTGTTCACGGGGGCGCCCATCAATTGCAGGGTGCTCCACTCGCCGGCCTTGCGCCGGGTGAAATAGATATCCTCGAAATACTCACCGGTCGCCTTGTTCACCTTGGGGTTCGTGGGCGACGGCCGGCGTGAGGTCAGGAGCAGGAGATCACCATCAGCCGTCACCAGCGCACCATAGTCCGAACTGGGCGTATTGATGCCGCTTCCCACGTTGCGCACCGCGGCGCCCACCGGAGCGGCCATGAGCGTGCGGCCGTTGCGGCATTCCTGGATGTGCTTGTCGGCCTGGTTGTACATCGGCTCGGGGTCCTGGAAGGAGGCGGATCGGCGGTGCTGTTCAAAGGCTTCGATGGCTTTGTCCCATTCGGCGTTCAGCTGATGGGCGAATCCCACCAGGAAATTGATGCGGGCTTGATCGGGCTTCACCTCCCGCGACCTGAGGAGGTACGGCAGGGCCTTGTGGCGCTGCGGACCATTGAGCTGACAGATGCCCATGCGCATATTCACCTCGGCATCGTCCGGTGCCAATTTCAGGGCCTCCTCATAGAGCGTTTCCGCGTGCACGTGCTGCAGGCCGCCCGCTTGTGAAGCCTTCTCGGCCTGCTTCATCAGCTCCGCCACACGCTTGTCCGTGCCCGCATCCTGGGCCACCAGAATTGTGGGCAAGCACCCGGTAAAAATGAGTGCGAGGAACAGGGGTTTGAACATGGGGCGGTATATCAGTGATCGCACAAGCGCTGTTGATACGTGCTCGGAAGGCGGGAGCTGCCCGCCCGGACAGGTGGCTAGCTTTGGGCCTTTGCAAGAACACCCGAACAAGATACGATCCGCGAACGTCCCTCCATCATGGCCAAGAAGACCCGCTCCAAGTCGATCCTCACCAAGGACTCGCTCACCTTCCTTGAACGCTACCTGAACAACCCCTCTCCCACCGGTTTCGAGAGCGAGGGGCAGAAGCTGTGGCTGGATTATATGCGGCCCTACGTGGACGAGCACATCGTGGACAACTACGGAACGGTGGTGGGCGTGATCAACCCCACGGCCAAGTATAAGGTGGTGATCGAGGCCCATGCGGACGAGATCAGCTGGTACGTGCACTACATCACCAACGACGGCTTCATTTATGTCCGCCGCAACGGGGGCAGCGATCACATCATCGCTCCGAGCAAGCGGGTGAACATCCACACCGACAAGGGCATCGTGAAGGCCATCTTCGGCTGGCCCGCCATCCACGTGCGCAACGGCAAGACGGAGATCACGCCCACGCTGGAGAACATCTTCCTGGATTGCGGTTGCAATACAAAGGCCGAAGTGGAGAAGCTCGGCGTGCATGTGGGCTGTGTGATCACCTACGAGGACGAGTTCATGGTGCTGAACGAGCGTCACTTCGTGGGCCGCGCATTGGATAACCGGATGGGCGGATTCATGATCGCCGAAGTGGCCCGGCTGCTGAAGGAACAGAAGGTGAAACTGCCCTTCGGGCTGTACGTGACCAACAGTGTGCAGGAAGAAGTGGGCCTTCGCGGAGCGGAGATGATCGTGGAGCGCATCAAGCCGGACATGGCGATCGTGACGGATGTGACGCACGACACGCAGACCCCGCTGATGAACAAGGTGCAGAGCGGCGACATCGCCTGTGGCAAGGGACCTGTGCTGAGCTATGCTCCAGCCGTGCACAATAACGTGCTCAAGCACATCGTGCGAACCGCGGAGAAGGAGAAGATCGAGTTCCAGCGTGCCGCCCAAAGCCGCGCCACGGGCACCGATACCGATGCCTTCGCCTACGGCAGCGCCGGCGTACCCAGCGCCTTGATCAGCCTGCCGCTGCGCTATATGCACACCACCGTGGAGAGCGTGCACCGCGATGATGTGGAGAACGTGATCAAGTTGATCCTCGCCAGCGTCCGTTCCCTGAAGGCCGGACAGGACCTTCGCTACTTCAAGTAGTCCGGGAAGCGGCCATGCGCATCACCCCCCATGAGCAGGCGCAGGATGCGCTCCAGTTCACCGCGCTGGCCGTGGGCATCCTGCTGGTGCTCCGCTTCGGGCTGGCCGCTGCACTGCACCTGGTCCCGCTTCCTGCACCCGATGCGTTGACGGCTTCCGCGGTGGGCTACCACGCCGACCATATCCTGCGGCGACCGGGAACGGTGGTCCTGGGCGCTTGGCCCTGGGTGGCGCGCCTTGCCTTGGCCACCATGGTGTCCAGCATCTGTGCGGCGGTAATGGCCGTGGTCCTGGGCGGGATCGCGAACCTGCTCGGAAAACCCGGTAGTGTCTGGGCACTGATGGCCGCCCGGGTGACCCTGCTGGTCACGGGGCTGTGGTGCATGGCAGCCGTGTTCATCCTCCCTCCACGCTCCATCCACTTTTCGAAGGACGGTGCCGTGCTCACCGAGCGGACCTCCCTCCTCGGGCAGCTCTCCTTTCCGGGCAAGGCCCATGTCCGCAGCATCGCGTGGAACGATATGGTCAGCGTGGTCCCGGTGGAAAGCGCGAGCGGGACGGCCTTCCAGATCCACCTGCGGGATGGGCAGCAGGTCCAGTTGGACCTTCCGGAACGGGATGATGCTGGATCCTCAGCCCCCCCGGATCGCGACCTGCTGACCTTGATCAACGTAGCGCGGAGCACTGCACAGGCACACTGAAAAGGCTTCCTGACCCGACCGGATGTTCCACGTGACAACCATCCCCCTGAGTGCCACCTACCCCTTGCGGCTGCTGGTGTTGCGCCCCGGTGGCACCGTGGAGGACTGTCACTTCGCCAGCGACGGTATCCCGGGGACGTTCCACATGGCCGCCCTGCACGATGGCGTTCCGGTCTCGGTGGGTTCCTTCACGCCCGAGACGCATCCCGACCTGGATGGCGAACGACCGTATCGCCTGCGGGGCATGGCCTCACATCCGGCCCACCAAGGCAGCGGCGCAGGCACGGCGCTGCTGCGTGCATCGATGGAACACCTGCGTGCGCTGGGCTGCGACCGTCTTTGGTGCAACGCCCGCATCAAGGCCGTACCCTTCTACGAGCGCAACGGCTTTGCCATCCATGGCGGTCCATTCGAGATCGCCGGTATCGGCACCCACTACCTGATGCACCGCGCCTTGCAAGAGGGCGACTGACCCAGCGCCATGCCACGCAGCGATCGGTGGATCCTCCTCGCGCTGGTGCTCCTGGCGCTGGTCCTGCGCGGGTCGTGGCTGGACATGGATGAGCTGGCCCATGACGAGCCCTTCACGGTGGTGATGGCGCACCGTTCGCTCCCGGACCTGTTCAGCCAGCTCGCCACCGAGAACAACCCTCCCCTCCATTTCCTGCTCATGCACGGCTGGGTGCGGCTGGTGCCCTTGGACGAAGCCTGGCTTCGACTGCCCTCCGCCGTGTTCGGTGCATTGGCCGTCTGGCCGCTGTTCCTCCTGGGCCGCACGTTCGGCGGAACACGTGTGGCCATCACCGCGGTGCTGCTGTTCCTCTTCAGCAACTACCATCAGGGCCTGGCGCACGAGGTGCGCAGCTACAGCCTGTTCACCCTGCTCACCTGCAGCGTGCTCTGGGTCCTGTGGATGGCCGCTCAGGGTCGTCCCCGGGCCTGGATAGGTCTGTGGCTATTGAACACCTTGCTGCTCTACACCCACTTTCTGGGTTGGGCCGTGGTGGGCCTGCAGGTGTTGCTGGTGTTGTGCCCCGCGTTCCGCGAAGCGCGCAGACCCTTGACGGGCGGGCTGCTAGGGGCTTTGCTGCTGTTCGCACCCTACGGCGCGATATTCCTGCACCGTGTGGGAAGCACGGTGACGCAAGGCACCTGGCTCACCGCCCCGACCCCCGAGGAGCTCTACAACATGGTCTGGCGCTGGAGCAATGCCCCCGTTATGGCAGTGAGCTTTCTGACTGTCATCGGCTGGGGGGCGCGGAGAAGGGCGGCTGACCCGGGCGTGCAACTGGGGCTGGTCTGGGCGTTTCTCCCCCTGTTCGCGCTGTTCGGGGCATCCTTCATCACACCCGTTTTCCTGGACCGATACCTGGCCTTTGCCGCACCGGGGTTCGCCCTTGTGACCGCTCTTTCCCTGGCGGAGCTGGTGAAGGCGACCCGCTTCGCCCTGGTCCCGATGATCCTCGGCGCACTCGGCATGGCCTTCACCTTCACCCCCTGGAAGGGCCATGGTCTGCACCCCGCTGCGGTGGTGGCCAGGGCTGAGAAATGGCGCGGCGACGACCCGTTGATCATTCAACCCTCGTGGTACCGGAACACCTATGCCTGGCACCTGGACCATGATCTCGTCCGGGAACCAGCCCTGCTCGATGCCCGACTGCGGGAACGCGGCATCTTCCCCACCGACCGCATGGATGCGCATCTTCCCCGACCGGAGGACCATGCCACGATGGTGCGCGTGGACGCCTGGTCGGAGCTCACTGATCCCGAGGGGACCGTGCCCTCCGCCCTGCGTCAGGCCTATCCCCAGGTGGAGGTTGAAGAGGTCGATCGCAAGGTGATGGTGGAGCGTTACAGCCGCTGAACAGACCTCAACTGTTCATCACGGGCCTGAACCGTCCATGGATCCCCTACGCGATCGATCGGACAGGAAGCCAACTTTGCACGACCGTTCACCAAACCAACACCGGAACATGTCCTCTTTGATCAAGCGTCCACTTTTCGCCACTGCGATGGTTGCAGGCCTATCCCTGCTCACCGCCTGCGGTGGTGATGAACCAACGGGTAGCGCCTCAGTTCCTGAGGTCGCACCGCCCACCATCGCGATGAAGGACTTCTTCAAGAACCCGGAGAAGGCCGGCTTCCGCATCAGCCCGGACGGGCAGTACGTGAGCTACCGCGCGCCATGGAAGAACCGCATGAACATCTTCGTGAAGAAGATCGGGGATACGGCCTCCACCCAGGTAACACAGGACACCGTGCGCGACATCGGCGGCTACTTCTGGAAGGGCGACCGTATCGTTTACAGTCGCGACATCAATGGCGATGAGAACTTCATCGTGTTCAGCGCCGGTATCGACGGCAGCGATGCCAAGGCATTGACGCCGATCAAAGGCGTGCGTGCCGACGCCTTGGACGACCTACATAACATCCCGGGGATGGAGCAGCACATCATGGTACAGATGAACGAACGCGACCCGGGCATCTTCGACCCCTACCTGGTGAACGTGGCCACGGGCGAGATCAAGTCGCTCTACAACAACAAAGAGAACTTCGAGAGCTGGATGACGGACCATGCCGGTGTCATCCGCATCACCACCCGCACCGAAGGGGTCACCAGCGTGTACTACCATCGCGCCAACGAGAAGGAGCCCTTCACCGAGTTCATGCGCACGGATTTCAAGGACAACTTCAGCCCTTTGTTCTTCACCTTCGACAACAAGAACCTCTACGCCAGCAGCAACCTCGGAGGCCGGGACAAGGCCGCCATCGTGGAATATGACATGACCACGGGCAAGGAGAGCAAGGAGATCTTCGCCAACGCCGACAACGACGTGAGCGGCCTGGACTACAGCCGCAAGCGCAAGGTGCTGACGATGGTGACCTGGACCGGGGCCAAGAGCGAGCGCCACTTCCTGGATGCCGAGACCAAGGCCATGTACGACAAGATGGGCGGCAAGTTCGAAGGGTACGAGTACTGGATCTATGGCGCCGATGACAGCGAGACCAAGTTCGTGGTGTGGGTGGGCAACGACCGCATGCCCGGCAAGTACTACTTCTACGATGCCACTACGGATAAGGTGGAGGAACTGGCCACGCTCTATCCCTGGTTGAACGAGAACGACCTGGCCGAGATGAAGCCCATCCAGTACAAGAGCCGCGATGGCCTGACCATCCACGGCTACCTGACGCTTCCCAAAGGCCGTGGCGACAGCGCCCTGCCGGTGGTGGTGAACCCCCATGGCGGCCCATGGGCCCGTGATGAGTGGGGCTACAACGAGGAGGCCCAATTCCTCGCGAACCGTGGTTACGCGGTGCTGCAGATGAACTTCCGCGGAAGCACGGGATACGGCCGTGAGTTCTGGATGAAGAGCTTCAAACAATGGGGCAAGACCATGCAGGACGACATCACCGATGGCGTGGAATGGCTGAAGGCCGAAGGCATCGCCGATCCCGAGCGGATCGCGATCTATGGCGGCAGTTACGGTGGATACGCCACCCTGGCCGGTCTGGCCTTCACCCCGGACCTCTACGCCTGCGGCATCGACTACGTGGGGGTGAGCAACCTTTTCACCTTCCAGCGCACCATCCCTCCCTACTGGGGTCCCTGGCGCGATGTGCTCTATGAGCAGGTGGGCGACCCGGTGAAGGACAGCCTGCTGCTGGCCTCCGCCTCCCCGGCCTTCCACGCGGACAAGATCAAGGCCCCGCTGTTCATCGCCCAAGGTGCCAACGACCCCCGGGTGGTGAAGGCCGAGAGCGACCAGATGGTGGAAGCCCTAAAGAAACTCGGAGTGACCGTGGATTACATGGTGAAGGACAACGAGGGCCACGGTTTCCGCAATGAGGAGAACCGTTTCGAATTCTACGAGGCCATGGAGAAATTCCTGGACCAGCACATCGGCAGCGGCTACACGGCCAAGGCGAAAATGTAAGCGGTAGAGACATGGTTGAACAGGCACGGCGATCCCCGGATCACCGTGCCTGTTCTTTTTATGCCCCCTGCAGGCACCAAATGACCCTGATCTAACGTCCCGTTGAAGGTGGGTTCACCTCAGCATCCCCCGAATGCCCATCCATCTGACACCCCGGCATGAGGAACCGATCCACCGCACAATTACCTTTCCCGTATTGTTCCATCATGCAGATGCCCATTCCAGCCCTCCGTTCACTGACCCTGGTGGTCCTTCTTTCGTTGGTCCAGGGCCTGCGTTCCCAGGTGGTGGTCAACGAGGCCTGCGCCTCCAACCTCAACGGCTACGCGGACAACTACGGTGAGTTCGAGGACTGGTTCGAGCTGTACAATACGACCGGTGCCGCGGTTGACATCAGCGGCTGGTGGGTGAGCAACCGCTCCGGCAACCCACTGAAATGGCAGGTACCCGCCGGCACGGTGATCCCCGCCAACGGTCTTCGGGTGTTCATCTGCAGCAAGCGTGACGAGGTCGCCGGCGGCTTCATCCACACCAACTTCAACCTGAACCAGACAGAAGAGGACCATGTGCTGCTGAGCAACGCGGCGGGCAATGTGGTGGATGATTTCGAGTTCAGCATCGACCTTCGCACCATGGTGGGCCACTCCCGCGGACGAACGACCAACGGTGCCGCCACCTGGAACCTCTTCACCACCCCCACACCCGGGACGGCCAACGCCGGGGCCTCTGCCGAGTATGTGAACACCCCTGACCTTTCACCAGCGGCCGGCTTCTATGGTGGCGCCCAGAGCGTGACCATGACGGGTCCAGCGGGTGCGACCATCCGCTATACCCTGGACGGCTCCGAACCCACGGCCGCCTCCTTGGTCTACGGCGGACCGGTGAACGTGGGCGCGACCACCGTGGTGCGCGCCGCCTGCTTCAGCGGCGCGGGTGCGCCCACCAGCTTCGTGGCCACCAACACTTATTTCATCAATAACAACCACACGGTGGCCGTGCTCAGTATTTCGGGCGGTGAGCTGGATGACCTGCTGGGCGGCAACGGTGGCATCCAGCCCTTCGGCCACATGGAGTATTTCGGTCCGGACGGCGAACTGCGTGACGAGGCCGTGGGGGAATTCAACGAGCACGGGCAGGACAGCTGGGCCTATGATCAGCGGGGCTTCGACTACATAGCCCGGGACCAGACGGGATACAACGATGCCATCCGCTACCCCGTGTTCCGCACGAAGGACCGTGAAAAGTACCAGCGCCTGATCATCAAGGCCTCGGCGGGTGACAACTTCAACTTCGGCCCCGGCCAGCCGGCACATATCCGTGATGCCTATGTGCAGGCGCTGAGCCAGACCGGCGGCCTTGCCGTGGACGAGCGCAGCTACGAGCCTGCCGTTCTGTATGTGAACGGCCAGTACTGGGGGGTCTACGATGTGCGGGAGAAGGTGGACGACCATGATTTCACGCGCTACTACTACGACCAGGATGAATTCAACGTGCAGATGCTGAAGACCTGGGGCGGCACGTGGACCGAATACGGCGGCGCACAGGCCCAGAACGATTGGGATGCACTGCGGAACTACATCAACACCAACGACATGGGCGACCCCACGGCCTTCGCCTATGTCGATGAGCAGTATAACTGGCAGAGCCTGGTGGACTATTTCTGCCTGAACAGCTACACCGTCTGTGCCGACTGGCTGAACTGGAACACGGCCTGGTGGCGTGGCCGGAACCCTGACGGTGACAAGAAGAAGTGGCGCTACCTGCTGTGGGACATGGATGCCACCTTCGGCCACTACACCAATTTCACGGGCATCCCGGACCAGACGGCAACGGCGGACCCTTGCGATGCCGAGGAGCTGAACGACCCCGGAGGTCAAGGTCATACCGTCATCCTCCAGAAGCTCATCACGGAGAACGAGATGGTGCACGATTATTACGTGAACCGTTACATCGACCTTGGCAACACCTTGTTCAGCTGCGACCACATGCTGCCCTTCTTGGATAGTCTGGTGGCCTTGATCGCCCCGGAGATGCCTGGGCAGGTGGCCCGCTGGGGTGGTTCCGTTGCCCAATGGGAGGCCAATGTGCTGGTGCTGCGCCAGTTCGTCGAGGACCGCTGCGTGCAGGTGCAGGAAGGGATGGTGGACTGCTACGAACTGGAAGGACCCTATGACGTGGTGTTCAACGTGGACCCGCCCCTGAGCGGTGCCATCCAGATCAACTCCATCGCCCCGGTGACCTACCCGTTCAGCGGCCTGTACTATGGCGGGATCAATACCACCCTGGCCCCGCTGCCGGCGGATGGTTGGGTCTTCAGTCACTGGGAGGTCTTCAGCACCAACACGATGCTGCCTTCGCTGACCGATTCGTTGGTGACCATCGACTTCCTCACCGCGGACAGCGTGGTGGCCCACTTTGAACCACCGACCCGCTACGACATCCTGCTGGACGTGGTGCCACGCGGCGGCGGAAGCATCACCATCGACGGCAACACCTACACCAGCTTCCCCGTGATGATCACGGTGCCCGAAGGGGTGGACCTGCCGTTCACGGTGACCCCTGCCTTGTACTTCGACTTCCAGCACTGGTGGGTGAAGAACACGCCCTACCTGCCGGCGGACAGTTCGCTGGTCACCCTCACCGCACAATGGTGGACCACCGATACCATCATCGCCTACCTGAAGCCTCAGGACCAGGTGTTTTACGCCCCCAATGCCTTCACGCCGAACGGTGATGGATACAACGATGTGTTCAACCCGGCCGTGAACGTGGTGGACATCGAGACCTATGACCTCACCATCTTCGATCGTTGGGGAGCTGTGGTCTGGGAGGCCAGTGGTCCCTTCAACCCGGGCTGGGATGGGCGTTCCGCAACGGGCGAAGTGCCTCCGGGCGTCTATGCCTACCGGGCCTACATGGTCGATGCGATCAAGAGGGAGCCCATCGAACTGTTCGGTCACGTGACCTTGGTCCGATAGGTGGCTTTGTCACCGCTTGGTCATGTTTGTTTAGACTTTCGTCGAAAAATTTGAACAAAACTTTGCGGGCGCTGTTGTGTGGTTGTCGTTAGACCTAAACACACAAACAACACGACCATGAACCGGAAACTCTTCTCTGTCCTTTTAACAGCAGGCATGCTGACCAGCTACGAAGCGTGGTCGCAGGCCCGCGTACAGGTCATCCACAACAGCGCCGATGCGGCCGCTGCCGTGGTCGACGTGTACATCAACGGTGGCGCAGCACCAGCCATCAATGACTTCGCCTTCCGCACCGCCACCCCCTTCATCGACCTGCCTGCAGGCGTTGATCTGGAGATCGGTATCGCTCCAGGCAATAGCGCCGGTCCCCAGGACATCATCCCCGGCCTGACCTTCACCTACAACCTGGCCGATGGCGAGACCTACGTGCTCGTGGCCAACGGTATCGTGAGCCCCACGGGTTACAACCCTGCCCAGGCCTTCGGTCTGGACGTGTTCGCACCCGGTCGTGAGGCCGCCAGTGTAGCGGGCAACACCGATATCCTGGTGATCCATGGCAGCACCGATGCTCCCACCGTGCAGGTGGCTGAGACCGCAGTGCTCGGTGGCGCCGTGGTGGTGTCCCCTTTCAGCTTCGGTGATTTCACCCCTGACTACCTGGAAGTACCTGCAGTGAACCTGACCCTGGAGGTCCAGTTGCCCGATGGCACCCCCGTGGTGGCCTACGACGCTCCCCTGGCCGACCTTGGTCTGGCTGACGCCGCCTTGGTGGCCGTGGCTTCCGGCTTCCTGTCCCCTGCCAACAACAGCAACGGTCCAGCCTTCGGCATCTGGGTGGCCCTGCCTTCGGGCGGCGACCTGATCCCCTTGCCCATCGCCACCGAGCCCAGTGCCCGCGT
>CAMCAZ010000061.1 GCA_945872795.1 Chryseobacterium gleum
CCCTTTGGCAGCGCCCAGCGCGTTCTGGGATCGGGCTCCTTGGCCGGGCCATCGCCGCTGCCCAGCACAAAGCCGAAGGGTTCCAGCGAAGGCACCCGGTCGAAGACCACTTTGGCGATGGCGCTGAGCGGGATGGCGAGGAACATGCCGGGGATGCCCCAGATGGCCCCGCCGATCATCACCACGATGATGGAGACCAGTGCGTTGAGCTCCACACGCGAGGCCACCACATTGGGCACCACGATGTTGTTGTCAATGAACTGCACCCCGGCGAACAGGGCCATCACCCACAGGGCGGTGCTGAGGTCTGCGGTGGCGAGCGCGATGATCATGGTGCCGAGCGAAGCCATCAGCATTCCGATGTACGGTATGAGGTTCAGCACCGCTGCGATCACCGCCAGCAACAGGGCGAACTCCAGGCCGATGATCAACAGGCCCACGTAGTTCATCGTGGCCAGGATGGCTGACTGTATCATCAACCCCACGAGGTAGTGTTGCGTCACGCCCTTCGAACCCTGCAGTACATCCTGCACCACCCCGCGATGCTCATCGGGGAAGAGCTTGATGATGAAGGTGAGCAGCAGGCGCTTGTACAGCAGGATCAGGAAGGTGAACACGGGCAGCAGGAAGAGAAAGGCGAAGACCGTCCCCATGGTGAGCAATGCACCGCTGAGCAGCTTGCCGCCTTCCTTGAGCCCACTTTCCCTGGCCCGTAGAAGTGCGTCGTTCACGGCACCTGGGGCGATGGGCGTCTTGTTCTCCACCCAGTCGCGGATGGAAATGCCCAAGGCCGCCACCTTCTGACGCAGTTCGGGAAGTGTCTCACTGAAGTTGGCCGCCTGGGTGAGGATGAAGTAGGAGAGCCCGGCCGCACAGGCCATGGCCAGCAGCACGGCCAGGAATATGGCCAGGATGCGGGGCACACGCTTGCGGGTCATCCGGTTCACCAGCGGATTGAGCAGCATGGCCAGCAGCAGCGCGAAGAGCAGGGGCAGCAGGATGGACTGCGCCTGGTTGAGGGCAAAGATGAAGGCCACCAGACCGAGCATGATGAGGCTGAACTTCTGGTAGGCGGGTTGCTGCATCAGGGGGTGCGAGGGGGTGGCGTTCTCTGCCATGGGTGTTCCGGGAAGTTGCGGGGAAGGTAATCGCCCGTTGGGAAGATCGATCGTCGTGCCGAACCATCATAGGCAGGTGCTCCGGAAGGGAATGAGGTCCGGAATGCCTGAACAGGGGAGAATACGTCCCCGTTCCGCAGCACCGGTATGGTCGATGGAAGTGCCCGCCTCAGCGCAGCAGCGTGACATGCCCGCGCAGTTCGCGCAGCTCGCCGGGTGAGCAGGGGTCCTCTGCGCTGATCAGGTACGCGTACACCCCGTCAGGCACGAGCGCGCCGCTTGCCCTGCCATCCCACTCCACCGTGGGGTCGGTGCTGGTGTAGATCTCCTGTCCCCAACGGTTGAAGATGCGCATCACAAAGCCCGCCCCGGGTGCCACCCAGCTAATACCGAAGGTGTCGTTGATTCCGTTGTTGTCCGGCGTGAAGACGTTGGGCACGAAGAGCCCCGCACCATCCTCCACGGTCACTGCGGTGGTGAGCGTGTCCGCGCATCCCGCGAAGTTGCTGCCGGCAAGGGAAAGGGTGTAGCTGCCGGTGCCGCTCACCGGCAGGGTCAGCGTGCCGATGCATGAGCTGGCCACGGGAACGCCGTTCAGCCAGAGGCCACAGGCGTCCGCGCCGAGGGCCAAAAGGTCCACGGTGATGCTGCGGTCACAGGTGGGCTGTTCGGCCACGAGGCTCAGCAGGACAAGGGGTGCCACGCGAACACTGTCAACCACGGTCAGGCTGCTGCACCCCGCGGCGTTGAAGGCCGTGAGCGTGATCAGCTCCACACCGGGATCGAAGAAGGTGGCCACCGGAGCGGTGTTGTCGGTGATGCCAGCGCTGCCGAGGTCCCAGCTCAGTGAGTCCGCAGCCGTGGTGGCCGTAAAGGTGACCGGGCTGCCCGCGCAGAGGGTGTCCGCGCTGGTGGTGAAGCCGGCCGTGGGCAGGGGCAGCACTTCGATGGTGAGGGCATCCGTGGCGCTGCAGCCGTTGGCATCGGTGGCGGTGACGTTGATGGTGGTGGTCGCCGCGGGGGAGAAGGAGTAGCTGGTGCCACTGCCCACGGGCGACCAATCCAGTTGTGCCGTACCCGTGCCTCCCGACGCTATTGCGGTGATGGTGACCTCCGCACCGCTGCACAACGGGGTGTTGCCCTGCACGTCCAGCACCAACGGCGTCGGCTCTGTGAGCGTGATGCTCAGCGTGCTGTCGCAACCGCTGGCGTCGGCCACCACCACCGTGTAGGTGCCGGGACCAAGGTCCGCGATGGAAGCGGTGGCCTGCGGCGGTTCCGTATCCCAGGTGTAGGTGAAGGGTCCCGCACCCACGGCCAGCACGCTGATGGACCCGTCACTGGCACCGTTGCAGCTGATGGGTGTGCTCGCGGTGTCGATCCCACCGATGGAGCAGCAGGGGAGGACGACCACGGTGTCGGTGAGCCAGTTGCCGTCCTCGTAGTGGCAGTAGTCACCCACGATGAACGAGTAGGTGCCCGGTTCCGTGATGGTGATGATGGGGCCGGTGGTGCCGTCGCTCCACACATAGCCCGGGTAGATGGGCGGCTGGAACAGCACGGGGTAGAAGGAGAGGTCGATGGTGATGGGACCATCGCACAGGAGCGAATCGGTCCAGGGGATGAAGTCGTAGGTGGCGTTGCCCGCATAGATGGGGTTGGGCGGTGTGCCGGTTTCCAGCAGGCAGCAGTTGCCGCCATCGGAAACGTTGAAGGTCCCGGTGAAACAGCCGTACTGCACCTGGTGGGCGAAGAGCGCGGCGTCCGGCCCGAACTCGGCGAGGAAGAACTGCGCGATCTGCGGCGCACTGTTGCCACCGCCGTTGTTGCTGGTGCTGCATTCGCCCTCCGCGCCGACGATGCAGTTCACCAGGGGCGGGAAGCCCGGTGCCAAAGGCTCGCCGAGGAAGTTGGCGATGGCGATGTTGCCCAGCGTCTGGCTGTATTGGGTCACAATGCCCGGTGGCACGCCGTTGATGGTGGTGGTGGTTGGGTTGGTGCCGCACGGACCGTTGGCGCCGTCGAAGCCCGCATAGATCACTTCGGTGACGTTGGCCGCGAAAGGCCCGATGATGCTCACCTGCACCGCCTCATACGTGCAGATGCCGATGCGCAGGTCGGGGATGTTCTGGTCCACATTGATGGTCAGCACCCCGCCCTCGTAGTTGGAGTAGATGACCAGGTTCCCGTTGGCATTGCAGATGTTGGCCGAGGGGGGTGGTGGCGGCGAGGGGTCGATGCAGCAGTTCCCGCCTGCGGAAATACTCACCACATCGTTCTGCCAGCAGGCATACTGGGTCTGGTGGGCATACAACGTCGCCCCCGTCTGATCCTCGAAGTGGAAGACCAGTTCATCCGGGGTGTTACCCCCGCCCGCGTTCACCGTGGTGTCACAAAGCCCTATCGTTCCATAGACCCCTCCGCCCCAGTTGGGTGAGGTGCCGTTGCCATGCGCCGGGGTGTAGCCCACCTGCAGCGGCTGCAGCGGCGGGTTGATGGTGACGATGTTCGGCGGCACGCCGGCCACCGTGGTGGTGAAGTTGCCCTGCCCGCAGTTGTTGTTGTTCTGGTTCGAGTTCATGCCCGAGTAGAACACCTGTGACACATTGCCCGCAAAGGGTCCGGTGATGGTGACCTGCACCGGCTCGTACGTGCAGATGCCGATCACCAGGTCCGGGATGTTCACATCCACGTTGATGGTGACGATGCCCCCGTCGTAGTTACTGAGCAGCCACAGGTTGCCGGTGGGGTCGCACACCTGTGCGCTTGCGCCGCCGAGCGACAGGGCGAACAGGAGGCCAGAGAGGAAGCGGGTCATGTTCGGGCCGAGGGTTGGAAGGGGGACGCAGGAGGGCGCGAAAAGGTTGTCCAGCCCTGGCTTTGGGGAGCGGGCAATAAGCCCCTGCCAGCGGAGGGGGACATGGTGGAGGATTTCCCATGGACCACGCCCAAACCAACAACCGGCGCCACCGACGGTTCACCACTGCCCTGTCCGCAGCCTGAATGAACAGTGTATCCGTTATGCGGTTCAATCCGACCATTGCCGACCTTCGATGCGGTCACCACGAAGGTCCCCATGCAATGATCGCCCCCCGGGCCACCGTTGTTGCACCAAACCCCTGTTCCATGAGCCCTTCCCCCTGGTTGCCCCTTGCCTGCTGTGCCGCGCTGCTCCCCGCCCATGCCGCAGAGGACAAGGCCCTGTTGGCGGAATTGCTGGAGAACCGCCAGGTGGCGCTATCGGTGCAGGGCACCGGCGAGCATCAGGGGGACTGTGTGCGGGTGACGGTGCAGAACCGTACGGCGCGGCCCCTGCGCACGAGCATCCCGGTGGGCTGGGTGTTCGTGAGCAACACGCCCGAAGTGCAGGACCTGCTGGTGGTGCGCGAGGAAGTGCTGGCCCTCTCCGGGGGAGCCAGCCGCACGGTGCTGTGCCGCGCCTTCTGTTGCGAGGCCTCGGGCAGCGGGCCGCGCGCGGGTGAGGGCTACCGGGCGGGTCACCAGTCCCCGCCGAAATTGACGGCGGTGGCAGAGGCCGTTGCACGCGGCGAATACCCGGACGACGAAGTGCAGCACGCGGTGTGGGTCCTCAGCGACGGGTATTCCATTGCGAGCATGGGTGCCCTGGACAGCACGGCGACGGACTCGCTGCGCCTGGCCGTGAGCCGCCTCAGCGGACAGCCCGCCCCCTTGTATTCACTGCGTTTCGCCGACGAGCCCGGCCGCGTCTGTTCCGGCAGGCCGGAGGCCATCAACCGCGAACTGGTCTACGATGTCCCGGCGGGAACGGCCTTCACTGCGGTGGTGGTGGACCGTCGCGGGAAGGTCTTTCAGGTGTTGCATGATCGCACGCTGCTGGATGCCGGACGACACCGCCTGTCGTTCGATCTCACGGTCCTCGGCTGGCCACCGGGCACCTATGCCATCCATGCGTGGAGCCCCGATCGGGCGGGGGTGCACCGCATGCCGTTCACGTTGTGATGCGGATGTTCGATCATCCGATCCGGTTGAACGCCACTTGGGAAAGGGGACACGGATGATGCAGCGCTGAGGTCAGGCGCATGCGGCCTTCGCATTGCCGGCGGTGCTGCTCTCACAAGTGCTGGTGTCGTCGCAAGGGCAGGATGCACGCTGGGGCGCGGTGGCCAATGTGCTGGTCCTGGTCGCCGTGGTGGCCGGCGCCGCGGTCTGGGACTTTCGCAGGGATCGCCGCTCGGCCGTCGACGAGGCGTTTGACCGGGCGTATGCAAGACCCGAACAACGCCTCACCGAGCATGACCTGCAACGGCGCACCATGCGGTGCGGGCAGGGAATGGCCTGCTGGCCGCGAGGGTCAGCGAGCGAGAAGCGAACGGTCAGATCGGGGAGTGGGGCGTTGATGGCCCGAAGCGGGCAGGCCTCATGGGCTTTCTTGCCGCAGCGGGATCACAGGTCCACCCGGTACACATCCATGCCGTTGCGCAGGATGCCCGGCACATGGAAGCCACCGGGATCGGTGATCTCCTCCACCAGATCGAACAGCACGCAGTGCTGCGGAAGCCCGGCGAAGAGCAGGGTGAAGCGCACCTGCTGTTCCGCAGGCACGGGCAGCCAGGTGGGCGCCAGGGGTATGCCTTCCGCCAGCAAGAGGGGGCTGCGATGGCCGCTGTGTCTGCACACCAGATAGGTGCTGGGCCAGATGCGGATGCAATCGAACAGACCGGCCTTGAACGAGCAATGCACCGTCACCTGTCCGCGCTCATCCACCTCCGCGCAAAGCTCCTCGCGCAGTTGTGGGTCCAGGGCTTCCTGGGTCAGCGGCGGTGCCTCAATGGCGGGAGCGGAGCAGATCGGCTTGTTCGGCATGGTGTCTTTCACGACTGAAAAGATAAGGGAATACGAGCGGATCGTCACCTGCCCATCTGTGCAGATCGTGTTACTTCACCCCATGCGCATCCCGATCCTTCTTCGTTTCCTCCTGGTCCTGACCCTGCTATGTTCCACGGCAGGGTCCTTTGCCCAGGTGCTGCCCAACTACGTCCTCTTCGATGCCAACGGTAAAAAGCTTTCGTACACCCGCGCACTGGGCATGGTGGAGCGGGGCGATATCATCCTCTTCGGTGAACTGCACAACAACTCCATCGCCCACTGGCTGCAGCTGGAGATGGCCAAGCACCTGGCGGACAAAGGCCCCCTGCTCATGGGCGCCGAGATGATCGAGGCGGATGACCAGGCGACACTGGACCGCTACCTGCGCGGGGAGATCGACCAGGCCGCCCTGGATACCCTGGCCCGGCTGTGGAAGAACCATCCCACCGATTACGCGCCGCTCGTGGACCTCGCCAAGGCCAGAGGCCTGCCCTTCATCGCGTGCAACGTGCCACGCCGCTACGCACGGGCCGTGAGCAAAGGTGGTTTCGAGGCCTTGGATACGGTGCCGGCGAACGAGCGCGCCTGGATCGCTCCGCTGCCCATCGCCTTTGACCCGTCCCTTCCAGGATACGTGAAGATGCTGGCCATGATGGGCGACCACGCCAGCCCCACCATGACCATGGCCCAGGCGCTGAAGGACGCCACCATGGCCCACTTCATCGCCACGAACACGAAGGAGGGTGCCCGCTTCCTGCACTTCAACGGCAGCTACCATTCGGACTTCCGGGAGGGCATCGGCTGGTACCTGCAGCGCCTTCGTCCCGACCTGAAGCGCGTGACGATCGCCACCGTTACCCAGTCCCAGTTGAACAAGCTGGATGCCGAGCACCTCGCCAAGGCGGACATCATTCTTTGCGTGGACGAGGACGTGCCGGGGTCGTACTGAACGCGCTCGCATTCCCGATGGCCGCCCCCGGGCGAAGTACCTTGTGCGCCCGTTCCCTTTCCCATGCTCCGACCGTTATTCCTGGTGTTGCCTTTTCTGGGTACCGCGCTGCTGGCCCAGACGCCCATCTGCACCATCCAAGGCAGCGGTGCTGCCAGCTCCCTCGATGGTCAGGTGGTGACCACCACGGGCACGGTCACCGCCGTGTTCCAAGGCGCGGGTACCGTGCAGGGCTACTTCATCGAGGACCCCGCCTGTGATGCGGACGTGGCCACCAGCAACGGCATCTTCGTCTACCAGACGGCGGCCCCGGGCATTGCCGTGGGCCAGCGCATCCAGGTCACCGGCACGGTGGATGAGTTCCAGGGCCTCACGGAGATCCGCAGCGTCAGCGCTGTGCAACAGCTGGGGGCGGGTTCGGTGCCGCCCACGCAGCTGCTTCTCCCCATTGCCGACCTGGACAACTGGGAACGGTACGAGGGCATGCTGCTGCGTTTCCCGCAGGCGCTGGTGGTGAACAGCACGGGCAACTGGCTGCAGTACGGCGAGGTGGTGCTGGGTCCCGAGCGGGCGTACACGGCCACCCAACTGGTGGACCCCAACGACGCCGTGGCCACGGGCACCAGCACCACGGGTGCGGGCAATGTGCCTGCCGTGCTGGCGCGTGAGGCGCTCAACGATCGCGGCCGCATCATCCTGGACGATGGCCGCACCTTCAGTTATCCCGATCCGCCACCGCTGATCGGTGCGGAGGGCACCTTGCGCACGGGCAGCACCATCACCGACCTCACCGCCGTGCTTCACTACGCCTTCGATGAATACCGGCTGCATCCGGTGGGAACGGTGCCCATCATCCACGACCCACGTCCCGAAGTGCCTGCGGTGGGCGGCTCGGTGCGCGTGGCCTCACTGAACGTGCTGAACTACTTCACCACGCTGGGCGTGTGGGGTGCGGCCACCACGGCTGAACGGCAACGCCAGCGCACCAAGCTCGTGGCCGCGCTGCAGGCCGTGGATGCCGATGCCGTGGTGCTCTGCGAACTGGAGAACAACGATGTGGCCTGGGCCGATCTGCTCGCGGCGGTGAATGCGGCCATGGGCCCCGGCACCTACCAAGCCCTGGAGGAGGACGCCTTCGGCAGCGGCGGCACCAAGTCGGTGATCTTCTACAAGCCGTCCGTGCTCAGTGCGACCGGTCCCCTGTACGAGCTGAGCACCTTCACCTTCCAGCGCCCGCACCTCACACAGGCCTTCACGGTGAACGCCTCCGGTGGCCGATTCCTGCTCAGCAGCATGCACCTGCGCAGCAAGCTCTGCGACAATGCCACCGGCAACGACCTTGACCAGGGCGATGGCCAAGGCTGCTTCAATGCGCTGCGGCGCACCCAGGCACAGGAGCTGGTGGCGTTCTGGGCGGGCATTCGCAACAGCACGGGCATTGCGGCACAGGTGGTGGTGGGCGACATGAACGCCTATGCGCAGGAGGACCCGCTGGATGTGTTCCGCGCGGCCGGGCTCTCCACCATGCTGGATGAGGCGGACCACAGCTACCGTTTCGGAGGCACCTTCGGAGCGCTGGACCATGTGCTGGCCACTGACGCGATGGCCTCGGTGATGAGCGCCGCCGCCGTGTGGCACATCAATAGTGATGAGCCCGCCCAGCTGGATTACCAGGAGGACAACCTGGCCTACTACCAGCCCAATGCCTTCCGCTGCAGCGACCATGACATGCTGGTGCTGGGGCTGGAGTCGGATGACCTGAACGTGGGGGTCGATGAGCATCCGCTTTCCCATGGAATTCAGGCCTGGGTGGATGTGAACAGCCGACACGTGCAGTGGACCTCAGGCGCCGAGCCCTTGATGGACCTGCACCTGATGGATGTGCAGGGACGGCTGCTGATGCGGCATTCCGACGCGGCGGCAAAGGGGCTGCGGATGGATCTTTCCAGCCTTCCGGCGGGGGTCTACCTGTGGCGCTGTGCCCTCGCACACGGCCAGGTGGCCCGTGGTACGCTGGTATTGCCCTAAGCATGCGGATCGGCTGAAAGTGTACCTTCACCTCCCCGTGTTGGCCCCTCAGGCACCGTAGCACGGTCCTTGCACGTCACACTCCCAACCAACCATCTTCCCATGCGCACTTTCGCACTTCTCGCCACCGCCCTGTTCTTGACCTTCCAGACCGCCCAGGCACAGTCCACCACGACTGCTGCCGCTACGGTGCAGACGCCCCAAAAGGATGAGGTGCGCGCCCTGTCCGGCCAACTGAAGGAGAGCCTGGGCACCATTCAGCAACTGAGCTTGTCGAACAACAAGCAACTGCAGGTGGCCTCCGCCGCCGATCAGCAGCGTCTGGGCGGCCTGCGCATGGAGATCGCCGGCATGCTGACCCGCTTGGAGCAGTCCCTGAGCAGCGTGAACAGCGCCAGTACGGAGGCCTTCCCAGCCGCCAAGGCAGAGGCCCTCACCACCATGCAGGAGGCCACCGAGCTCGCCGCCAAGGTGAAGGGTGGGGCCAAGTAGGTCAACCATCACAACGAACTGAAAAGGCCTCCGTCCATTGGGCGGAGGCCTTTTTTCATGGTCCCGTGGGAAAGGGGTGCGCGCTCAGCGCCAGCGGGCCAGGTACTTGTCCTCCTGCTCGCGCATGGCGGCCTTCTGGGCCTTGTTCTTGTCGCCATGGCCCAGCAGATGCAGCAGGCCATGCACCATCACCCGGCGCAGCTCGTGCTGGGCGGGTATCCTCAGTTCTGTGGCGTTCTCCTTGATGCGGTCGTAGCTCATCAGGATGTCGCCGCTCACCCCCGTGCCCGTCTGGCCATCGAAGGTGATCACGTCGGTGTACTCGTCATGGCCGAGGTAGCGCTGGTTGTAGGCCAGGAGTGCATCGTCGCTCATCAGCACATAATTCAGCTCGTTGATGCTGTGGCCATGGTCGCGGGCCACGGCCTGCAGCCAGCGGCGCAACTGCACACGGTCGCGGAAGGCGTTGGGTACCTCCTCGGCCTTGAATGCGATGATGGGCATGGGTCCGGGGATCAGTCCTGCACGGGTTGCAGGCTGAAGGCCATGGCCACCGTGGCACCGTGGTCGGTGAACTCCACGCTGTCGGCCAGGGCACGCATCAGGAACACACCGCGACCGTGGGGTTTCTCCAGGTTCTGCGGGTCAGTGGGGTCGGGCAGGTGCTCATAGTCGAAGCCCGGTCCCTGGTCCTGCACCAGGAAGATGATGCGGCCGTCCTTCACCTCGTAGCCGAGGGTCACCGTTTTGCTGGGGTCCAGGCGGTTGCCGTGGTGGATCGCGTTGTTCACCGCTTCGGTGAGGGCGATGAGGATGTTGCCGTAATGGCTCTCGTGCACATTGTGCTTGGAGCAGGCCTCATCGATCAATTTCTCGGCCAGGGCGATGTTCTCGGCCTTCGCGGGGAAGTCGATGCGTTGGGTGAATTCCATCTCTTCGGTCAAGGCTCCCATGGTCGGTTCAGGGTCGGTCAAATGTACCGAAATACGCATTGACGCGATCGCGGTAGTAGGGCTTCAATCCCGGGGGCACTGTTCGTAACAGTTCAGCCTCGCGCGCCCGCTGGCGCTGGTGGTCGAAATAGCGGGCAGGGTCGGGGGGCGGCATGTCGCGCCCCTCGTTGCTGGTGCGCTTCTGGTCCAGCTCGCGCTCGCGCTCGGCCTTTTCGTGCTCCAGCAGGCGGGTCATGATGTCCTGTTGGCGGCGCATCGTCTCGGGTGTGATGTTCTTGTTCACGATGTCGCGCTCGTTCTTCTCCATCTCCTCGGCCAGCTTGTTGATGCCGTTTCCGGCGCCGCTGCCGTCCTTGTTCAGTTCCTGCCCCAGCTTCTGCATCTCCTTGCGGATGGCGGCCTGCTGCGCCGCGAGGTTGGCCAGCTGCTGGCTCATGCCGGGCATGCCCATGCCGCCGGGGTTTTGCTGCCCGGGTTTCTCGCCGGGCTTCTTGCCCTTCTCCATGCCCTTGCGCATCTCCTCCAGCTGCTTCTGCAGGGCCTCCTGCTGGGCCTTCATCTTGGCCATGCTGGGTTTCTTGCCCTGTCCGCTGCCGGTGCCGCCGGGTTTGTTGCAGCTGCCGCTGCCGGGCATGCTCTGGGCCATCTGCTGCTGCATCTGTTGCAGGGCTTCGTCCAGCAGCAGGGCCAGGTTGTTCAGGCTGGTCATGGCGTGCTGCTGCTTGTCGGTGGCCATGGGCTTGAAGCGTTCGTTGGCGCGCGCCTCGCCCAGCAGGCGGGTGGCCTCGTCCATGTTGCCGTTCACGGCGGTCATCTCGCGGTTCACGATGGCCTCCAACTGGGGCACGCGCTTGCTCAGGGCATAGAGGCTGTCCTCGATCACCTTGGCATCGTCGCGCAGCTTGCGCTGGGTGCGGCCGTGGGTCACGAAACGCGGGTCTCGCACATTGGTGCTGCCCAGGTCCTCCATCAGGGCCTCCTGCTCGAAGCTCAGGTGCACGATGTTCTCCAGCAGCTGGCGCAGGGCGTCCATGTCCTCCTCCTGCTGCTCCTGGGCATTGTTTTGCATGGCGCTCTGCATCTGGAAGGCCAGCTGCTCCATCTGCTCGGCGGCCTTCTTCTGGCTCTCACCGGCCTTCTGGTTCTGCTTCTTCTCCAGCTGCTCGCTGCTCTTTTTCTGCTCGTCCTGGATCTGCTGCTCCTGCTCGTCGGTCTTCGGCAGGTCCATGGGGGTCTCCAGTTCCTCGTTCTTCTTCTCCAGCTCGTCCATCTCCTTCCGGAGCTCTTCCATCTCCTTGTTCAGCTCCTCCTGCTCCTTCTTCAGTTCCTCCTGATCGGACTTGCCTTCCTCGGTCTTTTCCGCCAGCTCCTCCTGCTTCTTCGCCAGGTCCTCCAGTTGTTTGGCGATGTCCTCGGCCTTCTGCTCCACGTCCATGCGCTTCAACTGTTCCAGCGCGCGGTCCAGCTCCTTCTCGATGTCCTGCTGGTCCATCTTCATCTCCTGCAACTGCTCCTGCAGCTGCTCCTTGTCCAGCTTCTCCATCAGCTCCTGCACCTTGCGGTACAGTTCCTTCATCTCTTCGCTCAGCACGTTCTCGAAGAGCTCCTGCACCTGCTTCTGCTTCTCCAGCAGGCGCTCGTCCTGCGGGCGGAATTCCTGCTGGCGCTGCTGGTCCTCGCGCAGCTGCTGGGTGTTCTGCTCGATGCGCTCCTGCAGTTCCTGCTGGCGCTGCATCACGTTCTCCAGCTTCTGCTTGTCCTGCCAGTTCACCTCCTTCTTGTCCAGCAGGTCGCGGCGCAGCTTGTCCAGTTCCTTCTGCAGGTCCTGGGCCTCGCGGATGTTCTCCTTCAGGTCGCTCTTCAGCGCCTCGCTCTGCTGCTCCTGCTGCCGGGCCAGCTCCTTCAGGGTGGGTGCCTCGAAGACCTGCGGTGTGCTGCGGGCGCTCTTGCTGCCGTTCACCCCATCGTTGTCCCACACTTCGAACCAGTGCTCCACCCGGTCGCCGGGGTTGATGGTGAACCCGTACAGCTCCCAGCTATGGAAGAACTCCTGGCGCGTCTGCCGCGGGTCCACGGAAAGTTCGGTGGTGCCGCTGCGCAGTTCGGGTGCCACGCTGTCACCACCGCTCACGAAGCGGTAATGGAAGAGCAGGCGCTTGAAGCCGTGGTCATCGCCCACCTCACCGCGGTAGAAGAGGCGCTTCAGGGCGCTGCTGTCCGTGCGGGTCTCCACCTGGATGGTGGGGTGCAGGTCGGGCACCACTTCCAGGCGGTACTGCAGGGCGGTGGTTGCTGCGCGCTCACCGGCGTGCGGCGCCATGCGGTAGGTGCGGCTCTGCAGCAGTCGGCGGCTGCTGTTGAAGGTACTGTTGCCTGCGTCGGTGCTGGTGGGACGCAGGGCGTAGGTGGTATCGTCAAAGGCGAGGTCCAGGCGGTCGGCGCTGCGGGCGCGGATGGTCCAGGTGACCTTGGTGCCGGCGGGGATGGTGAGGTCGCCGCTGTTCTCCACGGTGCTGTTGGGCAGGCCCAGGTAGGCGGGGTGCTCCAGCTGCATGCGCAGGTCCAGCAGCAGCGGGTTGGCCACGGTGCTCAGGGTGTAGGGCGTGCTGCGGAAACCCTCGGCGGTGAAGGTGAAATCGATGGCCTCCTGTACGTTGCGGAAGCGGTGGGTGAAGCGGGTGGCGTCCTTCTTCACCAAGGGGATCCGCTGGCCGTCCACCTCCAGGTCCACCTGCTGCGGGATCACGGCACCCTGCATTTCCAGCACCACTTCGAAGTCCTGTTGCTCGGGCACCTCCAGGCTGTCGTTCAGCAGCACGAAACGGAAGGGGGCCTCGGGCACGAACTCGCTGCGGTGGTCCAGCAGGCGCTGGGTGGGTCCGGTGATGAGGCTGGGGGCCGCGAACAGCAGCACCAGCAGCAGGGCCAGCGGTGGCAGGGCGTAGCGCAGGTAGCGCGTGTTGCGGCGCAGGTCGATGGCGTTGGTGAAGGGCACCGGGCTCAGCTCCCGGCTGCGCTGCGCGATGGCCGCCTCGATCAGCTCGCGCTGCTGCGGCTGTGCAGTGGCCATGTCCTGCAGCTGCAGGGTGTTCAGCAGCTTGTCCTGCACCTCGGTGAAGTGGGTGCCCACGATGCGGGCCGCTTCGGCATGGCCGATCACCGCTCCCAGGCGGTAGCGTTTGATCAGGGGCAGCGCCACGAATCGCGCCAGGATCAGGACCATGGCGCCCAGCGTGCCCCAGAACAGGACGGTGCGCACACCCGTGCCGAAGTGGCCCAGATGCTCCAGCAGCGCGGTGCCGAGGAACACACCCACCAGCAGGCCCACGCTGTACAGCGCGCCACGGATGGCCTGGTCCGCGTAGTACTTGCGGATGAAGCCATCGAGCTTGGCGATCAGGTGTTCGTAGTCACTGTGCATGTTCAGGGTCACCGCTCAACGCGGAAAGGGCGTTGCTTGTTGCCGAACAAAGCTACGGTGCACGGATGCCCCATACCGCAGCGGTACACGGAGCGGTGCCTTCGGGTTCATCAGCGCTGCCTATTCCACCACCACCCGGGCCATGCGTTGGCCGGTACCGTCCTGTAACTGTAGCACGTAGCTGCCTGGCGGCAAGGACAGGTCGAGCACTACCTGCAGTCGGCCACTACCGGGGCTCTCCCGTCGCTGGTGCACCACCCGCCCGCTGATGTCGACCACCTCCAGCAACACCGGTCCATCGCCAAGTCCGTCCGCCACCACCGTGAAGGCACCGGCGGTGGGGTTGGGGTACAGGCCCAGGTTCACGCTGGTCCCGCTCGGAGCGCTTACGCCCAGGGTGCTCAGCAGGTACTCGTTCACCACCACACAGCCGTTGATGTCCGTCACCGTCACGGTGTAGAGGCCATCGCCGTTGGTGAACACGAAGGCATCATTGCCGCCGATGGCAGCGCCCTGGTAGGTCCAGGCATAGCTGGCATAGCCGCTGGACACGAAGAGCACGTTGCCGTTCTGGCTGATCGTGACCTCCGGGCAGATGGTGATGGTATCGCTGAGCGCGGTGCAGCCCTGTGCGTTGATGCCCGCCACCCACCAAAGGCCCGGACCCGTGGGTGTCAGGCAGGGTACGTTGCTTCCCGGCACCGTGTCGCCATCGTGGAACCAGGTGTAGTACACCAGCGTGTCCGGTGTGGCGCAGAGCTCCCCGCTCCCTTCATCGTTCAGCACGGTGATCTCAGGCAGGCCGTAGACCGTCACCGTATCGCTGTCCGTGAAGACCTGTTGCGGGTCGTTGCTCACGGCCAGGCTGCCCGTGGTGCCGCCGGCCACGTTGATGAAGTAGGTGCCCGCACCGTTCGCGGGGATGTTGTAGGTGCCCAGCGCATCGTCCTGGCTCACCACGTCCTCATCGAAGAAGGTGATGGAGTAGGGGGGCTCGTCCAGCAGCAGGCCCAGGTCGTTCCAGGTGCCGCTCTGGGTGTTGTCCAGCGAGCCGCTGGTAAAGGTCCCGCCGCTTGCGTCGGTGAGTACGAAGTAGGGGTCGGGGTTGCCGGTGCAGCCCACGAAGGGCACATCGGGCTCCTCCACATCGCCGCACCAGTTGCCGTTGGTGCCGGTGAGCGTCACGGTGTTCAGCACGTAGCCGCCCAAGGTGGTCTCCAGGGTGATCACGTAGGTGCCGGGCTGATCATAGGTCTGCGGCGGGGGCACGCTGGCGGTGCTGGTGCTGCCGTTGCCGAGGTCCCAGGCGTAGGTGGTGGGCGAGGGCGCCCCGTCGATCAGTGCCTCGAAGTTGGCGGTGACACTGCCGCAGCCGGCCGTGGGGCTGTAGGCGAAGCTGGCGTTGCCGCCGGCACCGGGCAGCACGTTCAGCAGGATGGAGAACTCCTGCGGCACGCTGACGTCAAAGCCGTTGAAGTTCACCCCCGCGAGGATGCTGATGGTGATGGCGTAGGTGCCTGCGATGAGCGGTGTGCCGCAGAGGCGCGCGCAGCCGTACTGGTTCTCCTGCGGATAGTACACGCTGCCCGGCGCATTGGTCTCCAGGTCCAGACCGAAGGGCAGGCCCGACACGCCCGTCACGGTCATCTGCTCAAAATCCACCGTGAAGCCGGTGCCCGGGTCGGTGAACACCGCCGGCAGCCAGAAGGTGATGTCCGTGCCGTAGGCCACACCAGCCGTGGCATCGGGCGGGCTCAGCGGGCACAACGTGGGGAAGGCCGGATCGGAGACGCAGCTCAGGTCCGGCACACAGCCGGGGCACTGGGCCTGCGCACTGCCCAAGGCGATGAACAGGAGGCTGGAGAGGACGATGGCGTGTAGGGATGTCTGCATGGAATGGTTCTGGTCGTCGAAAGATAAGAGGGTACCTCGAAAAACCTCCCTCCTGCGGCATCAACGCTTCGCGGTGCCCCTGCGGGCGGATGGCTCTTCCTGATCCATACTTCGTTGATCCTCAGCCGGATACTTCGTTCGTTCCGTCGCGCGCCGTCGCCGGAGCGCTTTGGCGCGTCGGAGACCAGTATCCTCGCCTCGACGTGGCCTGTTCAACAACCAGGAGCTTTCCGAACGCGCCTTCTCCTGGGGAATGCCCTTCCTGGCCGCCTCGCTCAACTTCTGAGGGCGTCCGTTCGCCACTGGGCTTCTCCTCTGTGAACGCTGCGGTCCACTCCAGCCCGACCATTGCATTCCCTCTGCGTCCCCTGCCTCCGCGAGACAGGTGTGCGCCCTTCCGCGTTCAAACCTCCTGCGGTCCGCTCGCTCTCTGCGCCTCTGCGTCTCCCGAGGCCTGGGGAGCGGCCATCTCTCCTCCTCCATTTCCGCCCATTCCCCACGTTCCCCCATGCACGGTACCTTTGCGGTCCCATGGCGAAAAAAGAAGCACCCCTCTCTCCGGCCACCTACGAGCTCCACGACGAGATCGATGCGCGGCAGTTCGTGATGCGGGTGGATGGCCAACGGGCCCGCGTGGAGTACGACCGCGACGGTGACCGCATCTTCCTCACCAGCATCGATGTGCCCAAGAGCCTGGAGCACCTCAACATCCATGCGGCGTTGCTGGAGAAGGTGCTGAGCCATGTGGAGGACAAGCGCTGGAAGCTGGTGCCCACGCACCCCGCCATCAAGGCCTACCTGCGGGCCAACACCAGCTGGCAGCGCCTGCTGCTGAAGGGCGTGCAGCTGCGCTGAGCGTCTCCTTTTCTTCCGCTGAAGCCCAACGCCGCATTCCCATTATACACGGTGTTTTGTGGACTACTTGATCGCTCGTGTGCCGCCGAACAATGCCCGCGCAGCGCTACCTTGCCCTGCAGACCAAACCCTCCTTCATGAAACGAAGCCTACTCCTACCTGTCTTATCCGCATTGCTGATGGTGCTGGGCCACACGGCCGCAGCCCAGTGTTCACCGGTGGATTGCCTGGACCAGCTGCCTCCCTCGGGCGGCCTGTGCCCCACACCTTTTGCCGTGGGGCAGGTGGATGTGGCCTATAGCGACGCCGTCTCCTTCCACGTCACCGACGCCTGTGTGGAGGCCACGCTCTTCGACCCTGACCTCACCGGTGTATCCGTGCGGATCACGCAGCTGGGCAGCTTCAGCTTCACCGAACTGCCCGCGGGACTGACCGGCGTGTCGGACCAGGTGAATTACGCACCCCAGTCCAACGGCTGCGCGCTGCTCTCGGGCACGCCCACCGAGGCGGGTGTGTTCGCTGCCACGGTGAACATCCTGGCGAACGTGAACGTCTGGCCTTTCTCCCTCACTTGTGGCGGCTTCGGCCCCATCGCCCAGAACAACAACCCCATCAGCTACCAGCGCGAGCTGGTGATCCTGCCCAACGCAGGATTCAGCGGGCCGGGTGCGGAGCTCTGCGTGACCGATGCAGCGGGGACGCTCACGCCCACGGGTACCCCGGGCGGCACCTTCAGCGGACCCGGCGTGGTGGGTGACCTGTTCGACCCGGCCACTGCCGGTGTGGGGATCCACACCATCACTTACACCGTGAGCGCCCAGGAAGGTGCGGCCATTTCACCGGCCACCAACTCCAGCTCCATCACCGTGGAGGTGAACGCCGATTGCCTGGGCCAGTGCCTGGCCGATGCGGGCACCCTCACCGGCGGTGGCACCCTCTGCCTCACCAACGGCTTTGCCAACCTGACCGCCACGGCCGATGGCAACAGCAATGTTCCTCCGGGCTATTCCACGCTTTACCTCCTGACCCAGGGCGCGGAGCTGCTGATCATCAGTGCCAATGGCACGCCTGATTTCGTGGTGAACGCTGCGGATCTCTACACCATCCATTACATGGTCTATGACCAGACGCTGGACCTGAGCAACACGGAGTTCGGCGTCACGCTGGCGGGTGAGGTCGTCGCACAGATGATCCAGGGCGGGGGTACCGTGTGCGCCAGCCTGGACGTGGTGGGTGCGGCCTTCAACGTGGTGGACTGCACGGAACCCTGTCCCGATGGCTTTGTGCGCGACTGCGGCGGCAACTGTTCACCCAGCGCTCTGATCGGCGATGGGAACTGCGATGCCCAGTTCAATTGTGCCACCTTCGGCTTTGATGGTGGGGATTGTATCGTAGTGTGTGAGGCCAACGCCGGTACCCTCACCGCGGTCGCCAGCCCCGTGTGTCTGCTGAACGCTGAGGCCACGCTGAGCGCCACGGCCGATGGCAATGCCGTTGTACCTGTGGACTACCAGACCGCCTACGTGCTTACCCAAGGCCCTGAGCTGCTGATCATCGCTGCCGGTGGCACGCCTGAGTTCACCGTCACCGCTGCGGGCGACTACACCATCCACACCTTGGTGTACGACCCCCTGACGCTGGACCTGGGCATCGTGGAGTTCGGTGTCACCACCGGCTTTGATGTGAACGGACTGCTGATCCAAGGTGGTGGAACGATCTGCGCCAGCCTGGACGTAGCGGGTGCGCCCATCGTGGTGGAAGATTGCACCGAGCCCTGTGAGGCCAACGCCGGTACCCTGACCGCGGTCGCCAGCCCCGTGTGCCTGCTGAACGCTGAGGCCACGCTGAGCGCCACGGCCGATGGCAATGCCGTTGTACCTGTGGACTACCAGACCGCCTACGTGCTGACCCAAGGCCCCGAGCTGCTGATCATCGCTGCCGGTGGCACGCCCGAGTTCACCGTCACCGCTGCGGGCGACTACACCATCCACACCTTGGTGTACGACCCCCTGACGCTGGACCTGGGCATCGTGGAGTTCGGTGTCACCACCGGCTTTGATGTGAACGGACTGCTGATCCAAGGTGGTGGAACGATCTGCG
>CAMCAZ010000062.1 GCA_945872795.1 Chryseobacterium gleum
CTCGTCGGCGAGGCGCAGGGCGAACTCCTTGGTGCCGCCGCCGCCGGGGATGACGCCGACACCGAACTCCACCAGGCCCATGTAGGTCTCGGCGTGCGCCACCACCTTGTCCGCGTGCAGGCAGAGCTCGGTGCCGCCGCCCAGGCACAGCTGGTGCGGGGCCGCCACCACGGGGATGCTGCTGTAGCGCATGCGCATCATGGTGTTCTGGAAGGTGCGCACGGCCATCTCCAGGTCGTCGTACTCCTGCTCCACGGCCATCATGAAGATCATGCCCACGTTGGCGCCCGCGCTGAAGTTGGCGCCGTCGTTGTAGACCACCAGGCCCTTGTAGCCCTGCTCGGCGAGGTCGATGGCCTTGTTGAGGCCCTGGATCACCTCCGCGCCGATGGTGTTCATCTTGCTCGTCCAGCTCACGCTGAGGATGCCGTCGCCCAGGTGACGCACGGTGGCGGCGCTGTTCTTCCACACCACACTGCTCTCGGGCAGGTCGCTGAGGACGATCAGGCCTTCCGCACGCGGCACCGGCTTGTAGCTCTTGCTTGCGACATCGTAGAAGAGGCGCTTGCCGTTCTCCACCTTGTAGAAGCTGCTGTGTCCGGCGGCGATCATCTCGTTCACCCAAGGCGACACCTTCACGCCCGGGGCGTTCATCGCGTCGAGCGCGGCTTTCACGCCGATGGCATCCCAGGTCTCGAACGGACCCGCCTCCCAGCCGAAGCCCGCGCGCATGCCGTCGTCGATCTTGTACAGCTCGTCGCTGATCTCGGGGATGCGATGGCTCACGTACGCGAACATCGCTTGGAACGAACGGCGGTAGAATTCGCCGGCCTTGTCCGTGCCGTTGTACACCAGCTTCAGGCGCTCGCGCAGGTCATCCACCTTCTTGGCCGCGTCCAGCGTGGCGAACTTGGGCTTCACCTGCGGCTTGTATTCCAGCGTCTTCAGGTCGAGGGAGAGGATCTCGCCCTTGGGTGAGTTGCGGTCCTTGAAGAAGAAGCCCTTGCCGGTCTTGCTGCCGAGCATGTTCTTCTCCACCATCTGCTGTAGGTACTCCGGAATGCTGAAGAGGCTGTTGCGCTCGTCGTGGGGGCAATTGTCCTTCACGCCTTGCGCCACTTTCACCAGGGTATCCAGGCCCACCACGTCGGCGGTGCGGAAGGTGGCGCTCTTCGGGTGGCCGATCACAGGGCCCGTGAGGCGGTCCACTTCCTCCACGGTAAGGCCCATGTCGGTGACGAGGTGGAACACGTCCATGATGCCGAACACGCCGATACGGTTGGCCACGAAGGCGGGCGTGTCCTTGGCCATCACCGTGACCTTGCCGAGGATGCGCTGGCCATACTCTTCCAAAAAGGCGAGCACTGCCGGGTCGGTATCCGGACCGGGAATGATCTCCAGCAGGGGCAGGTAGCGCGGCGGGTTGAAGAAGTGCGTACCGCAGAAGTGCTTGCGGAAGTCGTCGCTGCGGCCCGCGCTGATCGCGTGGATCGGGATGCCGCTGGTGTTGGTGGTGATCAGCGTGCCGGGCGTGCGGTACTTCTCCACGTTGGCCAGCACCTGCTGCTTGATGTCCAGGCGTTCGATCACCACCTCGATGATCCAATCGCAATCCTTGATCTTCGGCAGGTCATCATCGAAGTTGCCGGTGCTGATGCGGCTCGCGAAGCGCTTGTCGTAGATCGGTGAGGGGTTGCTCTTCAGCGCGAAGGCCAAGGCATCGTTCACGATTTTGTTCGCCTCGACTGCGCTCGGCGGGACACCATCTTTCGCTGGTGTCTTGATATCGAGTAGCAGCACTTCAGCGCCGATGTTGGCGAAGTGGCAGGCGATGCGGCTGCCCATGACGCCTGAGCCGAGGACGGCGACTTTGCGGATGTTGCGTTTGGTCATTGACCACGGAGTTTAGAAGGTTGAACCGCAGAGGGCGCAGAGAACGCGGAGAAATGCAAGACCATACGCGTGGCGATCACGGAGGCAGGTATTTCACCTCTGCGTCCTCCGCGCCCTCTGCGGTCCATTGCATTTCTGCGGTCCAAAGCCATTCTGCGGTCAGAAAAGTTGTTCGTGTTCGAGTATCCGATCCAGCTCGCTCATCACCTGGCGGAAGTTTGTCATTTGGGCTGGTGTAAAGCGGCTCTGCACTGCCTCGTTGAATTTGATCACGGTGTTGCGGCTCACGTCGCGCATCTGCTTGCCCTTCGCGGTGAGGTGGATGCGCACCACGCGCTTGTCCTCCTTGCACGCGATCCGTTTGATGAGCCCGGCCTCCTCCATGGTCTGCAAGGTGCGCACGAGGCTGCGGCTCTCCATGCCCATCCGGGGACCGAGCTTGGTGCTGGGCGTGCCCTCCGGCTCGATGTTGAGCAGGATCTGCCCCACGGCCATGCTGCCGCCGTACTTGGCAGCTTCGGTGTTGTAGATGCGCGAAATGCGGCTCCACACTTTGCGTATCGGAAAGTCGATCGTCTCTTCGGGCTTCATCACAGGTCCTTCTTCGGAGCCTAAGGTAATCGGAAAAGGTATGCGCGCATACTAGTTGGGGAAGATCCGATCGACCGGTTCCGGGCATGGTCCTTGTAGCTTTGCGGTCCCGTTCGATCCACCATCCCCATGCGCCATTCCCACCTCCTCCTGTTGCTGTTCCTGGCCCTCGGTCTTGCTTCCTGTACGAAGGAGGATGCCGATCCACCGGTGGAGGACCCCACGGACGGCGGCCCGCGCCTGATCTTGAAGTTCCGCTTCGACAGCACCCAGGTGCGCTTGAACAACCTCGGTGGGGCCAGCACGGTGCCGGCCGGCCGCGGCGCACAGAGCCCGCGCTTCAACCGCATGAGCGCCCATTACGTCGAGTTCGCCCCGACCGCCACCACCCAGCTGGGCCAGGGCGATGTGGTGTACTTCGCTCCGGAAACGACCATGGGCGGCGCCAATGCCATCGACCATGACCTGGGCCTCAACGTGGCCGATGGCCAGGCCTTCGTCAACATCCCCTTGTCCGACCTGGGCCCTGGCACCTATCAGTGGCTGCGCGTCTCCCTGGCCTACCAGAACTACGACGTCCGCTTCTACTACAATGAAGTGGGCTACCTGGGGACCATCGCCTCGTTCATCGGGTACAACACTTACATCAGTTCGTTCCTGGTGCATGATTCCACCGTCACGGTTAACGCGAACAAGCCGCAGGGCTACTGGGCCTTCGAGGTGCAGGACCCGCCGATCCCCACACCGGTGACGGAAGGGCAGGCGCCGGGTACCACGGTGGTGAACCCGATCTTCAACACCTCACCGATCCCCGCGGGCTCCTGCGTGGTCACCGGGGCGTTCCAGGCACCGGTCACCATCACCGGTAACGAGACCGCCGATGTGGTGATCACCGTGTCCCTCAGCACCAATAAGAGCTTCGAGTGGACGGAGCTCGACGGCGACAACAAGTTCGAGCCGGTGAACGGTGAGACCGTCGTCGACATGGGCATCCGCGGCATGCTGCCGATCGTGGAGTAGGCCTTCGCAGATCGCCCGAAGCACGGCGCGATGGTTCCCTGGGGGCTTCCTGCAGCTGGCCGAACGGACGTCTGGGAATGTCCTGAACAGGCTCTATGCCGGTCTTCGCAAGGCACGGGCCTCACCATTGATCCAGAGCACGAGGCCTCCATCCCGGTGAAAGGTGAAGTGCACGGCAGATGAGGGAAGTACCTGGTCCACTTGGCCCGCCTGGTCGTCGTAGAGGAACACGCTGTCGCAGGCAAAGCGGAAGTAGGTGCTGTCCTTACGTTCCTCCACCCGCGTAAAGGGGCCGATGTTCCGTCGTTTCAGGCGCAGGGTATCATCCTCCATCACACGTTCTGGCAAGGCCACTTCCAGGAAGCCCATATCCGTGAAGTCCCAGTCCAACCAGAGCAGCTTCTGCCCCCAGCTTTCCTTCTCGCCGAAGTTGGCCAGGACCCAGAGCGCGTGGGTGTCCGTGCTGTCCGTGCCGAAGAACGTGGGCAGCATGGTCCAGCTATCGTAGGCGGGTGTAGAGACAGCCATCATCTCGAACGTGCTGTCCGGGCCGAAGAACCGGTAGCGATAAAGCCGCAGGCCATCGAAGGTCTCCTCCACGTTGGAGGCCACCATGATGTAGGTACTGTCGCCCAGGTCGAAGGTGGTCTGGATCAGCAGCGTGTCGTGTTGCAGGTTGTCCTCCACTTGAGCGAATTCATGGGGCGCTGCGCCACGAACTGCCACTGTCGGATCGGCCGAGAGGGGGACAGAGGATGACCCTTCTCCACAGGAGACCAGGCCAACGATGGTTGTCGCAACCGCAGCGCGCAGAGATCCCGGTATCGAACGTGTGGCGATCACTCCTTGGCGGGGCCGATGTCTCCGGAACCGGAGATCTGCTTCTTGATCTCGGCCGGGGTTCCCTTGTAGCGGACATCGCCGCTGCCGGATATGACGGCGTCCAAAGTCCCGGCCACCTTCACGGTGATATCCCCACTGCCGTTCACGTTCGCGGTGGCGTTCGCTGTGCTCATGTTCCCGGCCTTCACATCGCCGGAACCCTGCACTTCGGCGTTCAGGTCATCACAGGTGCCGCCCAGTTTGATGGTGCCCGATCCCTGCACAAAGACCTCCACTTTGCTGGCCTTCACGGTCAGGTCCACGTCACCGCTGCCCTGCACGGTCAGGTCCATGGAACCGGTCTCCAAAGTGCCGGTGCCCAGCACATCCCCGGAGCCTTGGATGATGACCTTGTCCAGCGTCGGGACCTTGATGTACACGATGAACGGCTTGTCCGTATGGTAACACTCGCTCGTGCGAATGGTCCAGATCCCGTCCCTCACCTCGCTCTCCACCAGCCCGACCAGGTTCTCCTGGCCTTCCACCTCCACGGCCTGGCTTGGTGCCGGGCTCACCCGCACATCCATGGATCCCTGAACGACGATCCCGTGGAACGAGGCCACGACCAGGTCGCGCTTGATCACGGCACCCTTGCCGGTCACACACGTGCCGGTCCAACAGGATGCGAACAGGCTGACGCTCAGGAGGAGCGCGTGGAACAGAAGGTGGCTGCGGAGCTTCATCGGAACAAGGTAAGATGGCCGGTGAACTCCTGTGCATTCACCACCAGCACATAAACGTACACCGCCGGAATGCAGGCCTCGCCAGCCGGTGAACGACCATCCCAGCTCAGGTCATTGCCCAGATTCTCATACACCTTGCGACCATAGCGGTCGAAAATGGACAGTTCGGCACAAGGGCCCAGGTTCGGTCCGTCACCAGGGGTGAACACATCGTTGATGCCATCGCCGTTCGGCGTCATGACGTTCGGGATGAGCAGGCTGTCCAGGTCGACCTGCTCACGGGCCGCATAGGTCTCCGTGTAGGTGAAACTCTCCCCGGCGGCATCCACGGTGGTCAGGGTCACGGTCAGGGCTTGGCCGAAGGGGACCTCAACAATAGGGGCCGGGGCGGTGCTGGTGGCACCCGTGCTCATGGTCCACGTGTAGGAGACCGCTGGGACGTTAGCCACGAACAGGGCCTTCACGCTTGTGCAACCAGGCTCAAAGCGTGCTGAGATCGGCGCGACCTGGGCGAAGGCACCCCAATGGGAGGCCCAGACCATGGTCAACAGGGCCACGACGCGTGTGCGCCTGCTGAGCAGGGATCCGGTGCGGAGGGAAGGTGGACTGGTCATGATGATCGTGGATACCCGGGTTGGATCCGGCCAGGTCCTTCGGAGAACACGAAGGGCAGTATCCATCAAAGGTGTGCAGGGCGGGCGGTGTCGTCAGGCATCGGGCTGAAAGTGTTCAGCATCCGATCGTGAACTACGGCAAGTGCCGACATTCGGTCGGAATGAATGTAACATTCGTCGAAATGGCTGCGTATGTCGACGGCGATGAAAGTCCTGTCGATGAACTTTGCGTTACGAACAACGTCGTCTCAGGTCTTTTCGCAGTTTCAGCCCACGGGAGAATGAACCATCAGCAGCCCTGGTCAGAGGTGATCGCCGCACAGTTCCAAGCAGAGTTTGGAGCTGAGGTGGTCTTCGAGCACCGTGGTGCCGTGGACCCCGATGTGGTGCAACAGCTCTTGAGCGTGGCGGAGAACGCCTCCGTGAGCGCTGGTGATCCGGTCCCGCTGCGTAAGCGGCTGTTCAACGTCCTGTTGGAAGGGCTGGAGAATGTACACCGGCACGTGGCGGAGGAGCACCGGACCACGCCTTGGGCCGTGCTCGTAAGGGTTCCTGACGGTTACCGCATCTCCATCGGCAATGCGATGCCCGTGGCCATGGCGGCGTTGCTCACCTACCGCGTGGGGATCCTGAACGAAATGGATGAGAACGACCTGAAGGAACATTACAGGCTGCTGCTGGCCAACGACGCGCGCACCGAGCGGGGTGGAGCCGGGCTGGGCCTGTTGACCATGGCCCGAAAAAGCGTGCTGCCGATCGTGGCCCGCAGTTATCCCATGGACGAGCGGACGGTCTACCTGATGCTGGAGCTGTCCGTTTCGCGATAGGCGACCGTGAGCGTACTGACGCTCAGCCCTGTACGTACTTCTGTAGATAGTTGTAGCGCGGGGTCAACGAACTGGCCTGTGCGATGGTGGCGCGGGCGATCATGCCTTCCTCATCCGTCCCGGCCAGGTGCGGCATCACCCGCTCGATGAGGTCACGACCGAAGGCTTCGGAGGCATCACGTGGCAGTTCACAGGGGAGGTTGTCCACGCTCATCACGGTGATGCTTCCCTCCGTTCCGGGATGGACCTCCAGGCCGCTGTGGCGGTCGTAGCCCAGGAAAGGCTCCGCGATGGTGGTGGCCCGCAGGGTGCTGTCGATGGGGCCGCCGATGTCACAGCTGATGTCCGCCAACACTTCCAGCGAAATCGCCGGGTCGCGCAGGTCGTCAGCGCTCAGGATCTTGGGGCCACGGGCATCCCAGAAATGGCAGGCGATGTAGATGTGGGCCCGACGCGCATAGGCCAGAAAGCGGCTGCGGTGACCGCTGGGGTCCTGGTGGAAGGCGGCCTTGTCGAACGCGGCGCCATCCGTGCGCTCATATAGGTCGCTGGAGCCCAGCACCGTGTAGACCGGCCCCGCAGCTGGCTGGCTGAGGAACGCTGCGGGGGTGACCCGTTCAACACCCGCACGTTCCAGCACGCCCATGGCGCCTTTGCCCACGCGCCCACCACCGGTGAGCACGATGCGCAGGTCCTGTGGCAGGGGGTAGGCATGCAGGTGACGCTCCAACTCCTCCAGGTCATGGCAGGCATTGGCAGGTTTCAGGGCAGGGCCACCATGGGTCAACTGCCAGGCCCGGAAGCCGTTGTAGGCGCCCACCACGCCGGCCCAATAGCCGAAGGCCAGCACCCGGACACCCTGCGGGTCGGTCAGCAGTTCATGGTCGACCAGGCGGATCCCCTTGCGCAGCACGTCCTGGAGCAGTTTCCGGTTGTGCGGCTGTTCCTTGATGGTATGGCTGAAGAAGAGGTAGCTCTTGCCCGGCAACAGCATGTCGAGGGGCACTTCCTTCACCCCCATGATCAGCTCTCGGTCGTTCAGGTCATCCACCAGCCGCACGCCCGCCGCTTCATATTCATCATCCGTATAAGCCCTCACGGAACTGCGTTGCACGCTCAGGTCGACGGCCGGATAGCGCTGGATGACCTCGCGGCATTGGCCGGGGGTCAGGGGTACTCGGCGGTCCGCTGGCGCTTTGCCTTCGCGGATGATGCCGATCTTGCTGTAGGGTACTGCCATTTTGAACGGTGGCGAAATTAGGTCATCGCTCTGCGGCGACCGGCACGGGATCTGACAAAGCCTCCACGGCCGCTATCTTCGTGGTCTGTTCTTTGGAAAACCTCTTGGGGCCGATCTGGATTCGACAGCGGCTTCGTAAGGTGTGGTAAGCATGCCGGGTGTGTGGTGCGACCCGTATCCCAGTGCCACAAAGCCGTAACTGGCGAAGTAGACTACGCTCTCGCAGCTTAATAGCCTCAGGCTGTTCGGCTTAATCCGCGTGAATAACAGTAACGTGGACGAGTACCTCTCGGGGAGGCCCGTTCTCCTCCTTCCCGGAACCGAGGTGTCATCATGGGGAACTGGCCTGCGCGGTGGTCCGTAGCGCAGGTAAGACACAGGACCTAAGTCGTCGGTGGGGTGCCCTTCCCCAGCTGGCGATCGAAAACCAATGAAACGGCTAAGCATGTAGAACGCCCATTTTGCGGTCGTTTGGACGAGGGTTCGATCCCCTCCGGCTCCACAGGAGACGAGCGGCCATCGCGAAAGCGGTGGCCGCTTTTTTGTTGCCAGAAGAGTTGCTCAGGACCGTTCCTGTCAAAACACCCTTGGCTCCTACGGCCCACATTCCTGAACATCGATCTAGACCCGCCAGGCCTTGGAGCAAGTCCTCTAGCTCATCGAACAGGCGAGTGCGCTCCGTTCAGAACCCGACACCCACGCCGGCCTGGAAGAAGGGCTGTGCGCCATAGGGGCTGCGGATATCCTGGATCACATCCCACAGTACCTGGAAAGTGAGGTAGCTGTTGCCCGCCAGCTGTTGGGCATATCCACCGCCCACCAGGAGGAACGGCACCCACTGACGCTGGAATGTATCCGCAAATGGCGAGTAGATCTCAAAGTTCTGCGCGTTGTATTCGGCGTGCAGGTAGGCCTGCGGGATCACCCGATAGCGCGAGAAGAGCGACCAACCATAGTTCGAGCTCTCAAAGGCCGGCACAAAACGGTCGTCCCTGAAGTAGAAGTAGTTCAAGCCGATGCCGGAGGAGAGCTTGCCCTTCTGGTCGATCTTGTAACCGACCACGGGTGCGACCCCGAGGTTCGTCACCGTGCCGAACATCAGGCTTACGCCACCGCCGAAATACAGGCGGTCCATCAGGCTGCGCGGGTCCTTCTTCACCTTGGGCGGTGGCGGCGGCACAGGCTCCTGTACGTAGTCCTGGGCAAGGCCCGTGCCGGCGAAGAACAACAAGGCGCTCATCAGGACAAAGCACTTCCTCATGCCGCCGAAGATAACGAGCGCAGGCGGATGGCCCGTGGACCATGGGTCCGTTGGAAATGCAGGGCCAGGAGTAGGCCACGCAGGAACATCCAGCCCAGGAAGGCGGTCCAGATGGCATGCAGCTCCCAGTCGAACGCATCGGCGATGACGATGATCGGGACGAAGGCGGCCAGGGTCGAGATCAACAGCACGTTCCGCAGGATCTTTCCATTGCCAAATCCTTTGTACACCCCGTCGAACGCGAAGGCGACCGCGTTGATCGGCTGGGTGATCACCACCATCCAGAACACCCCGCCGAGCAGGGTGAGCACCGCGGCATCATTGGTGAACAGGGTGCCGATGGCGTGATAGCCGGCGAGGTAGATGATCGCCAGGCCCAGCCCGATGGTGACGCTCATCCGCACCACCTGCCAGCTCATCCGGTACAACTCCCTCCAGTTCCCCTCGCCGTTGAGCCTGCCCACCAGCACACTGCCGGCTGCGGCGTACCCATCGATGAAGAAGGCGCTGAACAGCCAGATCTGCATGGCGATGCTGTGCGCCCCGATGTACGCTTCCCCATAGCCCGTGGCGTAGCGGTTGCCGAGGTAGTAGCACACGTTCAGGGCGATGGTGCGCGCGAAGAGGTTGCTGCTGAGCAGCCAGAGCCCCTTGAGCTCCGGGTGCGTCCAGCGGGAAGGAAAGAGCGCGAATGGCGTCCGTGTCCGCAGGATGTACACTGCCATGCCGAACATCACGCCCTGTGCCACGAGGCTGGCCCACGCACTGCCCGCGATGCCCATGGCGGCAACGGGCCCCCAGCCGAAGATGAGCAGGGGGTTGAGCAGGCCGTTCACCAAGGCACCGACCACGCTGATCCACATGCTCCAGCTCAGGTTCTGGATGCCGCGGAAGGCGCCCGTGATGGCGAAGGTGGCCAGCACGATCGGGTGACCGTAGCTGCGGATCTGGTAGTACTCCACCGCCTTCTCCAGGACCGCCCCATCGGCGTTGTACATCCGGAAGATGGGCTCGGCGAAGGCGTTGGTGATGGCGAAGAAGGCGAAGCCCAGCACGAAGTTCATCCAGATGGCGATGGGCACCAGGCCTTCCACCGCGGCCACGTTGCCCTGCCCATAGTAGCGCGCCACCACGGCAAGCACGGCACTGCGCGTCTGGGCCAGCACCCACACCACCAAGAGGAAGAAACTGCTCGCGATGCCCACCGCTGCCAGGTCGGCCGTCCCCAGGCTCCCCACGAACGCGGTATCCACCAGTGAGATCACCGGTTCGGCGATGCCGCTGATGATCGCCGGGACCGCCAAACGGTCCAGATCGCGGCGGGTGAGAAGTGAACGTGCCATGGGTGACGAAGAAGAGGCGCCCACGGACGCCTCTTCTCAAAAGTCGTTCATCCGTGTTCAGGCCATGCCCCGTTCGAGCTCCTCGCGCAGCGCGGCCATGAAGACCTCGGTGCTGAGGTAGTGCTCCGGCCCCACTTTGTCGCCGTGGATGCAGACCGCCAGGTCCTTGGTCATCTTGCCGCTCTCCACGGTGCTGATGCAAACGCGCTCCAGCGTGGTGCAGAAGTCGATCAGGGCCTGGTTGCCGTCCAATTTTCCACGGAAGGCCAGACCACGCGTCCAAGCGAAGATGCTGGCGATGGGATTGGTGCTGGTGGGCTTTCCCTGCTGGTGCATGCGGTAGTGGCGGGTCACGGTGCCGTGCGCGGCCTCGGCCTCCATGGTCTTGCCGTCGGGGGTGATCAGCACGCTGGTCATCAGGCCCAGCGAACCGAAGCCCTGTGCCACCGTGTCGCTCTGCACGTCGCCGTCGTAGTTCTTGCAGGCCCACACATAGCCGCCGCTCCATTTCATGGCGCTGGCCACCATGTCGTCGATCAGGCGGTGCTCGTAGGTGATGCCGGCCTCCTGGAACGCGGCCTTGAAGTGCTTCTGGTAGGTCTCCTCGAAGATGTCCTTGAAGCGGCCGTCGTACTTCTTCAGGATGGTGTTCTTGGTGCTCAGGTACAAGGGCCACTTCTTCTGCAGGGCCAGGTTGAAGCAGCTGTGCGCGAAGCCCTCGATGCTCTCGTCCGTGTTGTACATGCTCAGGGCCACGCCGTTGCCCTCGAAGTCGTACACGTTCCAGGTCTGCACTTCGCCGCCATCTTCCGGTGTGAAGGTCATGGTGAGCTTGCCCTTGCCCTTGATCACCGCATCGGTGGCGCGGTACTGGTCGCCGAAGGCGTGGCGCCCAATGACGATGGGCTGGGTCCAGCCCGGCACCAGGCGCGGGATGTTGCTGATGACGATGGGCTCGCGGAACACGGTGCCGCCCAGGATGTTGCGGATGGTGCCGTTGGGGCTCTTCCACATCTGTTTCAGCCCGAACTCCTGCACACGCGCCTCATCCGGTGTGATGGTCGCACACTTGATGCCCACGCTGTGCTTCTTGATGGCGTTGGAGGCGTCGATCGTCACCTGGTCGTTGGTGGCGTCGCGGCTCTCCATGCCCAGGTCGTAATACTCGATCGGCACGTCCACGTAAGGCAGTATCAGCTGGTCCTTGATCCATTTCCAGATGATGCGGGTCATCTCATCACCATCGAGTTCCACTACGGGATTGCTCACCTTGATCTTCGCCATCGGTACGGTATGGTCAGGTTGTGTTGGTCGTTGTCCAGCAGGGCGGTGTATGCCAACGACGTGCTGTTCGCCAAAGGTAATTCTCTCCTCGACCTCAACAGCGAAAATTCGCTGGGAGGGCTTTCCGGCTCACCCCAGGTCCAGCTTCACCACCTCGTGCAGGGTGATCAGGGCGGGGTTGCGCTCGGCCATCAGTTTGAAGCGGTCCAAGGCGGTGTAGCGGGGTTTTACGACCACATCCTCCTTGATCACGTCCAGCTCCAGGCCCGCATCACCCATGGCCCTGCGCAGATGGCCAAGGAGCTCGGGCTTCTCGTTGCGCATGTAGTTGTCCTGCACATCGTTCACGATGGCGAAGGTGATCCGTCCCGGACCGCTGGCCACCGGATCGCGGGCGGTAAGGGTGGCATGCAGGCTGCTGCGTCCCCGTTCGCGTTGCGCGGCGGCGTAATCCGACCAGGCCTTCAAGAGCAGGGCCTTGTTCACCTCCTTGGTGGAGACGGGAAGCGCCGGACCTGCATCGGTATCAGCGGGTGCGGCAGCTTCCTCCACGGCCACGGCGCTGGCTTTGATGCTCACTTGATTGGCCAGCCTGCGACGCGGGGCTTGTGCACCAATGCTCAGGCCTGCGGGACCTACTGTGTCCACGATGGCAATAGGTTCCGATGCCTGGGGGGGGGGCGGCCGGTCCACGAGTGCCGGTCCTGGCTCTGCAGCTATTGCGCCAGCCGCGTGTACCCGGGCCGTCGCTGCGATCGCTGCACCGGTGACTACGCCCCCGTCAGGATTTTTTTTTTCCGCCGTTGCGGGCGGTGGGGCGGCTGATCGGGGGTCCAACCCTCCACCGGGTCCAGCGTTCGCAGCGCGGTACCCGGCCAGATGGATCAGTGCCAGTTCAACCAGCAGGCGTGGCTCCTTGCTCTGTTTGTAGTTGGCGTCGCAGTGGGCCAGGCGGTCCAGACCCTTGATGATCAGGTCGCGGTCCGTGGCAAGGGCCTGGTCCGCATAGCGCTGGATCAGGTCCTCGGGCACTTCCAGCAGGGTCAGCGTGCGTGGGTCCTGGGCCACCAGCAGGTCGCGCAGGTGCCGTGCAAGGCCTGTCACGAACAAGTGTCCGTCGAAGCCCTGCTGAAGGATGGCGTTGTATTCCACCAAGGCAGCCGGAACATCACCGCTGGTGAAGGCGTCCGTGATGCGGAAGTAGTGCTCGTGGTCCAGCACGTTCAGGTTCTGCACCACGTCCTGGTAAGTGAGCCGCTGACCGGTGAAGCTCACCAGCTGGTCGAAGATGCTCAGGGCATCGCGCAGGCCGCCATCGGCCTTCTGTGCGATCACGTGCAGGGCGCGGGGTTCCGCCTCGATGCCTTCCTTGACCGCGATGGAGGCCAGGTGGTTGGTGATGTCCGCCAGTTGGATCCGGCGGAAATCGAAGACCTGGCAGCGGCTCAGGATGGTGGGCAGGATCTTGTGCTTCTCGGTGGTCGCCAGGATGAAGATGGCGTAGTTGGGCGGCTCCTCCAAGGTCTTCAGGAAGGCGTTGAAGGCGGCCTGGCTCAGCATGTGCACCTCGTCGATGATGTACACCTTCTTGGTGCCCACCTGCGGTGCGATGGAGACCTGCAGGATCAGGTTCCGGATGTCGTCCACACTGTTGTTACTGGCCGCATCGAGCTCGAACACGCTCATGCTGTGGCCTTCATTGAAGGTCGTGCACGGAGCGCAGGTGCCACAGGTCGTCAGATCCGCGTTGAGGTTCTCACAGTTGATGGTCCGTGCCAGGATCCGGGCGCAGGTGGTCTTGCCCACGCCGCGGGGGCCGGTGAACAGGAACGCCGAGGCCAGGTGTTTGCTCCGGATGGCGTTCATCAAGGTGGCGGTGACGGCCTCCTGGCCCACCACCGAATCGAAGGTGGCCGGACGGTACTTGCGGGCGCTGACGACGAATTGCTCCATGGGACCGCCGCGAAGATAGAAGGGGAGCAGGGTGGGGGAGGCCGAGGTTGAGAACTTCCGGGGACGGAACCGTGTGGGCTTGGTGTAATATACTGATGGTCAGCGAAATGATCGTTCCGATGACGGGTGCTTCCCGCGGCCGATCAACGATCCGTCCGCTGTCCTCGTGGGAAGGTCGCTTTGCCCATGGGTCGAAGTTCCGGAGGGATCCCGTACATTCGCGGCCCAAATCAACCGAACGTCACATGACCAACCGGTACGAAGCCGTCTTCATCCTTACTCCCGTTTTGTCTGAGGATCAGACAAAGGAGGCGGTTAAAAAATTCAAAGACCTGATCCAATCAGGCGATGGCAAGATCCACCATGAAGAGAGCTGGGGGATGCGCAAGCTCGCGTATCCCATCCAGAAGAAGTCCACGGGCTTCTACCACCTGATCGAGTTCGAAAGCGAGCCTACGCTCGTGGCCAAGCTCGAGACCGAATACCGTCGTGATGAGCGCGTGATCCGGTTCCTGACCATCGTGATGGACAAGCACCATGTGGGCTTCGCTGAAAAGCGCCGCCACAAGCAGCTGTCCAAGAAGACCATCGAACCCTCCAACGCTTAAGCCATGGCAGCCGAGAACAACGAGATCCGCTATCTCACTCCCATCGCCATCGAGACGAAGAAGGAGAAGTACTGTCGCTTTAAGAAGATGGGGATCACCTACATCGACTATAAGGACGCCGACTTCCTCCTCCGCTTCGTGAACGAGCAAGGCAAGATCCTTCCCCGTCGATTGACCGGTACCAGCCTGAAGTATCAGCGCAAGGTCGGTCAGGCCATCAAGCGCAGCCGCCATCTGGCCCTGATGCCGTACGTGGCCGACATGCTCAAGTAATAACGACCCAACGCTACTACGACCATGGAAGTGATCCTGAAACAAGACGTGGAGCACCTGGGCTACGCTAACGACGTGGTAAAGGTGCGCGATGGGTTTGCCCGCAATTTCCTGCTGCCCCGTGGCCTCGCCGTGAGCGCCACCGAGAGCGAGAAGAAGCAACTGGCAGAAACGCTCAAGCAGCGCGCCCACAAAGAGGCCAAGATCAAGGCGGAAGCCGAGAAAATGGCCGAAGGCCTGGCGAACAAGACCCTGAAGATCGGCGCCAAGGCCGGTGAGTCGGGCAAGATCTTCGGCAGTGTGAACACCATCCAGATCGCCGATGCCATCAAGGCCCTCGGCTTCGAGGTGGACCGCAAGCACATCAAGCTGAAAGGGGAAGCCGTGAAAAGCCTCGGCAAGTACGAGGCTGAAGTGGTGTTCCACCGCGATGTCATCCGCACCATCCCCTTCGAGGTGGTGGAGGAGTGATCCCGGAAGACCAACGAACAGTAAAAGAGCGGGCGAAAGCCCGCTCTTTTGCATTCAGGTGATCCTGGTAACGTCCGGACGATCCAGATCGCCCTACCTTTGGAACGTGTTGAAGCGCGTGTTGGCACCTTTTGTGGGCTTTGTGTTCGCGGCCATGCTGCTGGCACCCTCCATGGTGCTTCTACAGTTCCAGGTGGACCGTGCCCGTATCGAGCGTGAGCTATGCGTTCAACGTGACCTCATTGAAGGCATGCGCACCTGTCACGGCGAGTGCCAGTTGAGCAAACGGTTCGAGGCGTTGGAGGCCCAGGCCGAAGCAGGCTTCCCTACAGAGCGTGTGCAGGTGCGCTACGAGCCGGTGGTGGATCCCGCCCCACTTCCCAGAACGATCATCGTCCGCTCCGAGGACCGCGAGATGTCCAACCCCGTCTTCCTCCTTGCCGAAGGCTTCGGCAAGCGTGTGGAGCACGTGCCGCGGGGATAAGGAGTGCGCCAGGTCCACATCCGCCGGCATCACTTCCGGTCGAAGCGTGTGGACTTTTGTGAACCCTTATCAACCCTGAACATGAGGAATCTTCTGGCCGCATGGGGCATGCTGTTGCTGCCCGCCATGGCTCAGGCCTGCGATGTCTGCGGTATTTTCCTGGGGATCCAGCCGCACGACCGCACCAGTTCGGTCTCCCTGCTCTGGCGCTACCGCCATTTGGAGGGAACCTTGTCCGTGCCCGCTACGCAGGATGCGAGCAAGCACGGCGGGCATTCCAGCACGGCGGCCGGGGGCAGTGATGCCCAGTTCCGCGAACTGTACATGGTCGCTGAGCTCCGTGCCGACATCTGGCTGGGTGAACGCTTCGCGGTGCTGGCCTCGGTGCCCATGGTCAACAACTACCGGGCGGTCAACGGCTATGTGGAAAGCGACGTGTATGGCATGGGCGACCCCTTGTTCATCGCTCGCTATCTGGTGGCCAACACCAAGTGCACCAGCCTGGATGAACGCGTTGTGCACCGCCTGATGCTGGGTGCAGGTGCCAAGCTCCCGCTCGGTCGCAGTGATGTGACCTATGGCGATGCCTTGGTGGATGTGGATCAGCAGCCTGGAACAGGGACATGGGACCTCCTGGGCAGTGCCGAGTACATGGTCCGAAACGGCCGCAACGGCGCCGCATTGACCATGGTGGGGCGCTACAATGGCACGAATGCCGATGCTTACCGTTTGGGACACGGATTGAGCACCACCGTGGAACTGTTCCGCCGGTGGGACCTGGGCGAAAATTGGAAAGTGATGCCCTCCTTGGGCCTGTATCATGAACTGTCCGGCAGGGATGCAGACCGCGATGCCGTGGTCGATGGCACCGGCAGTTCCACCTTGTTCACCAGCGCAGGTGCCCGCGCTTGGTGGCGTTCCTGGGGCGTTCAGGCCACCTGCCAGATCGCGGTGCTCCGCGACCTGGGGTACCTGATGGTGCCCAACCGGGAACGTTTTGTCGTCGGGCTTACGTACAACCTCATCAAGAACTGAAACACCATGAATTTCAAGTACCTGGCCATCTTGGCCGCCCTGCCCATCGCCTTTACTGCGTGCAAGAAGGACGAGGAAGCTCCCGCTCCGACCCCTGTCCCGACGACCGGAACGGTGAATATGGCCTTCAATCTATTCGTTGGGGACAGCCCACTCGATCTCTCTGCCAACTATCAGGACGGTGCGGGCCATGCCATCAAATTCACCAAGGTGAAGTTCTATGTGTCCAACGTGCATCTCATGGATGATAATGAGGTCGTTCTGGGACACTACGAAGACACCTACATACTGGTAGATGCATCGAATGTGAACAACACCTTCACCTTGGGTTCGCTTTCACCCGCAGAAGTCCATGGAGCGGAGATCACATTCGGGCTCGGTCCTGATGTGAACAACTCGGACCCGCTCACCATGGAAGCACCCCTGAACGACCCCGATATGATGTGGGCTTGGAGTACTTTCGCAGGCCGTATGTTCTTAAAGCTCGAAGGTCGGGTCGATGGGAACAATGACGGCGATCTGGAGGATTCCGAGGATCCCACCTTCCTTTACCACTGCCTCAATCAGAACGGTGATCTCCTACGTGAAACTCATGTACACGTGCATGCTGATGTCATGGCTGGTGGGACCTCTACGCTGAGCACGAAAGTGGACCTCGGGGTGGTCGTTTCCGGATTGGACCTGCTGATGAACCCTGAAGCTATGGACGGAGGTAGCCAATGTGTTCTGGCGATGGATAGCCTGGCCGCTTCGATCAGCGAACTGTAAGAGACCCTTCGTTACACGGGGTGGTCTAGATGGCCATCGACGCCCAATAGGGCCGACCGACCTATCGTGAACAGTGAAGCGGACCCCGGTCCGCTTCACTCGTTCTTGGCCCGGGCCCCTGCTCTGGCGAAAATTCGCTGAGTGGAGCTCGTGCCGTAGCTTTGCCGCCACAAAACGAGCACCATCCATGAGCCAGATCTTCGACCTTGACATGATCAAGGCGGTCTACAGCCGCTTCCCCAGCCGTGTCGCCGCCGCGCGCAAAGCCGTTGGCAAGCCGTTGACCCTGACCGAGAAGATCCTGTATGCCCACCTGTGGGACGGGGATGCGAAGCAGCCCTTCGGTCGTGGCAAGGACTACGTGGACTTTGCGCCGGACCGCGTGGCCATGCAGGATGCCACCGCGCAGATGGCCCTGCTGCAGTTCAGCACCACCGGCCGCAAGACCGTGGCCGTGCCCAGCACCGTGCATTGCGATCACTTGATCCAAGCCCGGGTGGGTGCCAAGGCCGATCTGCAGGAAGCGCTGCTGAAGAGCAACGAGGTCTTCAATTTTCTGGAGAGCATCAGCAATAAGTACGGCATCGGCTTCTGGAAGCCCGGTGCGGGCATCATCCACCAGGTGGTGCTCGAGCAATACGCCTTCCCCGGCGGCATGATGATCGGCACCGACAGCCACACGGTCAACGCCGGTGGACTGGGCATGATCGCGATCGGCGTGGGCGGTGCGGATGCCTGCGACGTGATGAGCGGACTGGCTTGGGAACTGAAGTGGCCCAAGTTGATCGGCGTGAAACTCACCGGCAGGCTCAGCGGTTGGGCCAGCCCCAAGGACGTGATCCTGAAGGTGGCCGGCATCCTCACCGTGAAGGGAGG
>CAMCAZ010000063.1 GCA_945872795.1 Chryseobacterium gleum
ATATACCCGTGCTCCAGGTCACGACTAGCTCCGGTCAGGTCACCAGTGGACGCTTCTTCTACCAGCCGGAGGAATTTTCTGCGGGCATCGTGGCCGTATCGGCCAGTACCCCGGCCCTCTTCCCCAACCCGGCGAACAACTCGGCGTGGCTCTCCCTGCCTGCGGGCATGAGCGGTCGTGTGCTGGTGCTGGATGCGGCAGGGCGGGTGGCCTTGCCGGAACAGGTGGTCGCAGCCAGCGCGACCCTGCGCCTGGACCTTTCGACCCTTGCCCCGGGCAGCTATCTCGTTCAGGTGCTCGGTGATGCGCCTTGGACCGGACGTCTGGTTGTGCGTCCCTGATCGGGTAGGGCGGTGGACAGCCATCGTTTCATGCCGGGCACATCGTCGGTCATGGCAAGTTGAACCACCGGATGGTCCGGCGTGGTCCCTCCTGTGCGTTGTAGCAGAGCCCGCAGTGCGATCCGTCCCGTTTCCGCTTCCTGCTCGAACCGGGCGTGGTGGTAGGCTTTCGTGCCGTTCACGAGGAAGCTGCGCGTGTACTGTACTGCTGCCCAGACCGCGAAGCGCATCCTGCTGTACGCCCCTGAACCGAAGCGTTGGGCCTGTTGCACGTGCACCACTTCATGGGCCAACAGCAACAGCCATTGCAGCTGGTTGGAGGCCGGGCCTGTTGAAGGGGCTTGATAGAGCGCTTGGGAGATGTAGATGCGATCCCCTAGGACCATGGCGCCGCCGGGCGATTCACCGAACCACGGGGCCCGCAGCCAGTTCCGCTCACGGGGGCGCAGTTCCACGGAACGCAGGAGCGAGGCCTCCACACCGGTCACCCGCGCAAGGAGGAGCACGGTCGCTTCGTTCAGGCGCTGGGCCCGTTCCATGGTCATGGAGGCCGCCACACGCAAGTTCCATGCTGATCCACGGACCGTCTGTCAGATCGGCCGACCGCTCGTAACGGCACAGGCCTTGATCACGATGGTGCACCGGTGCGGAGACTACCTTCGCATCCGTTCATCGAACCCGTTCCCATACCATGAAGAATATCCGGACCATCGCCATCATCGGCGGACTTGTGCTCATCGGCCTCTGGCTCATGAGCTTCTACAACGGCACCATCGGCCTCAACGAGGACGTGAAGAAGCAGTGGAGCAATGTGGAGAACGCCTACCAATTGCGGGCCGACAAGACCAAGAATCTGGTGGAGATCGTGAAGGGAGCCGCCGACTTCGAGAAGGAGACGCTGACCCAGGTGGTGGAGGCCCGTGCCAAGGCCACCAGCACCACCATCAATGCCGGGGACCTCAGCCCCGAGAAGATCCAGCAGTTCCAGCAGGCGCAGGACCAGTTCAGCAGCGCGCTCTCGCGTTTGCTGGTCACCGTGGAGCGTTACCCCGAACTGAAGGCCGTGAAAGGCTTCCAGGATTTCCAGACCCAGTATGAGGGCATGGAGAACCGCATCGGCGTGGAGCGACGCAAGTTCAACGATGTGGCCCGGGAGTACAACAACCGCATCAAACGCTTCCCCGGCAACCTCATCGCAGGGATGTTCGGCTTCACCGAGAAGGGCTATTTCGAGGCCCAGGAAGGCACCGAGAACGCGCCGGACATCTCCTTCAAGTAACGGTGCTTACCGCAGCGGAATTCCTGTCGGCCGCCGACCGAGCGCAGGTCGAACGTGCCATCGGTGAGGGCGAACTGCGCACCTCCGGCGAGATCCGCGTGCATATCGAGGACCACATCGAGGAGGACGTCCTGGACCATGCCGCCTTCATCTTCGAGGAACTGGCCATGCACCGCACCCAGGAGCGGAACGGCATCCTGATCTACGTCTGCGTGGCCGACCGGAAAGTGGCCGTGATCGGCGACAAGGGGATCAACGAGGCCGTGCCCGAAGGATTCTGGAACGATGTGGTGGGCGTGATGAAGCTGCACTTCGCCGCAGGTCGCCACGCCGATGGATTGGTGGAGGCCGTGCACATGGTCGCCGCCAAACTGCAGCACTTCTTCCCACTCCGGCACGACGACCGCAACGAGCTTTCGAACACCGTGACCTTTTCCGAACGATGAGGGGCCTTGTCCTCATCGCCCTGTTCCTGACGTCGTTCGGCGCACAGGCCGCACGTTTCGACTGCTCCCTGACGCCGCCCGAAGAAAGGCAGCAGACCAAGCTAGTGTGGGACTATGCCCACTGGTTGGAGCCCTCCGAGGCCGAGCGCCTCAACACGAAACTGGTGGCCTTCGCCCGCGAGACCAGCAACCAGATCCTCGTCATCATCGTGGACACCCTCTGCGGATTGCCTGAAGGTGACCTCGCGTTCGACATCGGTGAGCAGTGGAAGATCGGTCAGAAAGGCTTCGACAATGGCATCGTCTTCCTGATCAAACCCAACGGTCCGCCCGGCCAGCGAAAGGTCTTCATCGCCACCGGCTACGGATTGGAGGGAGCGATCCCCGACCTGCGCGCCAAACAGGTGGTGGACGGGGTGGTGGTCCCGCATTTCAAGCAGGGCGACCATTTCGGTGGGATCGACCAGGCCGTGGACCTGTTGATGGCCATGGCCAAGGGCGAGTACAATGAACAGATACCGGGGCAGGGCAAACGGGCGCCGGTATGGCCCATGCTCCTGGTGATGCTCTTCATTTTCGGGGTCATCTTCCTCTCGTGGCGCAAACGGGTGAACACCTATGCGGCCACCAACAAGGTGGACTTCTGGACCGCCATGTGGCTGCTGAGCCAGATGAGCAACAACCACGGTGGTCGCTGGCATGGCGGCGGCGGAGGTGGGGGCTTCGGCGGCGGCGGGGGGGGCGGCTTCGGTGGTTTCGGTGGTGGAAGCTTCGGCGGTGGCGGTGCCGGTGGCAGTTGGTAAGACTTCAAGCGCCGCAAACGGATCACAATGAGCTTCAGTAAATGGATCGGCGGAGGATTGGGTTGGGCCCTTGGTGGTCCCATCGGTGGCCTCGTGGGCTTTGCCATGGGCGCCATGCTCGACCAGATGCGTGGAACGACGGGGGAGGAGAACGCCCAACGCCGGATCCCGCCCCAGCAGACCAGTGCCGGTGACCTGACCATGAGCCTGGTGGTGCTCACCGCGGCGCTGATGAAGGCCGATGGCCGGGTGACCCAGCGTGAGCTGGACCACGTGCGCCGCTTCTTCGTCCAACAGTTCGGCGAGGTGCAGTCGGTGCAACTGCTGGTGGTACTGCGCGATGTGCTGAAACGCGAGATCCCGGTGCATGAGGTGTGCGCTCAGATCCGCCACAACATGCCGCACCCCGTGCGGCTGCAGCTCATGCATTACCTCATCGGCCTCGCCCACGCCGATGGCCAGGTGGACCGCGCCGAGCTCGACCTGCTGCGCCGCATCGGGCACGACATGGGCGTCAGCGACAAGGACCTCGGCTCCCTGAGCGCGATGTTCCGTACGGCGGACCCCACGGCCGCCTATGACATCCTGGAGATCCCCGCGAGCGCCACGGACGAGGAGGTGAAGAAGGCCTACCGTCGCATGGCCATGAAGTACCACCCGGACAAGGTGGCGCAACTGGGGGAGGAGGTGCAGCACGCGGCCGCCGAGAAGTTCAAGAAGGTGCAGCAGGCCTATGAGACCATCCAGCAGAAACGCGGGATGAAGTGAGGTCCTCAGCGCGCGGCCTGCGGAGCCACCGCAGTGCGCGTGCTCTCGGCGTGCTGCTCCAGGTTGCGGAACTGCAGGGCGGTGATGTCGACCTTCGGGGCTGATGGCCGATCAACAGCCGGCGCCACTGCGCAGATCTCCGGCCCGTGCAGTCCCGCAACGGCCGCCACTGCCGGCAGGGACAGGATGGCGATGACCAGGATACACAGCAGGGCATGGCGACGCAGGGACCTCATGCCGCGAAGCTCCGCCGAACGCACCGATCACCGCTCGCCGTCCGTCCCGTTTAACCTTCCTTCACGCCGAACCGAACGCGCAGCGGCAGCGTTGCTTCACGCGATCTTTGCCGCCCCATGATCACCCTGCTCTCGCCCGCCAAGGACCTCGCCACCGAGGTGCCCAAAGGCATCAAGCCGCTTACGCAACCGGTATTGTTGGAGCACAGTGCCCCCCTGGTCGACAAGCTGCGCGCGCTCTCCGCGAAGAAGCTGGCCGAGCTGATGGACCTCAGCGAAAAGCTCGCGGAGCTGAATCACGAGCGCTACCAGCGTTGGGCGCTGCCCTTCACCGCCGCGAATGCCCGTCCTGCGGCCTTTGTGTTCAATGGCGAAGCCTACCGTGGATTGGATGCACGCACCCTGGCCGCTGATGACCTGCGTTTCGCCCAGCACCACCTGCGCATCCTCTCCGGCCTTTACGGGATCCTGCGTCCGCTGGACCTGATCCAGGACCATCGGCTGGAGATGGGCACCAAGTTGCCCGTGAAGCGCAGCAAGGACCTTTATGCCTATTGGGGCGGCCGCATCACCGATCGGCTTGCGGCAGACCTCCAGGACAGCGGATCGGATGTGGTGCTTAACCTGGCCAGCACCGAATACTTCAAGGCCGTGCGTGCCGCGCAGCTCAAGGCCCGGGTGATCACACCTATCTTCAAGGACCGCACACCCGCGGGCTATCGCATGGTGATGGTCTTCGCCAAACACCAACGCGGCGCCATGGCCCGCCACATCCTGCAGCACCGATTAATGCAGCCCGAAGCGCTGAAGGACTACACCGGCGATGGTTACCGTTATGCGCCGGAGGAAAGCACGGCGGACCAATGGGTCTTCCTGCGCGATAAGGCTTAGAAACGCACCACCAGTCCTGCACCCAGTCGCTGGCTGTTCCAGGAGGTCCGCACGGTCTTGCCCTGTTCGTCCGTCACCGGAGCGCCCTCGATGGCCAGGTCGGCCTCGTTGCCGGCGGCGATGTCACCCGCGAGGTAGGCCCCGATCGTGCCGCTGATCACGTACACGTAGCGAAGACCGAAGGCCAGCGAACCTTGGTTACTGCGCGCAGGCAGTCTTCCGTTCGTCGGGGTCAGCGCCAGCACGGAGGGTCCGATCCCGGCGCTCAGTTCCACCGTGCCGCGCTTGCCGATGATAGGGCGGTAACTCCCTTCCAGCAGATAGGTCGTGAGCCGGAAACGCTGCACCGGGCCGGGATGGTCCTTGGAACCGATACGGTCATAGTGCATGCCCAGGGACCAGCGATCGCTGAGGGCATAACCGAAGGCAATGCGCACCGCGCCACATTGGCCCTGGTCCAGTCGCAGCACCTCGGTGGGGCTCTTCAAGCTCACCAGCCCGGCCCCCACACCCATGGTGATCAGCAGATTCTTCTGATGCACGGCCTGTGCGCTCAACGCGGAGGTGGCCAGCGAGAAGGCCGCAACAAGCAGGAGGTCCGGGCGCATGCGGCCACAAAGATGGGACCCTTCAGCGGCCGCCCCTCCTACCTTTGTGTACCATGGCCTTGGTCCTTGCCCTGCTGCTCGTGCTCCTCCTCGGCTACGGCGCGCTCTGCCTGTTCTATTACCTTTTTCAGGAGCGCTTCATCTTCATCCGTTTCCGGCTTTCGGACAACTATCGTTTCCGCTTCGAATTGCCGTTCGAGGAACGTTACCGCATGGCGGCGGACGGTGCGCGCCTGCACGCGCTGTACTTCAAGGCGGAGGGATCGCGCGGCGTGGTGCTCTACTTTCACGGCAACACCGGTTCGCTGCGTCGCTGGGGGCACCAGGCCAGGCGTTTCACCCGGCAGGGCTTCGATGTGCTCATGCCCGACCATCGCGGCTATGGTAAAAGCAATGGCGCGCTCAGCGAGAAGGCCCTGCATCAGGACGCCCAGGGCTGGTACGATCACTTGAAGGAACAGTGGCCCGAGGACCGCATCGTGCTCTATGGTCGGTCGCTGGGTAGTGCGCTGGCCACACCTGTGGCTGCCAACAACAGGCCCAGTGTCCTGGTCCTGGAAACGCCCTTCGCCAACCTGTACGATGTGGCGATCTCCTACCTCCGCATCCTGCCCTACAAGGTGCTGTTGCGCTATCCGTTCCGTAACGACAAGGCCATCCGGCGCATACACTGCCCGGTGTATATCTTTCACGGACTGCGGGACAATGTGGTGCCCTACCATTCGGCCTTGAAGCTCTATTCCATGGTGCCCTCCACCGTGGAACGCGAGATGTTCACCTTTCCCAAGGGGCACCACAGCGATCTCCCGCGCTTCGTGCGGTTCAACCGCCAACTGCACCGGATCCTGGCCAAGGTCGCTTCCGTGTGAACGGCTGCGCTCCGGATGGTTACCTTTGCGCCCCATTCCAACTCCATGACCGTACGTTTCGCTTCCGCCGCGCTGGCGATGACCTTCCTCAGCGCTTGTTCCCAAGGCCAGAAAGGCCGGGTAGTCCTTACCAATGAAATGGATTCCGTGAGCTATGCCATCGGTGCCGATATCGGCGCCAACTTCAAGCGTGGCAAGCTGGACAGCGTGAACATCGACGCCATTGCCATGGGGCTGCGCGACGGGTTGGACAGCGCCACCATGATGGACCAGGCCACTCTGGAACAGGTGGTGCAGGGATATATGATGAAGTTGCAGGAGAAGCGCATGGCCGAAGATCAGGCCAAGGGCGAGGAGAACCGCATCGCCGGTGAGACCTTCCTGGCCGAGAACGGCAAGAAGTCGGGTATGGTCACCACCGAAAGCGGTCTTCAGTACGAAGTAGTGACCATGGGCACAGGTCCTAAGCCCACCGCTCAGGACCAGGTGAGCGTCCATTACACGGGCACGCTCATCGACGGCACCAAGTTCGACAGCTCCGTGGACCGCGGTCAGCCCGCCACCTTCCCAGTGGGTGGTGTCATCCGTGGTTGGGTGGAAGGCCTCCAGTTGATGCCCGTGGGCAGCAAGTGGAAGCTGTACATCCCCAGCGATCTGGCCTACGGCCCATCCGGCGGTCCCGGCGGTGCGATCCCCGCCAATAGCACCCTCATCTTCGATGTGGAGCTGCTGGAGATCGTGAAGTAGGAGAACGCATCAACGCTCGAAAGGGTGTCAGGAGGCGGACCGGTTCCGCACCCTGGCACCCTTTTCCGTTCCCGGTCACTCCACCGTGGGAAGTGCCATCCAGTGGCTCACCTCCGCGAAGAAGCGGTTGCTGGTGCCCTCGCCCAGCCAGAAGTGCGCCGGCCCGTTGTAGCCCGTCTTGCTGGGGTTCTTCACGAAAAAGTCCAAGGCGAAACGCATGATCACCACCTCGCGTAGCTCGGTGGCGCCCGTCTTACCGGGCAGGTACACAGCGTTGCCCGGCACCCGGCACAGTACGCGTGCCCCATCCTCCGGCAGCCGCGTTTCCACGGAGGTCCAGCTCTTGTCGTTCATCTCAAGCGCCCAAGATAGGAGCGGGGGACATCTGCACCATGCCTTGCGCGCGATGTCCGGTCAACGATAGTTGATCTGATCAGAACATCGGCTCCAGGGGAACCTCTTCCGCCAACACCATGTCCAGCATGCGCACCACGGCAGCCGCGGCTAGTTTGCGCGTGTGCTCGTCGGAGTTGGCGAACATCTTTTCGCTCTCCTTCCGCACCAGGAAACGCAGCAACTGGTCCCTGATCTCGAGCCCCGTGGCGGTGATCACCCCGGCGCTGCTACGGTTCCATTGCCACAGGAGGCGCAAGGACAGGCGCAACGAGGAACGGTCATGTTTGCGGCCGCCCTGGATCACCCAGCCGCGGCCCTCGTCGCGCTCCACCATGAAACGCAAGGTCGTCCGGATCATGCCCACCAGGCTGTCCACCGTGATGGCGCCCTCGGGGCGCTGGATGAGGTCTATTGGGCGGATGTCATCGTTCCGCAGGTAGTACAGCTGATTGGCGCGCGGCATGCTCTTGTTGAACTCCACCATCGCGGGGTTCACCGAGTCGCCGTCCACCACGATGGTGCCATCGAAGCCGTCCACCGCCTCGCGCTCCTTGTCGCCCAGCATCTCCAGGTAGCTGGCCTTCATGCGTTCACGCACCAAGGGGGGGAGCACGAAGCTGGGCGCACCGATGGCATGGCAGCCCCGGCGGTGGCAGATGCCGATGATGCGCAGGCTCAGCGCCCGAAGCATCGGGGCGTTCAGGCCGATGGTCTCGCGGTCGGGCAGCACCGCACGGTCCGGGCCATGGAACAGGGCGATGTGGTCCGCCGCATAGCCCTGGGGGTCCATCGAAAGCCCTGCGGCGTGGTGCATCAGTTCGAAGAGGATCTCATCGGCCTCCAGCGCACCGGCGATGTTGTCGATCATCACCGTGGCCCGGACGGTCCCGCGGGGCAGTTCCATCAGTTCCTCCACGGCATCGAAGAGCTGCGCCCAGAGGCGGGCCTCCAGATGACCATGCACGTCGCGCAGGTAGAGGTACACTCCACCCTGTTTCTCGGTCCAGCTATGGGCACAGTTATGCATCAGCATGGCCAGATCGAAGAAGGGGGCCGGCACGGGTTCGCCGTCCAGCAGCAGGGCACCTTCCAGGGCATAGAGCGGGCGTGGCACCACCATCAGACGAGTGCCGGTGTTCGGGTTCACGCGTACGCGGCCTTCCAGCGTGTCCAGGTAGGCCAGTTCCAGTTTGGAGGCACGTTCCAGGCTGCGGTGGGCCCGTAACATGCTCCAGGTGTCACCCGGGGTGAAGTTCCACAGGTCGGCGATGTAGCTCTTGGCACCGGCGTTCAGCCCGTTGATCAGTTCGGATCGGTGCGCCCCGCCGATGAGTTCCACCCGCCGTTCGATCAATGCGTCCGGCAAGGCGTCCACGGTCCAATCGGAGCGCCGTACGTGGGCCGTCTCCTCCCGCAGTTCCACCGAGCCGCTGGACAGCTTTTCGCGCAGGGTCGCCCGATCCGCCAGCAGATCGTTCCGCTTGCGGCCGAAACGATGCACCAATTCATGGATCAGGGCCTTCACCGCGGGGGTGAGGGTGCGGTCCTGGACGGTCTCGACAGTGCTCATGGTTCGCTGGAGGCCGGTTCTACGCACATCAACCGCTTCCGGTTTTCGACGAACAAAGGTATTTCTTAGTCGGATGCGCCCGCCATCAGGCAGCGCGCTCCAAGGCCGCGTTCGACGCCACCATCCGTTCCAGGCGGGGATCCATCAGGGCGAAGTAAAGCGGCGGCACCAGGCTCAGCAGCATCATGCCAGGGTAACCCGTGGGCAGCTGCGGTGCGTCCTCGAGACTGGCCAGCACCTGGTATTTCTTGCTCGCCTTCCAATGGTGGTCGCTGTGGCGCGTCAGTTCGAAGAGGAGCAGGCGGCCCATCAGTCGGTCGCTGTTCCAGGAATGCACATGCTGAACGCGCCCGTATCCACCCTGCGCACTGCGTGTGCGCCGCAGTCCGTAATGCTCAATGTAGTTCACCGTTTCCAGCAGCACGATCCCCACCGCCGCGGCACCCACGAAGGCGGTCAGTACGAAGACTCCGAAGAGCAGCCCGATCGCTGTCAGCAGCAGGGCTTGCCAGGCCAGGGCCTGCAGCATCTCGTTGCGCCAGCCCAAGGCAGCGTGGCCCGCCTTGCGCATGCGCTCCTTCTCGATGTGCCAGGCACTGAGGAAGCTGAACACCACGCTCCGCAGCCAGAACAGCGGAAGCCATTCGCCCAGACGCGCCGAGGCTGGATCGTCCGGGGTGGCCACCCGGCGGTGATGCCCCCGGTTGTGCTCGATGATGAAATGCATGTAGAGGCTGGTGAGCAGCAGCGCCCGCGCCAGGTCGCGCTCCCAGCGCTTCACCCGGTGCCCCAGTTCATGGGCCACGTTGATGCCATAGATGCCGCACAGGATGCCCATGCTCGTCACGCGGCCGGCCACCTCCCAGCGCGCCAGGCCTGCCTCATCCACGGTGAGCAGGAACAGGACCAGCAGGCCCCATTGCACCGGAACGATGAGGTAAAGGAGGATGTCGAACAGTGGATCGCTCAGCGCAGCCTGCTCCTCCTCATCGCTCAGGTTCTGGTGCCGTTCGGGTATGATCAGTTCCAGCAATGGAACCAGCCCGAAGGCATACAGCACCGGCGCCCAGGTCCACCAACCGTTGCCCAGGAAAGCTGCGACTGCCAACGCAGGGGCGGTGAAGGTGAACAGGTAGCGCAGGGCCCGGATCCGTATCCGCGTGCGCAGGGCCGATGACAGGGGACGTGTGGCGGCGACCATTTGCCCAAAGCTACAGCGTGAAGGATCGTTGTGCGCGAAATCGGGTAGCGTGGCACCGAACCGATCGGCGATCGCTTTGCCGCGATCGTGATCCCGTACCGATGGTCGGCCAGGCCCTTCCGCCATTGCCCCCCGGCTTCCACGTCCTACTTTAGCGACCCGTTCGCCCGGCCCGCTGGCCGATGTGCACGTTCACCCGAAGCCCCTCTCGGTATGAGGAACCTGATCATGATCCCCCTGGCCACCATGCTCGCTGCACCCGCCGCCGCACAGACACGCGCCATCGAATACACGGAGTTCGACCTCGAGAACGGTCTGCACGTGATCCTGCACGAGGACCACAGCACGCCCATCGTGGCGGTGAGCGTGATGTACCACGTGGGCAGCAAGAACGAGGAGAAGGACCGCCGCGGTTTCGCGCACTTCTTCGAGCACCTCCTGTTCGAAGGTTCGGCGAACATCGCCCGCGGCGAATTCAGCAAACACGTGGAGAAGGCGGGTGGCGTGCTCAATGCCAATACCACCGGCGACCGTACCTATTACTACGAGGTGCTGCCCAGCAACCAGCTGGAGCTGGGACTGTGGCTGGAGAGTGAGCGCATGCTGCACGCCAAGGTGGACCAGAAAGGCGTGGACACCCAGCGCGAGGTGGTGAAGGAGGAGCGTCGCCAGCGCTACGAGAACCAACCCTACGGCAGCATCCTCATCGAGGTACTGAAACGCGCCTACACCGAACACCCCTACCAGTGGCCCACCATCGGGTTCATGGAGGACCTCAACGCTGCCAGCGAAGCGGATTACCAGGCGTTCTACAAGCAGTTCTACGTACCGAACAATGCGGTGCTGGTGGTGGCGGGTGACATCGACCCGACCCGCTGCAAGGAGCTCGTGGGGAAGTATTTCAGTGGCATCCCCCGAGGCAAGGACGTGGTGCAGCCCACCGTGGTGGAGCCGCCCTTGTTGGGTGAGCGCCGTGACGTGATCTACGACCGCATCCAGCTGCCTGCCGTGGTGCAGGCCTACCGCATCCCGGCCAACGGCACCAAGGACTTCTACGCCGTGGACCTGGTGAACCGATTGCTCGCCAACGGCAACTCGTCCCGCCTGAACGTTGCCCTGAAGGACGAACAGCAGAAGGCCGTGTACGTGGGAGCCTTCAGCCTGCCCTTCGAGCATCCCGGGCTCGCCATCATGTTCGCCATCGCCAACGCGGGAGTGGACGTGAGGGAACTGGAGCGCGCCATGGATGCTGAGCTTGCCCGGATCCGGAAGGAGGGTGTGCCCGAGGCCGAGATGGCCAAGCTGAAAGCCCAGTTGGAATCCGAGTACATCGCCGACAACGGCCGCGTGGCGGGTGTGGCGGGCAACCTCGCCACGGCCTACACCATGCTCGGGGGCACCGAACTGGTGAACCAGGAGCTCGACCGTTATCTGGCACTGACCTCCGAGGACCTGCGCCAGGCCGCCGTCACCTATTTCACCACCAGCGACCGCGTAGTGCTGCACTACCTGCCGCTCAGCCAGCAACAACCATGAACCGCAGGACCCCTCCGACCCGTGCGACCCGCCTGGGCGTGATGCTCGTGGCAGGCCTGCTCGCCCCGGCATTGATGACCGCACAGATCGACCGCACCCGTCCGCCCGCTCCCGGGCCCGCACCCGCCGTGAACCTAGGTGCCCACAGCACCTTCACCCTGAAGAACGGTCTTCGCATCCTGGTGGTGGAGAACCACAAGCTGCCGATGGTGAACGTGCAGCTGCGCTTCGACATCCCCCCTGTGGTGCAGGGCGAAAAGGCCGGTTACATTGATATGGTGGGCGAACTGCTCGCCACCGGAACCACCACGCGCACCAAGGCCCAGATCGATGAGAACGTGGACCGCCTGGGCGCCACCCTGGCCACCACCAGCGACGGCCTCTACGCTTCGGGCCTCAAGAAGAACCTGCCCGAGCTGATGGAACTCGTGGAGGATGTGTCCACCCGTCCCACCTTCCCCGAGCGCGAATTCGAAAGCGCCCGCACCCGCACCCGCTCAGGGATCCAGCAGCGCAAGGATGACCCCGATGCCATCGCCGAGGTGGTGGGACGCGCAGTGACCTACGGCCGGTTGCACCCCTATGGCGAGGTGACCACGGAGGCCTCCCTGGGCAACATCGCGGTGAAGCACATCAAGGGCTACTACGACTATTTCTTCCGCCCCGAGAAGGGCTACCTGGTCTTTGTGGGTGACATCACCCAGAAGGAGGCCAAGGTCCTCGCCACCCAACACTTCGGCAACTGGAAACCAGCAAAGCCCGCCACCACGGACAACGAGGACGGTACTGTGAGCGTGGAAGGATTGGGCATCGTGCGTGTCCTGCCGAAATTGGCCCTGCCCAGCGGCGTGCGTCGCGTGATGTTGGTGGACCGCCCCGGGTCCGCCCAGTCAGTGATCCGCGTGGGATTCCCGCTGAACCTGCAGCCCAAGGACCTGCGCGCCCTTTCGGCCCAGGTGATGAACACCATCCTGGGAGGTGGGGTCTTCAACGCTCGCCTGATGCAGAACTTGCGCGAGGACAAGGCCTGGACCTATGGCGCCTATGCCAGCATGGAATCGGACCGCTTCAACGGCCACTTCAACGCCAGCGTGAGCGTGCGCACCGAGGTGACGGACAGCGCGGTGACGGAGATCATCAAGGAACTGGAGCGCATGCGCAATGAGCCGGTGACCAGCGAGGAACTGGACCTCGCCAAGCGCTACATGGCCGGCAGTTTCGCCCGCAGCCTGGAGGACCCCCGCACGGTGGCGCGCTTCGCACTGAATACCTACCTGAACGAACTGCCCGAGGACCATTACGCCACCTATCTGCAGCGCCTGGATGCCATCACTGCCGACGATGTGCAGGCCGCGGCACAGGCCTTCCTGCACCCCGATCAGGCCGTGATCCTGGTGGTGGGCGACAAGCAGCAGGTGTACCACAAGCTGGAGCCCCTGAGCCGCGACAAGTCGAATGCGGTGCTGGAACTGGATGAGAACGGGAAACCCTGGGAGGAGGACGTCACCCCGGTTAGCGACCGTACCGCCGACGAGGTGATCGAAGCCTACCTGAAGGCCTTGGGAGGCCGCACCAAAGTGGCGCTGGTGGAGGACCTGCGTCGCGTGATGACGGCCCCGATGGGTGCGCAGGAACTGTCCGTGACCGAATGGTATGCACCCGGCCGTAAGTACCGCTCCGAGGCCCGTGCCGGAACGATGGTGCTGGAGGAGGTGGTCCTCGACGGCACGCGTGCCGGTCGTAAAGGTCCGGAGGGGCAGGAGGAACTGACCGACGTGGACCTTCAGGACCTGATGTTCACCGCAGCGCCGGTGCCCGAGATGGAGCTGACCGGCTTTGTGGACCGCAAGGTGCTCGCCGGTCGCACCACGGTGAACGGCAAGGAGGCCTACAAGGTGATCCTGATGACCCAGCACGGCACCACGGTGGCCGACTACTACGATGCCGCCACCGGCCTGAGGCTGCAACGCACGGAACAGAAGTTCATGATGGGCCGCAACATGCGCATCACCACCACCTATGGCGACTACAAGGCCGTGGCTGGTGTGATGTTCCCGCACAGCATCGGCCAGGGCGGTGGACCCATGGGTGTGGTTTCCTTCACCGTGAAGGAGATCGCCGTGAACAAGGGCACCATCCCGGGCTTCTTCGAGACCGGCCTGCCCGATGTGGTGGAGCCCACGGAGTACGAAACGGACCCCGAAGGCGGCCTGGAAGGGCAGTGATGGGTCGGCTCGGTAAGGTCCTTCGCTGGATCTCACCCTTGAGCGTACATCCTTGCCGAACCTTCGGTTCAGGAAAGTGGAACCACGCGTCGCTTGTCCGTGCCGTTCATGGGCAGCGCCTTGCGGATGCAGCGGGCCATTTCCTCCAGCAACTTGCGGCGTACGAAGGGACGGCGCACGACCAGGCTCACCTGCCTCACCGGTTCGGGGGCAGCGAAGCGCCGCACGTGCGGATCGCCCGGCTCCACGCTCAGTTCGGGAACCAGCGTCATCCCACTGCCCTTGCGCACCAGTTGTTTCAGCGTTTCGATGCTCCCGCTCTCGTACAGCACATTGTCGTGACCCGCTGAACTGGGGCGGTCGCAGAGGCTCAGTGCCTGCTCGCGGAAGCAGTGCCCTTCGCCCAGCACCCACATCGACTGTTCCTGCAGGTCGATGAGGTCCAGCTTCTTCCTTCGCCATAAGGCATGCCCCTCGGGCAGGTAGGCCAGGAAGGGCTCCTGAAGGAGTGGTACCTCCTCGAATTCGCCGGCGTCCACCGGGGTGACCAGAATGCCCAGGTCCAGTTCGCCACGCCGCAGGCTCTTCAGGATGCGGCTCGTCTTGCGCTCATCGATCACCAGCCGGATGTCCGGGTGCTCCGTGGCGAAGCGCGGGAGGAACAGGGGCAGCAGATAGGGTGCCAGCGTGGGGATGATGCCCACCCGGAAGGTGCCCGAGATGCCCGTGTGCAGTTCCTTCACCAGGGCCTGCAGTTGGTCGGCCTCACGCAGCAGCACACGCGCCTGGGCGATCACGCGGGCACCCACCTCCGTGGGGCGCACCGGCTGCGAACGGCGGTCGAAGAGCTCCACGTCCAGGTCCTTCTCCAGCTTCCGCAGTTGCATGGTGAGCGTGGGCTGCGTGACGAAGCAGGCCTCGGCGGCCTTCACGAAGTGGCGGTGGCCGTCCAGGGCCACGAGGTAGTGGAGCTGCTGCAGGGTCATGATCGATGTAGGCTATTGGAGCATCGAAACTATCAATTTGTTCTATGTGATAGGGGCGGATAATTTCGCGGGCCATGAGCAAGACAAAGACCAGCAGCCGGACCAATGCCATCGGCTTGGACCTGAAGCAGAGCGAAGGCCTCGTGGCCTCCCTGAACGAACTGCTGGCGACCTACCAGGTGCACTACCAGAACCTGCGCGGCTGCCACTGGAACATCACCGGTCCCACATTCTTCGAACTGCACGCCAAGTTCGAGGAGCTCTACACCAAGGCCCAATTGGTGATCGACAACCTCGCCGAACGCATCCTCACCCTGGAGGGACGGCCCCTGCACACCTACAGCGCCTACCTCAAGGCCAGCGCTGTGAAGGAGCAACGCGACCTCACCGGTTCCAAGACCACGGTGGCCTGCGTGATGGGCGACATGACGGTTCTCATCGCCCTGCAACGAGGGGTCCTTACCTTGAGCGCAACGGCGGGTGATGAGGCCACGGCCACCTTGGTGGGCGACAACATCACGGCCATGGAGAAGGACCTGTGGATGCTGCGGGCGTATAGTGCCAATTGACCTGAAACGAACACAACGACCGGGATCCTGCCGATCCCGACATCTTACACGATCACCAAAGACCGAACCGAATGGCGAATGATTTGAAGAACGGCGAGAAGCACGGTGGAGCCGAACTCGGCGAATTGAACAACAGCAGTGCAGGAAAGTGCCCCGTGATCCACGGTGCCATGCGCAACCCCGTGGCCGGACGCGGTACGCGCAACCGCGACTGGTGGCCGAACGCTCTGAACCTCGGCATCCTGCACCAGCACGCTCCGGCCTCCAACCCGCTGGGCGAGGAGTTCAACTACGCGGAAGCCTTCAAGAAGGTCGACTACAAAGCGTTGAAGGCCGACCTCACCCAATTGATGACCGACTCTCAGGAGTGGTGGCCGGCGGATTGGGGACACTACGGTGGCCTCATGATCCGCATGACCTGGCACGCGGCAGGCACCTACCGCACGGCCGATGGGCGTGGCGGCGCAGGCACGGGTAACCAGCGTTTCGCACCCATCAACAGCTGGCCGGACAACGGCAATCTGGACAAGGCGCGCCGCCTCCTGTGGCCGATCAAACAGAAGTACGGCAACAGTGTGAGCTGGGCCGATCTTTTCGTGCTCGCTGGCAACGTGGCCATGGAGAGCATGGGCTTCGAGACCTTCGGATTCGGTGGCGGCCGTGCCGACATCTGGGCTCCGGAAGAGGACATCTACTGGGGTTCCGAAGTGGAGTGGCTCGCCACCAGCGACAAGTTGAACAGCCGCTACTCCGGCGCGCGCGATCTGGAGAATCCGCTTGCTGCCGTGCAAATGGGCCTGATCTACGTGAATCCCGAGGGACCGGACGGCAACCCCGATCCCGTGGCCAGCGGGCGTGATGTGCGCGAGACCTTCAAGCGCATGGCGATGAACGACGAAGAGACCGTGGCCCTCACGGCCGGGGGACACACCTTCGGCAAGATGCACGGCGCCGGAGATCCCAAGCTCGTGGGACCCGAGCCCGAAGCAGCACCCATCGAGGAGCAGGGCTTCGGCTGGATCAACAAGTTCGGTTCGGGCAAAGGCGTGCACACCACCACCAGCGGTCTGGAAGGTGCGTGGAAACCGAACCCCACGAAGTGGGACAACGGGTACTTCGACATGCTCTTCGGGTATGAGTGGGAACTGACCAAGAGCCCGGCTGGCGCGCACCAGTGGCGTGCGAAGGATTGCAGGCCCGAGCACATGATCCCTGACGCGCACGATCCGAACGTGAAGCATCCACCGATGATGACCACGGCGGATCTATCCCTGCGCTTCGATCCCATCTACGAGCCCATCAGCCGCCGCTTCCACAAGGATCCACAGGCCTTCGCTGATGCTTTTGCTCGCGCGTGGTTCAAACTCACGCACCGCGACATGGGCCCCAAGAGCCTCTACCTCGGCCCCGAAGTGCCCAAGGAGGACCTCATTTGGCAGGATCCCATTCCCGCTGGACACGTGCTTGATGCCAACGATGTGGCTGAACTGAAGAACAAGATCCTCGCATCCGGTCTCAGTGTGAGCGAACTCGTCAGCACGGCCTGGGCATCCGCATCCACCTTTCGCGGTAGTGACAAACGTGGCGGTGCCAACGGTGCACGCATCCGCCTGGCGCCACAGAAGTTCTGGGCGGTGAACGATCCCGCACAGCTGGGCAAGGTGCTCGGTGAGCTGGAGAAGATCCAGAAGGAATTCAACGCCGGTGGTAAGACGGTCTCCATCGCCGACCTCATCGTGCTGGGTGGAAGCGCTGCTGTGGAGAAGGCCGCCAAGGATGCGGGTCAGAACATCACCGTGCCGTTCACGAGCGGCCGCGGCGATGCCAGCCAGGAGCAGACCGACGTGGAGAGCTTCTCAGTGATGGAGCCCGAAGCTGATGGGTTCCGCAACTACCAGAAGAAGAGCTACACTGTACCATCGGAGGAGATGCTGGTGGACCGTGCACAACTGCTCACCCTGAGCGCCCCCGAGATGACGGTGCTTATCGGTGGCCTGCGTGTGCTGGGCGCCAACACCGGTGGCAGTACGCACGGCGTGTTCACCGATCGTGTGGGCGTGCTGAGCAATGACTTCTTCGTGAACCTGCTGGACATGCGCAACGCCTGGGCACCGAAGGCAGGAGAAGAGGGCATCTACGGCAGCCACGACCGCAAGACGGGCGACCGCAAATGGACCGGTACCCGCGTGGACCTCATCTTCGGCAGCAACTCACAGCTCCGCGCGATCAGCGAAGTTTACGCTCAGGCCGATGCCAAGGAGAAGTTCGTGAAGGACTTCGTGAAGGCCTGGGTGAAGGTGATGGACCTCGATCGCT
>CAMCAZ010000064.1 GCA_945872795.1 Chryseobacterium gleum
CCAGAAGCCCTTGGTGCTGCGCAGCCTGAACAAACTCGAGGAGAAGCTGGACCCCTTGGTCTTCTTCCGTGCCAATCGCAAGCACATCATCAACCTGCGCTGGGTGGAGAGCATTGAACCCTGGTTCAGTGGTGGGCTGATGGTGAAGCTTAAACACACGGGCAAGGACGGCGTGCAGGAGACCATCGAGGTGAGCCGACGGCAGGCTGCCCGCTTCAAGGAACTGCTCAGCTTGTGAACTGATCGAGTTGGCGGCGGCCGACGTTCGAGTGATGCATTGACGTGACGGACAGGGTAAAGCCTGCGGTTGCGGTACCAAGAGCATGTGCCTGGACGTTGGTCCGACCGATCGTCCCGTGGCGTATCTTGGCGAAGCCAGACCTCAACACCCTCGCCACATGATCAGAACCCTTACACTTCTCTGCACCTCCCTGCTCGTTCTTCCGCTGATGGCCGCCGAGGGCGGTCCGGACAGTTACGGTTACACCTGGAAGGACAGCAATGAACCGGACGGACCGGTCTTCAACTGGGTGGATATCACCAGCACCGGGACGGTCGTAGCGGGTCTTGCTGACGATAACCTGGTGGGCCCCTTCGTGATGGAGACCGACATGCCCTTCTATTGGTACGGTCGCAAGTTCGTGTGGATCGGCAGCAACGGTTACATCGCCTTCAACAACCAAGGGAACATAGCATCGCCCTTCCCCACCATCCCGATGGCGGGCGGTGTGAACGACTACATCGCGGGCCTGACGGCCGACCTGAACTTCACCGGTGCGGGCAACAATGCCCGGTGCTACTTCTTCGATGACATCGACCAGACCATCATCAGCTACGTGGGTGTCCCGTTCTGGACCGCCGCCTCGCCCAGCTATACGGGCAGCAATTCATTCCAGATCATCCTGAGCAAGGTGGACAGCAGCATCACCGTGCAGATCCTGGAACAGACCGGCCTCACGCAGAACAATGACCTGCTGATCGGCATCGAAAGCGTGGCGGGCAGCATCGGCCTGCAGCATAGCGCCGATGTGTATCCGGTGGCCAACTATGCCATCCGTTTCGAAATGCCACCGGTGTCCTTGTTGGAGGTGAACGACGCCGCTGCCAATTGGGTGACAGCCCCGGGCACGGGCGGTCTTTTCCGCTCACGCAACGGTGCCCTCATGCCCCTGATCGCCAATGCCATCAACACCGGGAACACCACACTGAACGGGTTGACGGTGACCGGCGAAGCACTGAACCAGGCGGGGACCGTGTTGAGCACGGCCCAACAGACCGTGAACTCCATGCTGGCCGGATCCGATACCACGGTGGTCTTCCCGGCTGCGCTGAACCCCACCACCTCAGGTACCTACCGGCTCCGCAGCACGGTGGGCAATGTGCCCAACGACCTGGCCGCAGGCAACAACATCCGCGTGCAGGAAGTGGTGGTGCTGGACACCACCGCGGCCACACACGACCTTCGCTTCCATGGCGCCACGGACGATGGCCTGGGACTGGGCTGGGACGGAGGGAACGGAGGTGTCGGTGTCTTCATCCGTCCGCCCTATTACCCGGCACGCGCCATCGCGACCACGGTCCGCATCGTGTCCAACACCGGTGCTGCCGCCTTCACCATGAAGGTCTACGCCGATGACGGGGACAACTTCAGCCCGGGCACGCTGCTCGACAGCGTTTTCATCGCGGCTGTGGATGCCACGCCGGGCGACAAGGTGGTGCCGTTGACCGCCCCGCTCACCATCACCGGCGGAGGAGTTTATGTGCAGTGGTACATGCAGGGCCCGAACATCAACATCGCTCAGGACATCACCCCACCCTTCTCCCTGCGCACCTACGAAGTGCTGGATGGCACTTGGGCACCCTACCGGGATGCGGAGAACGTGGACTTCCACCTGGGACTTCGTCTGGAGCAGTCACCCGTCTACGATGTGGCCTGCACGGGCTTCTTCGCGCTGGCCAACGGACAGGAGGTCGCCACACCGACGGCGGTGCGCATCTGGCTGCGCAACAATGGCAACCAGCCCACCTCAGGCTTCCCCATCAGCTACCAGTATGGATCGGCACCGGCTGTGACCCAGACCTATTCCGGCACACTCGCCCCCGGCGCGCAGGAGCTGGTGACCTTCGCCACAGCCTTCACCCCGACAGCAGATACCAGCGATGAGCTCTGTGCCTGGGCGGACTGGACCCTGGACAACAACTCGGACAACGATACCAGCTGCGTGCAATTGCAGACCTGGGTGGGTATCGAGGAACTGACCGCGACCGTGGTACAGCTATGGCCCAATCCCGCCCGTGATGTGATCACGGTGGACGGACTGGCACAGGGCAGCTATCGCTTCACCCTGCTGGATGCCACCGGACACGTGGTGCGCGATGAGCAGGTCCAGGCCAGCGGAGCGCCCCTGCAGATCGCATTGGACGCCCATGCCGAAGGGATCTACATGGCCCAGTTCACCGGTACCGACGCACGCTACCGCGCCTCCGTGGTCGTGCAGCGCTGAGGATCGTTCCCGAATGAAGGCGGTCTCCCGGGATGATCATCCGGGGGGCCGCCTTCCTCGTTCAACCCGTGACTCCGAGCCGATCGACGAACTGCAGGCCATCCGCGTGCAGACCGTGGCGAACAACCATCCCACTTCAAGAGGTTACTTTTGCGCCCCGCACCGTCCCTGCCCCACGGGGGCGCCAGACCTACCTGCATGTCCAAGAACACATCCCTGCTACTGCTCGTTTGGAACGTCCTGCTCACCCTGGGTCTGGGTTGGAGCCTGATGCGCGCGCCCACGCCCCCTGTGACGACCACGGTGGTGGCCGGACCGGAGGACACTGAGCTACCGGTTCCGCTGTTGACCCGTGACAGTGTGGCGCTCGCCAATGCGCGCATCGCCTACTTCCACATGGATTCGGTGCAGACGCGTTTTGAGCTGATCAAGGAGAAGGATGCACGCTTCAAGAAGGAAGGGCAGCGGCTGGAAAGCAACCTGCAGAACGAAATGGCCAAGGCCCAGGCCCGCTACGAGGAGCTTATGAAGAAGGACCAGAGCTACAGCACGCAGGCCGAAGTGCGGCAGGATGAAGCGGAGCTGCAGGGGCTGATGGGAAAGATCCAGCAGATGCAGCAGCGCAGCGAGCAACAGTTGATGGTGCTGGAGGCGGAAATACTGAACGAGATCACCGCCGAGCTGAAGGGCTTCCTGGAGGAGTACAACAAACAGGCCGGCTTCGACTACATCTTCAGCATACAGAACGGTGGTCAGATCTGGGTGGGGAACCAAGGGCTGAACGTCACCGACGACATGGTGCAGGGCTTGAACGCACGTCACCGCGCCCGGAAAACCACCGGCCAGTAAGATGGACCTGCTGGCGAACAAGAAACACGACAACGCGGCGGGCTACGTGATCAGCATGTGGCACCTGGAGGACCTGCTCCGCGCAAATGAACTGGACCTGCACCGCGTGGTGGAGCAACTGGTGGAGCCCATGGAGGCCGACCCGCACACCAAGGCCGCCGTGGCCACCTGGTATGCGGGGGTGATGGACCGCATGCGTGCTGAGGACATCGTGAACCGGGGCCACCTGGCCGAAGTGGAGGAGGTGGTGAACGAACTGGAATTCCTGCACCGCTCCTTGGTGGAGGTTGTAAGCGACGGCGCCTACGAGGAGCTGCTGGCATTGGCGGAACCCGCCATCCGCGAACTGCAGGGACTGGCCGGGGAGGATGCCCTAGGCACCGTGGAAACGGGTCTGACAGCCATCTACGGCGTAATGGTGCTGCGCGCCACGGACAAGAAGGTGAGCGCGGCCACCGCAGAGGCTGAACGCCACATCCGCGCCATGCTCGACCGGCTGAGCCTGCACTACAAGCAGATGCGGAAGCTGCCGGGCGTGTCCTTGAACTGAGACCCGATCCGGCACGGCCATTGCCCACCGTCCCCCATGCGCTGCCCGCTCCTCCCCCTCCGGCCATTGCTCCTGGTCGTTCTCTGGGGAACATCCCTGCTTCTTCACGGTCAGGGCGGGGTTGACGATGGCTCAGGGCGTATCCAGATCCAGAACGCGGACGTGTGGGAGTACGATGACGCCATCGCGCCGGGGGCCCAGCGCCTGAAAGGCAACGTGCGCTTCGCCCATGGTGATGCCGTAATGCGCTGCGACAGTGCGCACTTGTTCCAGGACCAACGCCTGGACGCCTTCGGCCGGGTGACCATCGACCAAGGCGATTCCCTGCACATGGAAGGCGAACGCCTGCGCTATCAGGGCAAGGAACGCATCGCCCACATGGAGGGGGCGGTCGTGCTCCGCGACAAGAGCATGGAGCTCACCACCACCAAGCTCGAGTATGACCTGCGCGCCAGACGCGGAATGTACACCCAGGGAGGCCACATCCTGAGCCTGAGCGATGGCAGCACGCTCACCAGTGACTTGGGCACCTACCTGGCGGACCAACGCCTCTTCCAGTTCAGCCGCAATGTTCGGAGCGAACACCCCGAACGGGTGATCACCTGCGATACCATGCACTACGCCACCAGCACCGGCATGGTGCGCTTCTTCGGCCCCAGCGAGATCCGTCTGCTCCGCGACAGCACCACCATCCGCACCACGCGCGGCAGCTACGACACGTTGAAGGACAGGGCCCGATTCACTCGGCGTTCCAGCGTGTTCACCCAAGGCCGCATGCTCCAGGGCGACAGCCTGCATTATGACAAAGGCACCGGAGTGGGCGACGCCTGGGGCCATGTGACCCTGAACGACACCGTCTCAGAACTGGTGGGTCGGGGACAACGAGGACAGTACAATGAGCTGACGCAGCGATCGATCATCACGGGCGATGCCGAACTGGAGTTCCTGATGAAGCCCGAGCCGCTTTTCCTGCACAGCGACTCCCTCATCGCCGTGCCCGACAGCAGCGGTACGGGACGGACCATCACCGGCCGGCGGGGCGTACGTTTCTTCAACACCGACCTGCAAGGGGTCTGCGATACGTTGGTGTACAGCAACGCGGACAGCCTGATCCGCATGTACCACAAGCCCGTCCTCTGGAGCCGCACCGACCAGATCACCGGCGACCACATCCGCATCACCCTCAAGGACGGAGGCATCCACCGGCTTCATGTCCTGGGCAATGCCTTCCTGATGAGCGAAGTGGACAGCGTGCATTTCGACCAGGTGACGGGCACCACCATGACCGGCATCTTCAACGACAATGCGCTGCGCCGCCTGATCGCCGAAGGCAACAGCCGCACCGTGTACTTCGCGCTGGAGGAGAACGAAGGAGTCAAGGAGGTGATGGCCGTGAACCGCGCGGATTGCAGCCGCATCGAGGTGCACATGCGCGATGGACAGGTGAACACCGTGTCCTTTCTGGACCGACCGGATGCGGTGCTCTACCCCTTGGACCAGGTACCTCCGGAAGAGCTCCGGATGCTGGGCTCCGAATGGCGTGCCGCCGAGCGCCCCACGGACCGCGCCTCGATCTTCATCCGACCAGCTACGGAATAAGCTGACCGCCGCGACGCACCTTGTCGTCCAGACGCTGGCCGTCCAACACCGACGAGCGGGCATCCACCACACGATCACGGGTATTGTCCAGGAACTCGTTGGTGTACAACAGTAGCCGTGTGGCACCCCGGGTGGCCTTCTCGCTGCGCAGTTCAAAGACCGTGGCGTTGTCCACGAAGCGGCAGGCATCGACATGGACCAGCGAGCCGTCCACCGCCAGCAGGGCCGTCGTATTCGCCTCGCAACGCAGGCCCAAAAGCAGCAACTGCGCACCGTTCCGGACATCCACGGCAGCGCCTGAGGACCGGGTGATGGACCCGCCTTCGATGCGCATGCGGGAACCATCGAGGATCACCCCTGCATCGCCCGTTCCCCTGGCGGCACCGCGCATCTCGACGTTCTTCAGCGTGCCACCGGACTGCATGAAGGATAGATGACCTCCTGTGACCGTTCCACCGGTGACGAACACGTCCCCACCTGCGACCCACAACAATGGTAGTCCTCCTTTCCCATCGAGGATCGCGCCTTCCACCGCGGTGCGTTCAACCCCCTGCACGCGCAGCATGGCCGCACCACCCGAGCCTCCGCCGCTCATCTGAAGTCCAGTGATGCGCACTTCGCCGCCGCCATCACGGATCACTTCCAAGCCCGCAAAAGGTTCAGTATCGCGCATCGGGCGGATGAACACCGGATTGATCCGTGTGCCCCGGATGTGGAGATCACCGCGACAGACGATGCGGCGGCCCGGGGCTACCTCCAGTCGTGCACCGGGCAGCATCACCACGTGTGTTCCAGCGGGTAACAACAGGTCCTCCGCGATCGTGTACTTGCCCCGGGGGAAGATGATGGAATCACCGACGCTCTGGAGCTTCGTCATCCGCAACAGGTTCTTCAAGTGGTCTTCCGAGGCTGCGGGCATGCTGCTCGCCAGGGGCATCAGGGTGCCACCGCCATACACGGACCAACCGGGCATGCGCTCCAAGGGCCTCGACAACTGTTCGAAGGCATCGCGTTGGGAGAGCCGAACCATCAAAAGCTCATCACGCATGTGGCCTACGCGTGCGAGGGTGTGGTCCAGCGCATCCCCTGCGGCCAGCTGTGGGACCCAGACCCGGTCGATGGCCTCGGCGCGTTCGCGCAGTTGCCCCCGCTTCGCGAGCAGTTCATCCTGCGCTGCACGGAAGAGGTTGCGCAGATCGGGGTACTGCAACAGCACCGTGATCGGTGTGGAACGGTACGTGGTCAACGGACCCGTCGTCATCGCATCGCGCCTCAACGACCGGTATACGGGCACCACCTGTCGTTGTCCCCAGCGGAAGCCCATGACGTGCTCGCCGTTCAGCGGATCATCGGGGAAAGAGAGCCAACGGAGCAGCAACCACGCGGCCAATGCACGTTGATCCACTGTATTGCCCACATCCTCCGGAGCAGGCAGTGCCTTCCCCCCCATCGTCCAGATCGCGCGCAGACCGGCGCTGGCCGCGGAATCACCCTTGATCACCGGCACAAGATCAAACCCCGTTCGCGGATCGAACAGTGTAGTGAAGGCCGATCCATCCTGCATGCCCCGGCGTTGCAGGAAGTGCGCATCGACCACCTCCTCCTTCAGGTGAAGACCAAGGTCGCTGCCGCAGGAGACCACCCGGACCAGCGTGAGCTCCGGGGTCAGCAGGCCCATCTCGGTGGCCAACATCTCGAGGTACTTCTGGCGGATCGCTTCAGGACCGGCAGGCCGCAGGACAAAGGCCCGCTGCTCGCGCAACAAGGTCCCCTCCTTCAGTTCCACCAGCAGGCCACCATCCTCAGACCGCATCCGGCGCACCTTGACGGAATCGCCATACCCTTCACCCTCCAGCCAACGACGTTCCCAGCCGCGGCCATCATCCTCCCACGAACAACGCTTGCTCCGCCCGGAGGCACTGATGTAGTATACCGGGACCGGTCGACCGACACTGTCCGAGAAGCTGACATCGAGCCACTTGGCGTAGCCGTCCACTTCGGTGGAACGGATGCCCATCGGCCATGCTCCGGCCAGGCGATCGGGAGATACCAGGGCAAAGGAGGCGACCAGCACTGCCGCCACCGCCAACAGGCCCACGAGCCAGGCGATCACTCCCACCGAACGGCGTTCAATCGACCTTCTCATCGGTGACCGCATTGATGATCTCAAGGCCTTCGGGGAGGGACGGAACGAACTCCAATCTTACCTCCAGTGGCTTCACCCTGAACTGCTGCTTTTCCATGAAGGGCTCGGCCTTCCCTCCACTGTACACCACTTCGCGATGGATGACGAGGCGCGTCAAAGCTCCGACACGCTCTGTCGCCATGGGCTTACCGTCGACCAGAACGAGCACCTCCTGGCCTTCGATCGCCTTCCAACGCAGTTCCAATGGGCACTCATCGGTCGTGGAAAGGAGCAATGCGCCATCCTTGCGTTCGGACCGCACGCGACAGCCCGAGAGCCGTGACGTCAGGTCGTCCCAATAGGTCCGCACCTGCTCCTGCATGCTGGCAGAGGAGGCCGCAGCGTGCACCATGGAATAGCGGTGCACGTCCTCGGCCTGTAGGGTAACGTTGGCATATTTGTTCCGATCGGCGAGTAGCGAGGGCATCACCCTTTGCTCCACTTCATTCCAGCGCGTCTGGAACAGCCCTTCGCCATGGAGCCGTTGCAGTGCCTGCCAGGCATGGCGATCGCGCAGCAACCGCCACTCCGGCACCTGCAGCACCCAGTAGGCCAGGGCGTCATGCACGTAGTAGCGCGGCTTCCCGGGTTGTTCGTCCATGAGCAGGGCGTCCCACAGGATGGGATAGAACAGGCCGTTCCGTGGATCCAGCACGAGGAATTGATCGTGGTACTGGTCGATGTGCGCGGTGTTCACCACCCAGAGCGCTGCCAGGTAACGGAGGTAGGCGTCCATTTGGAGGAGCGACGCGAGCGAATCACGCCGTTCATCCATGGGCATCCGGCGGTCGCTTACCAGTCCCACCAGGGAGGTCAGTCGGGCGTGTGCCATGGCACTATCCGCCTTGCTCACGTACTGCCAATGTGCCGCATCGGACCAGAGCAGGTTGCGCGCACCCAGCGCACGACCCTGCAGCGGACCGAAATCACCCTTGTACACAGGAACCTCCTCCGGCCACATACCACGCACCTCCTCCAACTTCCCCGTGGGCTGTTCATACAGTTCCATGACGCCGTGTTCACGCCCGTTCAGTCTTACCTGCACCAACTCATCGTGCGGGACGGGGACGCCCATGAACCCTCCGATCCACAGCCCCATATGGTTGTTCAGCATGTTGAACGACTTGGGATTGATCACGTTCACCTTGTCGAAGGGCAGATCGGGCGGGGGATCCTTGAAGGTCAGGCGGAAGGACCGTTTGTCGCCCAGGAAGTGCGATGGCGTGAGCGCACCGCGGTATCGGAACTTCGCCTTGTAGACCACACCATTGATGCGGACCTCGGCCGGGACGTTGTGGCCACCGCTCCAGGGCAGGTCACTGTTCAGTGTATCAAGATGCGCCGGGTCCACGGTGATGTCCAGGACACGGAGCTGATGCCCGCCGATGTCTTCGTATAGACCATCCACCGTGGTCGACAGCACCGAGGCCGCCGCGATGGAGAGCGCCCGCGTGGGACCGAGCAGAGCCGCGAACACCACTCCACTGACGCCGAGCAGTGCAAGGATGACCCAGATGACCGGGCTTCGGGATGACCCCTTCCTGCTCATCGCCGCTGACCGGAGCTGAACAGGAGCGCCACCACGGCCGCCACGGTGAAGGCCAAGGCGCTCAAATGCAGATGCAGGCCGATGAGCGTGGCAACGATGATGTTAATGGACCAGAGCCCCACCGGCCGCACGACCCTGCTGAGCAGGCCGCCCACCAACAATGCGAAGGCCACGATGAGCGAGGCCCACCACTCACCCTGTACCTGACGCAGGAGGATCACCAGCCCATAGGTACCGAGCAGCATGGGAGCATGGACCAGTGGCCCACGGTCCGCAGGGCGGAGGCCACGCCCCCAGCACCAGCTGAGCAAGGCCAGCACGGCAACGAGCAACAGGAAGAGCGTGACGAGCTCCACCCATCCATGAAACAGTGCTCCCAGCCATCGATCCGCTTCGGTACGCATTCCCTCGTGGTATGAACGTACAAGTTGGGTCGTCAGAAGCCCGCCCCGACCAATGAAGGGCAGGAGTTTTCAAAAGGCGATCGGGGATGCGCTCAGAGGAAGCGCTCCAACCAACTGGCGCGCAGGGGCACTTTGAAGCGCTCGCGCAACTCTCCCACGGTGGCCACCAGGTCGTCGTAGACCAGCGTATCCGCAGTGATGGCACCCTCCTTGAGCAACTGCGGAAGGTTCTGCAGGCGGCAGCTGTTCACCTCTCCGGCCTGCTCGTAGATCACCACCATTCGGTCGGTGAGCATCAATTGAAGGTCATGTTCCAGGCCCTTGATGAATCCCACGCTCTTATCGATGCTGCAGCCGCTGGCCAAGGCCTGCTCCTCATCCACGGCGATGACCACGAAGCGGTCATGGAGCACCTCCACACAGGCATCCAGGGGGGCGCCGTGCGCAGCCCATCCGGCCGTGAACTCCGTACCGCGCTCGCGCACCAGCCGTTGTTCTGCCTGGCCCAGGGCGCGTGGCGTCTTATAGACCCACAGCCGGGCATGAGCCGGCATGTCTGCCAGCGATCGGAGCTTCGGTGTTGCCTGCATGGTACAAAGTTGGTGATCCTGCGGAGAATGACGGAACGTTCATCATGGGGATGGGCACTTCGCCGGAACCCGTTACTTCGTGCCTCGCCATTCACCATCATGACGCATCGCAACCGCCTGCTTCTTCTGTTCGCCACGATCAACCTCGCCTCCATCGCGCAGGAGACGCCCCTCTGGATGCGGCAGCCCGCCATTTCCCCGGACGGCACCACCATCGTGTTCTGCTACCTCGGCGACCTGTGGCGGGTGCCCGTGGCCGGTGGCGATGCCGTGCTCCTCACCACCCACGAAGCCTACGACAGCTCGCCGGTATGGTCCCGTGATGGCCGGTTGATCGCCTTTGCCAGCGACCGCTCCGGCAACAACGATGTGTACGTGATGCCCAGCACGGGAGGCCAGGCCACGCGGCTCACCTTCCATTCCGCCGGTGATACGCCCAGCGACTTCACGCCGAACGACAGCGCGGTCATCTTCTCCAGCAGCCGGTTGGATGCCGCCAGCAACCAGCAGTTCCCGAGCCCCGGACTGAGCGAGCTCTATCGTGTGCCACTGACCGGCGGTAAGGCCCAGCGCATCCTGACCACGCCCGCGATCAATGCGCGCTACTCCGCGGATGGAAGCCTGTTGGTGTTCCACGATTGGAAAGGCTACGAGGATGATCTCCGCAAGCACCACCGGTCCAGCGTGACGCGTGACGTGTGGAGCTACACGCCCGCCACGGGAGCCTACAAGCAGCTCACCACCTTCGATGGCGAGGACCGCGAACCGGTGCTTTCCGCCGATGGCCGCACGGTGTACTACCTGAGCGAGAACGGAGCCGGTGCCGTGGCGGGCACGAGCACCTTCAACGTGCACAAGATGGCCGCCGGTGGTGGCTCCGCCTCGCAGGTCTCCTTCCTGAAGGACCACCCCATCCGTCACCTGAGCATCAGCACCAACGGTCTGCTCTGCTTCAGCCACCACGGTGAACTGTACACCATGATCGATGGATCGGAGCCGGTGAAGGTGAAGGTGCGGGTTGCATTGGACGCCCGCCACACCCCGGAGCGCACCGTGAAGGTGAACGGTGGCGTCAGCGAGTTCGATGTCTCCCCCAACGGGAAGGAGGTCGTGTTCGTGCACCGCGGCGAGGTCTTCGTGAGCTCCGTGAAGGAGGGCACCACGCGTCGCATCACCAATACGCCCGAGCAGGAGCGGTCGGCCAGCTTCAGTCCCGATGGGCGAACGATCCTGTACACCACCGAGCGCAATGGCAGCTGGGACCTCTACACCACCCGCATCGTACGCAAGGAGGAGCCCTACTTCTTCACCGCCACCGTGCTGAAGGAGGAAGCACTGCTGGCCACGCCCGCCGAGGAATTCCAGCCGAAATGGTCGCCCGATGGCAAGGAGGTGGCCTATCTGGAGGAACGGACCACCCTGCGCGTTTACAACGTGGCCGGCAAACAGAGCCGAACCGTGCTGCCCGGCGACCGCAACTACAGCTACAGCGACGGTGACCAGCACTTCGCCTGGTCGCCGGACAGCAAATGGCTGCTGGTCAATTTCCTGAACAAGGACCAATGGATCGGACAGGCCGGGCTGGTGAGCGCAGCGGGCGACAAGGAAGTGATCGACCTGAGCCGCAGTGGCTACGGCCATTGGGGCCCGGAGTGGACCATGGGCGGGAAGGCCATGCTCACCTACAGCAGTCGTGACGGCATGAAGAACCACGCCAGCTGGGGCGGGCAGTCGGATGCCTACGCCACATTCTTCACCCAGGAGGCCTTCGACCGCTTCAACCTGAGCAAGGAGGAATTCGAACTGTTGAAGGAGGAAGAGGACAAAAAGAAAGAGGAGGAAAAGAACAAGGACGACAAAGGCAAGAAGGACGCGAAGAAGGACGATGACACGGAGAAGGACGCCGACAAGGACAACGTGGAGCCCTTGAAACTGGAACTGGAGCACATCGATGACCGACGTGTGCGGCTCACCATCCACTCCTCAGACCTCTCGGGAGCAGTGCTCAGCAAGGACGGCGAGAAACTGTTCTACCTCGCCAGCTTCGAGAAGGGTTATGACCTATGGGTGACCGAACTGCGGACCAAGGAGACCAAGGTGGCTGCGAAACTGGGTGCCGACAACGCTGGATACCTGATGATGGACAAGGAGGGCAAGAACCTCTTCTTCACCAAGGACGGAGGCATTTCACGCTTCGAGATCGAGAAGAACGAGGTGAGCGGTGTGGGCATCAACGGTGAGATGACGTTGAACAGCGCGGCCGAGCGGGCCTACCTCTTCGAGCACGTGTGGCGCCAGGTGGTGAAGAAGTTCTACGACCCCAAGTTGCATGGCGTCGATTGGGAGTTCTACAAGAAGGAGTACCAGCGCGCATTGCCGTCCATCAACAACAACGACGATATGGCCGAGCTGCTGAGCGAACTGCTCGGCGAGCTGAACGCCTCGCACACGGGTGCGGGCTACCGTTCGCAGAACCCCACCGGTGATGCCACGGCCTCGCTGGGACTGTTCTACACGGACGATACCAATGCCGGCCTGACCATTGCGGAAGTCATCAAGAAAGGGCCCTGCGTGAAGGAGGGTTCCAAGATCAAGGCCGGTGTGGTGATCGAGAAGATCGACGGTATGGACATCACCGCCACGGAGGACCCCAGCCGACTGCTGAACCGCAAGGCCGACAAGCCCACCCTGCTCTCCCTGCACGACCCCAGGACCAATGCGCGCTGGGAGGAAACGGTCAAGCCGATCAACCGGGGCGAGGAGAACCAGCTGCTGTACGAACGTTGGGTGGACCGTTGCCGGCACCTGGTGGACAGCCTGAGCGGTGGCCGATTGGGCTACGTGCATGTGCGCGGCATGGACGACCGAAGCTACCGCACGGTGTATGAGGACGCGTTGGGCAAGTACCACGACAAGGAAGGCCTGGTGGTGGACACGCGCTTCAACGGCGGCGGCTGGCTGCACGACGACCTGGCGACCTTCCTCAGCGGCAAGACCTACATGCGCATCGAGCCCCGCGGGCAGAAGCTGGGCACCGAACCCCAGTTCAAGTGGCAGCGCAAGAGCGTGGTGGTGATGAGCGAGAGCAACTATTCCGATGCCCACCTCTTCCCCGTGACCTACCGGGCGCTCGGTGTGGGCAAACTGGTTGGCATGCCCGTGCCCGGTACCGGCACCGCCGTATGGTGGGAGGGCCTGCAGAACGGCATGTACTTCGGCATCCCGCAAGTGGGCATGATCGACAATAGCGGCGCCTTCATGGAGAACACCCAGCTGGAACCCGATGTGAAGGTGCCGAACGAGCCGGCCGCCGTCAGCAAAGGCCGCGATCAGCAGTTGGAGGAAGCTGTGAAGGTTTTGCTGGAGAACTGATCGAACGTTCAGGAGCACACGCTCATCAACATGGAAGGTCCGCTATCGGCTGCGATGAACCTCACCGATCTCATCCTGACCGGCCATCATGCCGTGCTCCGTATCGGGATCCACCAGGATGTTCTGAAGCCGTACTTCCTATGGTACACCACAGAAGTACATCCAGACGGGGGGGCGCTCGGATGTGAAGTGGAGATCGATCACCTGCGGTTCTCCATCGGACTGGACCGGACCGGCAGCATTACCCATTGGGTGCTCAAGCAAAGCTTGCAGGATCATTCGTTCCTGTTCACGACCGGGAACAAGGAGATCCGACTTGGAGACATCGATGCCTTCGGCCTTCTCAGGATACTTGAGGAGCTCAGGGTGCCGTACACAAGGGAAATCTGGGGTAACGACGTATGCGTGGTCACCATCCTACAGAGCGGCGTTTCGCTTTCCTTCGATCTGGCCCCTTCGATCGCCCGGGGTCCCGCGTCCATCCAGCTCAGTGAGATACCGCTTTACATCGGGGGTGATGTGTTCCGGAAATTGAAGTACGAGTAGAGAATAATCACCCTCCCTCCGGTGAATCCGGCTCGTTGGCCGTGGTGACGATCGTGAAGGCCTACAGCTCCCCCGCTTCGGCGATCAGCTCCGCCACATCCTTCACCACCACCTCGCCTTCCTTGTTGAAGTGCTTCACGCCATCGGTGAGCATGGTGTTGCAGAAGGGACAACCGGCAGCGATGACCTGGGGCTCGGCGGCCAGTGCCTCCTCACTGCGTTCGTGGTTGACCTCGCGCGTGCCGGGTTCGGCCTCCTTGAACATCTGGGCGCCACCGGCACCGCAGCACAGGCCGTTCTGCTTGCTTCGTTTCAGCTCCACCAGCGCGGCATCCAACTTCAGCAGCACTTCGCGCGGGGCTTCATACTCGCCGTTACCACGCCCCAGATAGCAAGGGTCGTGGAAGGTGATCCGTTTGCCCTTGAAACTGCCGCCTTCCACCTTGATGCGTCCTTCCTTGATCAGGGCATTGATGAACTGGGTGTGGTGCAACACCTCGTAGGCACCGCCCAAGGCAGGGTACTCGTTCTTCAGGGTATTGAAGCAGTGCGGACAGGCGGTGACGATGCGCTTGATGCCGTAGCCGTTCAGCATGGTGACGTTCTGCAGCGCCTGCATCTGGAACAGGAACTCGTTGCCCGCCCGTCGCGCCGGATCGCCGGTGCAGGACTCCTCCTGGCCCAGCACGGCGAATTTCACCTTGGCCGCGTTCAGGATGCGGACGAAGGCCTTCGTGATCTTGCGGGCGCGGTCATCGAAACTGCCGGCGCAACCCACCCAGAACAGGACTTCGGGCACTTCGCCTGCGCCTGCGAATTCGGCCATGGTGCGGATCCGTAGTTGTTCCATTTTGGTCAGTATAAGTCGACCCGGAGGGTCAACGCTACATCGTTTCCGGCTGAGATCATTCCTGTGCCCAGTCCATGCGTTTGTCAGGCCCGAAGGCCCAGGGCGCGCCGTTGTTCTCCACGTTGTTGAACATGCCTGTGAGGGCGGGGCGCGTACTGCTCTCCTCCATCACCTTGTAGCGGCGCATCTCCATGATGATATTCACCGGGTCGATGTTCACCGGACAGGCCTGGGTGCAGGCGTTGCACGTGGTGCAGGCCCACAGTTCCTCCTCGGTGATGCGGCTGTGCAGGCTCAGGCCATCGTCCTTGAAGGTGCCTTGGTTCGCATCGATGTTGCGCCCGACCTCCTCCATACGGTCGCGGGTGTCCATCATGATCTTGCGCGGGCTCAGCAACTTGCCTGTGATGTTGGCCGGGCATTCACTGGTGCATCGGCCGCACTCGGTACAGCTATAGGCGTCCATGAGGCTCTTCCAGCTCAGGTCGAAGATGTCCTTCGCACCAAAGCGTTCAGGCACCTCCACTCCCGCCACGGTCCGCGCGGGTGCGGGCTCGGGGGGGGCGATGGACGGATCGATCATGGACCGCACCTCGCCGGTGATTCGGGGCATGTTGGCGATCTCCGTATGAGGCTGCAACTTGCTGTACCAGGTGTTGGGGAAGGCCAGCAGGATGTGGAAGTGCTTGCTGTAGGGCAGGTAGTTCAGGAAGGCGAAGATCCCCAGGATGTGGAACCACCAGAAAAAGCGTTCGAAGGCGATCACGGTACCATCGGTCATGCCCTCGAAGACCGGGCGCAGCATGCTGCTCACTGGGTAGTTCCCCGCCGTGGTGTAGTGGTCCACGCCATGCGCTGCAAGCACCTGGTCCGTGGAGTTCATCAGCAGGAACGCACCCATGAGCAGGATCTCCACCACGAGGATGATCATGGCATCCTTCGAAGGCCAGCCCTTCATCTCCGGCTTGTGGAAGCGCGGGAGCTGCAGGACCGCACGGCGGGCGATGAAGACCACACAGGCCAGCAACACGCCCACCGCGAGCACCTCGAAACTGCCGATCAAAAAGTCGTACAAAGGCCCGAGGAAGGCACCGATGCGATGTGTACCGAAGATGCCGTCGATCACGATCTCCGCCACCTCGATGTTAATGATGACGAAGCCGATGTAGATCAGGATGTGCATGAAGCCCGCCACGGGACGCGCCACCATCTTGCTCTGGCCCAAGGCCACACGGGCCATCACGCCCCAGCGCTCGGCCTTGCGGTCACTGATGTCCTGATCGCGACCCAGACGGATGTTCCGCACCACACGCTGAAGGTTCCGGCTGAACAGGCCGACGGCCCCGAGCAGTACCAGGACGAACAGAATGTTGCTGATGCTCATGGTTTCTCGGCTTCACGCAGGGCCTTGGCGATACGGTCGATGTCGCTCTCGCTCAGCTGGGGAAGTCTATCCTTCTTACCGAACAACGACAAATGGACATATCTGTTCGGATTGAGACGCACATCCTCGAGCATCAGGTCCAGTTCACGGCTTGCACTTTCCAGGTTGTTGTAGAGCGTATCGTTCTTGAGCAGCGCCCCCAAAGACCCCTCGCCGGCCTGCAGATCATCCATCACGGCGCGCAACTGGGCGGAGCTGGTGGACAGGTCGCTGACGGCCTGTTTGAGCTCCTGTCCGGCCAATGTTCCGGAAAGCGTGTCCATGTTCTGCAGGATGCTGGAGATGCGTTCATTGTAGACCACCAGGTTCTGGCTGACCGCGGTGAGGTTCGTCAGGATCTTATGGATGGCGTCAGCCTCCGCGGCGACCATGCCGTCCAAACGCATGGAGGTGGTATTGAAGGTCTCCAAGGTGGAGCGGATGCTGGAAAAGCTGGCGTCGATATCACCGATGGCCGAATCGTTCAGCACCTGGTTCAGGCCCGAGAGCAACGAATCGACGTTGGCAAGCATGTCCTCAGCCTTGCGCTTCAGGGGGTCGATCTGCTGGCCCACCGCATCGGTGAGGCTCAACTGCGAATCGCCGGTCAGCGTGTCGCCGGCTTGGGCGAATTCCGTGCTTGTGCCGATGACCAGCTGCAGCGCCCGGGAGAAGAGGTCGGCGCTGTAGATCCGGACCTCGGTATCGGAAGGGAGCTTCAATCCGTCCTCATTCAGCTGGAAACTGACCGCAATGCCTCCCTTGCCCTCACGGACCAGCGAAGTGCCGATCACCTGGCCCACCTTGTAGCCGTTGAAATAGACCGGACTGGCCCCCGTGATGCCCGAAACATCGTTGTAGACCACGTGGTAGATGTTCCGCTTCTGGAACAGGTCGAGGCCTTTCAGGAAGTTGATGCCGAAGATGAGCAGGCCCACGGCACCGAGGACAAGCAGGGCAATGGAGTACTCGCGGCGGATCTTCATGAAGTCGTTCAGTCTCAGCGGCCACGGGCCAATTTAACAGC
>CAMCAZ010000065.1 GCA_945872795.1 Chryseobacterium gleum
AGGTGCTGGACAGGATGGCATCCACCCGGGTCAGATCACTGCTGGTGTTCGACAATCGGATGGATGAACCGCCCGTGTAGGCGGCGGCGGTGGTCAGTTCAAACCCCCCATCGCCATCGGGGTCGACCACGGTCCATTCAGGAAGATCCAATGAGGTCAGGCCCTCAAAGGATTCAGCGATGGGCCAGGCCAGACCTGTATCAGGAAGCACCACCACGGAAAGCTCATTGAGGCTGCTCAAGGTGTTGGCCCCATCGCTCACGGTCAGTGAGATAGGATAGATGCCAGGTTCCAAGTAGGTCACAAAAGGCTCCGCCTCAGTGCTCGTGGCAGGATCGCCCCCCGGAAAGCTCCACGAACGGGAGGTCACACCGCCGAAGCTCTCATCCAGGAACTGCACTCCTGTTCCCGAACAGAATTCAAGTTGTGAGGCCCGTATCCTGACCTCGCAGAGCTGGGGCTCCTCGTTCACTCCGGTCATTTCCAGGTTGGAGGTCTGCCAAAGCGAGTTCCGCTGCGCCACCGAAGAGGTCAGTGCTGCCAGCATCCGGGTGCCCTGGCCCGTGGTGAACATCTTGCTGCAATAAGAGTACTCCATGTAGTTCTCCACGTTGTCCAGTTCCGATCCGCAGGAGGCGCCGGAAAGAAAGCAGGAGGTCCAGCCACGTGTGAGCGGCGTGTCGGCCACACCATCATCCATGGAGCAGTTCTCATCCGATCCCGGATCGTTGCTGTTCCCCCAGCAATGCGGAAGGTTCAACCAATGCCCCACCTCGTGGGTGAGTGTCCTGGAGCGGCCCACACTTCCGGCGCCGATGCTCCCTACATAATCATATTTGACCACGATGCCGTCGTCTTCGGGCCAGTTGTTGAAGACCCACGGGTAGTTGGTGTAACCCGCGGCGCCGTTCGCCGAGGCGCCGACCCAGACGTTCATGTAGCGGTTCCGCGGCCATTGGACCAATTGCCTCATGGCGTCGTTCCCTTGATAGGTCAGCTCCGAAATGATGCGGTTGATGCCGTTCGTGCAATTGCCTTGCGGATCGCGCTGCGCCAAACGGAATTCGATGCCCACATCGGCCACCCGATCGAGGAATTCAGGTCGGACGTTCACCCAGTCCGCGTTCAGGCGGTTGAGGTCGTCATTCAGGATGCGAATGGCATCCTGCACCTGGGCATCGCTGATGTTCTCCGGGCCGTTGTCATGGATGATGTGGAACACTACCGGGATGACATAGGTGGTCTCTCCTCCACGGATCCCGTCGGCATCGAAGGCCGCAGTTCGCTGGTCCAATACGGACCGTGCTTCCAGCGCACGTTGCCACCCATCAGGGTCTGTTGTTCGGAGCAGTTCCATCTCCTCCAGATCGTGGTTCCGGCAGGTGAAGCCGGACCCGGCCTCGGAGAAGTGCTCCTGGGCCATGGCCAACTGTGAAACGAAGAGGAGCGAGAAAAGGGAGGAAGTGCGCATGGTATCCTATAGAACACGCGCAAGGTACAGGAGTTCAATAACTGCCTTATGGGCGCACCTTCGGCGCATCTTGGAATGCCGCCACCCGCATGCCCCCCGATCGCCGATCAGCGAAGGGCCTGGTCCAGGTCGGCGATCAGGTCTTCGGCATCCTCCAACCCCACGCTCAAGCGGATCAGCGTATCGGCCAATCCGTTCTTCAAGCGCTCTTCACGGGGAATGCTGGCGTGCGTCATGCTGGCCGGATGGCCGAGCAGGGATTCCACACCGCCCAGGCTTTCGGCCAGGGAGAACAGATGGGTGCTGCTCAGTACCCGGGTGGCGTCGGCCATGTTATCCCCCTTCAGAGTGAAGCTCATCATGCCTCCGAACCCACGCATCTGCCGCGCGGCGACCGCATGGTTCACGTGGGTGGGGAAACCCGGCCAGTAGACCTTGTCCACCTTGGGATGCTTGACCAGCCATTCGGCGATGACCTTGCCGTTCTCGCAATGGCGCTGCATGCGCAGATGAAGGGTCTTCAGGCCGCGGAGCACCAGGAAACAATCCATGGGACCCGGTGTGGCGCCGCTGCTGTTCTGGATGAAGGCCAGGCGTTCGGCCAAGGCCGCATCCTTGACCACCAAGGCTCCCATGACCACATCGCTGTGGCCACCGAGGTACTTGGTTACGCTGTGCATCACGATGTCGGCGCCGAGGTCCAAGGGGGTCTGCAGGTAGGGGCTCGCAAAGGTGTTGTCCACCCCCAACAGGCAGCCATGTTTCTGCGCGATCGCGGCGAGCCCGGCAATATCGATGATGCGCAGCAAGGGATTGGTCGGCGTTTCGGCCCAGATGAGCCTGGTGTTCGCCGTCATGGCCGCTTCCACGTTCTTCAGATCGCCCATGTCGACGAAATGGAACTTGATGCCGAAGCCTTCGAAGATCTTGGTGAAGAGCCTGTAGGTGCCGCCGTACAGGTCATTGGTGCTGACCACCTCGTCACCCGGTTTCAGCAGTTTGACCAAGGCGTCGATGCTGGCCATGCCACTGCTGAAGCATAGTCCGTGGGTGCCGTTCTCCAGCGCCGCCAGGGCGTTCTGCAGCGCCGTCCGCGTGGGGTTGTGCGTACGACTGTACTCATAGCCCTTGTGATCACCGGGCGCGGCCTGCACGTAGGTGCTGGTCTGGTAGATGGGCGTCATGATGGCCCCCGTGGTGGGGTCCGGTTCCACGCCGGCGTGGATGGCCTTGGTGCCGAATTTCATGCAGTGTGACTGTGTGCCGACGAAGGTACGGGGCGCGATCACGCCGTGACGTTCCCTTTTGTGCGACGCAGCCATCGGGGCAGGATCACCGTGCCCATGAAGAGGTAGAGGTAATAGCTCAGCAGGCGCCAGATGACGGCGATCGCGCCGATGTAGCCCACCGCAGGCAGCAGGTCCCGGAAGAAGCCGGAGAAGGCGATCTCCGCGATACCACTTCCTCCGGGCGTGGGACTGATCAACAGAATGACCCACATGATGAGCTGGCGCGCATAGAGCAGCAGGTGATCATGGACATCGAAGAAGGCCGCTGCGATCAGGTTGATGACCAGGAAACGATTGGCCCACGAGAAGCAGGTGGCGGCGAAGGCCTTGGACCAGAAGCGCTTCGGTTTGCCACGCAGCTCCTCCGATGTGGTCACGATATCATCACCCACCTTGATCACCATGGGACGCCAACCCTTGAGGAAGGGAAGCTTGAAGACCCTGAGCAAGGCGAACTTGAAGGCCCTTGGGCGAAAGAAGACCCCGTAGAAGATGGCCAGGACCATGGCCAGGATGAAAAGGTATCCGATGCCGAAAATGGTCTTGATCGGTAGACCCCAGAAGGCATGGTCAAGCTGTGGAGGGAACAGGTTCGCCATACCCACACCCAGAAAGACCAAGGGCACCATGATCACATAGAACAGCTCATCCATCAGTGCGGTGACGAGCACGATCGCCGTGGCGCGTCCCAAGGCGATCCCTTCGCGGCCGATGATGAACATCGCAATGCCCGAACCACCGACCACGGAAGGTGTCATCGCAGAGGCGAATTCCCAGAGGAAGGTGACGTTGAAGGATTGGCGCCAGGTCAAGTGGCCATCGGAAAGTACACGTATCCGGTAGATATATCCGAGGTCCCTGAACGCGGTGGCGATCACAGCGAGCAGCAACCACCAGGTGGTGTGCCAGGTCCATTCAATGGAACCCAGCGTTTCCCGTGCGGTCATGCGGCGGTAGTTGCCCGTGCCCTCCGAGGCCACCTCGAATTCCGCAGGGTCGCCCAGGTCGATGATCCCGTTCTTGTTGGTGTCCGTCCAGGTGAACTGGCCCTTTCCGGCCCCCACGTGTTCGAAGCGTTCCTTGCCAAGGTCACGCCAGAGCAACCATCCCGCGGCGATCATGCCGATCAGGACCGGCAACAGGACCTTCCTCATCCGGAAGTTCTTGCGGATGTCCTGTTCGTCCGTTCCCTTCTGCGCTTGGCTCATCCGGTATCTTCGCTGCCGGTCCTATATCCGGCGGGCCTAAAGGTATTCGTTCGACCGTAAGATGGATCGTTCAGCACGGGCACACATCGCCTTATTCACGGTCAACTTCATCTACGGAGTCAACTACGTGGTCGCTAAGGGGCTCATGCCTCACGTGATCGGCCCCTCGGGTTTCATCGTGCTGCGTGTGATGGGAGCTGCTGCCTTGTTCTGGGCGCTGCGAGCATGGAGGCCCCAGCGCGTAGATCCATCGGATATCGTCCGGCTCCTTATGTGCGCCGTGTTCGGCGTGGCCCTCAATCAGCTCATGTTCTTCCATGGATTGATGCGCACCACGCCCATCAACTCCAGCCTCATCATGGTGGCCACACCGGTCCTGGTCCTGGTGTTGTCGGCGTTGCTGATCGGTGAACGGGTGACCTGGAGCAAGGTGACCGGTGTGGTGCTGGGGACCGCCGGTGCATTGACCCTGATATTCCTCAAACCTGCCGGGTCCTCCGCCGGTGCATCGATGCTGGGCGATCTGTTCATCCTGGTGAATGCCACGTCCTATGGACTTTATCTGGTACTGGTGAAACCGCTGATGCGCAAGTACACCGCGGTAACGGTCATGTCGTGGTCCTTTCTCTTCGGGCTGTTGATTGTGCTTCCGTTCGGATGGCATGAACTGGCTGAAGTGAACGGTGAGGCCCTCACGGCTCCGGTCATTGGCGCCATGGTCTTCGTGGTGGTGATGGTCACCTTCGTGGCCTACCTCCTGAACACTTGGGCACTTGGTATCCTGGACCCCAGTGTGGTCGGAAGTTACATCTACATGCAGCCGCTGTTGGCGGCGGTCTTCACGTGGCTCTTTGTGCGCATCGGCCCGGAGCGCTTGGGCATCCCCGGGGAATACCAGGTCGAACTTGGATGGCCCCAGGCCGTGTGTGCGATCCTCATTTTCCTCGGTGTGCATCTGGTCGGTCGTAGAAGTCCACCACAGTGAGCCGAAGCGCCGGTTACCTTTGACGCTGAACAGCCAGGTATGCTTCGATCCATGACAGGTTTTGGCCGCGCCGAAGGGGTGGCCAACGAGCGCAAGATCACCGTGGAGGTGCGCTCGCTCAACAGCAAACAGTTGGACCTGATGCTCAAGGTGCCGGCCCCTTACAAGGAGCGCGAGGTGGAGCTGCGTCAATGGGCCGGTGAGGCCGTGATGCGTGGCAAGGCTGAGCTCGTCATCGGATGTGAGCAGCACCAGAACGCCAAACGGACCACCTTCGACCGGGAGCTGCTCCGCGCCTATTACCAGGAACTTCAGGCGATCGCCACAGATGTGGCGCCCGGTGCCGGTACAGACCTGTTCGCGCATGCCCTGCGCATGCCCGATGTGAGCAGCACGGCGAACGAACGACTGGATGAACAGGAGTGGCTCACGGTCTCCGAACTGGTGCGCAAGGCGCTGAAGGACCACGATGGTTTCCGGATAAGCGAGGGGCGGCGGTTACGGGAGGAGCTGGAGGCTCGTGTGGCGCAGATCTCCGGACTGCTGGACCAGGTGGAGACCCTCGACCAGGGGCGCACGGACCGTACCCGTGAACGTCTGCGGGCAAAGCTCAATGACCTGCAGGTGTCCGTGGACGCCGACCGCTTCGAGCAGGAACTGGTCTACTACCTGGAGAAGCTTGATATCACGGAGGAGAAAGTGCGACTGCGGTCGCACTGCACGTACTTCATGGAGACCCTGGTGAGCGATGAGCACCAAGGGCGCAAGCTCGGTTTCATCGGCCAGGAGATGGGGCGCGAGATAAACACCCTGGGGTCAAAGGCCAACGACCCCGTGATCCAGCGGCTCGTGGTGCAGATGAAGGACGAGCTGGAGAAGATCAAGGAACAGGTGCTGAACGTGCTTTGACCGTGAGCGGAACGGAACACCAGGGGAAGTGTATCATCCTGTCGGCCCCATCGGGGGCTGGCAAGACCACCATCGTGAAGCATTTGCTGGCTGAAGATCTGGGGCTGGCCTTCAGCGTCAGCGCCACCACCAGGCCTCCCCGGGATGGCGAGGTGAACGGCCGCGACTATTACTTCATTTCCGTGGACGAGTTCAGAGGCAACATTGCTGCAGGTGAATTCGTGGAATGGGAGGAGGTGTATCCGGGGCGCTTTTACGGTACCTATCGGAGCGAGGTGGAACGGATCTGGGCCGAAGGTCACCATGCCATCTTCGACATCGATGTCATCGGCGGTCTCGACCTGAAGGAGATCTACCAGACGCGGGCTCTCGCTGTTTTCATCAGCCCCCCTTCCGTGGAAGCCTTGGAGCAACGCCTTCGCGAACGCGGCACCGAGGATCTTGCCACCCTGAAGGTCCGCATCGACAAGGCGGTACATGAACTGGCCTTTGCAGACCGCTTCGATGCCACCATCATCAACGACGACCTGAACGTGGCCTGTGGCGAGGCTGTTTCCCTGGTCCGCCGATTCCTCCACTGATGCGTGTTGGTTGCCTCTTCGGAACGTTCGACCCACCACACGCGGGGCATGTGGCGATCGCAGAGCACATGCGCACCTCCCAGGGATTGGATCAGGTCTGGTTGGTGGTGACGCCGCAGAACCCGTTCAAGCTTAGCAACGTCATCAGCCCGGACACCCATCGGATGGCCATGGTCAGGCTGGCGGTGCAGGGCCATCCAGGATTGGTGGCCAGTGGGTTCGAGATCGACCTTCCCAAGCCGAACTACACGGCGGATAGTCTCCGTTTCATGAGGCACCGGTGGCCCGACCATCGCATCGACCTGATCATCGGTAGTGATAACCTGGCAGCCTTCCATCGGTGGAAGGACCCGGAAGACATCCTGGAGCACCACCGGCTGTTGGTCTACCCCCGGACGGGTTCACGAGAGCATCTCGCCGGTTCGATCTTCTTGGGGCATCCACAGGTGCGGGTGGTAGCAGATGCACCCTTGCTGCCCATTTCCTCCACGCAGATCCGCGCGGATATCGCAGCCTGGAGGCCTGTGGGTCCCTGGGTCGGACCTGAGGTCTTGAGCTATATCAGGCAATTTGGACTTTACAAGCCCTGAAGGCTGATGGGTTCCACCACGCCTGCGGCATGCCGCAAGTGGTCCCGTAGTACGTTCACGGCCCTGTCGAAGCCCAGTTCGTTCACCACATGCAGGTCGCACAGGTGACGGTAGGGGAGCAGATAATTCCGGTAGGCGGGCAACACGTGATGTTCCCATTGGTACAGGATCTCATCGGCGCCATATCCTCGCTCGCGTGAATCCCGGAGCAGACGGCGGTCAAGCTGGGCACCTTCACTGGCATCAATGAACACGCGCAGGTCGAAGAGCTCGCGAACGGGTTCATGATGCAGCACGAACAGACCTTCCACAAGGATCACGGGCGCGGGACGCAGCTCGATGAGCGCGGGTTCCTTGTCGCCCTGATTGAAGGTGTACTCCTTTTTGTAGATGGGCTCTCCTGCCACCAGGCTGCGCAGGTCACGGGCCAGGCCGTCCAGGTCAACTGCTGTCGGCAGGTCGAAGTTCACCTTTCCATTGGGGTCGATGGCCTGTTCCTCCTTGGGATGGTAGTAGTCGTCCTGTGATACCACACAGACACTTCCCAATGGAAGTCGCTCGCGCAGGGCACGGACCAGGCTGGTCTTGCCCGATCCACTGCCACCGGCTATGCCGACCAGGTAGGCTCCCCGATGCATCAGGACAAAAGTAGGTGACCGCTTCGTAAGGCCCGTGATGAGCGGACCACTTTGGCACACGCATTGGAATGATGGTCCCGAACCTATCTGATCATCATGGAACCCACCGCTAACATCTACGCCCAACTGAAGTGTCGCGCCAAACGTCTCCTGCTTGCCGGTGATGTGGAACGGTATCTCCGCACCCTGGGTCGCCTCCATGCCTTGCGCGCGGTCTCCCGACCGGGTATGGCCTAAGAGCCTGTTCAGGATCTCTTCAAATGCGCTCTCCGGCCTCTTTTCAGCCGATACTTCGCCGGAAAATGTTCCCGTAGATACCGCTACGCGAAAATTTTACGGCTTCGTCTCAACGAAAAATAGTCTCGGAGCCCATCATTCAAGAGATCCTGAACAGGCTCTAAGGTGGGGCACATCCTCCCCGGCGCTGGATCGGAAGCCAGGCCCCATGCTCCTCTAAGCGCCTCCAACTATTTTCAGGTCATGTGCATCTTTTCGGTCATCACTTCCGTTGAAGGTCCCATGACGAAGAAGGATAAGATAGCCTTCATTAAGAGCAGTAAGCGCAAAACGCACGTGTACCAGGACCTGAACGGGTACACGGACCAACAGCTGAACGACGTCATCCGGGAGATCGTGCAAGGTCTGATCCGCGAAAGCGAGATCATCTCCAACGCATACATCAACGGATACCGTTAGGGTTGTTGCAGCGTGTTTACTGCTGAGGGCAGGGACCCACAGGTAATGAAGCCCCCCACGAAAGTGAGGGGCTTTGTTACGTTAGAGCGCCATGGTCCCAGTGTGCCAAGTCGGGGTGGATGTCCACCTTGTCCTGACCATCGGGCTCCATCCTATCTTCGGACCATGAGCACCGTGGTCCAGAAGCGTTGGAAATTGAGGTCATCCCCGGATCCCGTCGTGGTGGAGTCCCTGATCCATGACAGATGTCCCGAACCCATTGCGCGGTTGCTGGCTCAACGAGGGATTGGCTCACCAGATGAGGCATCGGTGTACTTCCGCCCCAGCCTTGATCAACTGCACGACCCTTTCCTGATGCAGGACATGCTCGTCGCCGTGCAGCGCATTGAACGGGCACTGGGCGACAACGAGCGCATCATGGTCTACGGCGATTATGATGTGGATGGTACCACGGCGGTGGCCTTGATGTACTCCTTCCTGCTTCGCTTCACCGGGAATATCCTCTTCTACATACCCGATCGCTATTCCGAAGGCTACGGCATCTCCTTCGCCGGCATCGAAAAGGCCAGACAGGAAGGAGCCACGCTCATCATCGCACTGGATTGTGGGATCAAGGCGAATGACAAGGTCGACCGGGCGAATCAGCTGGGCATCGACATGATCATCTGTGACCACCACCGGCCGGGTGATCTGTTGCCGGCTGCGGTGGCTGTGCTGGACCCGAAGCGTTCCGATTGTGCATACCCGTACAAGGAGCTTAGTGGCTGTGGCATCGGTTTCAAATTGATCCAGGCGGTCGCCTCCAGGAACGGGATCTCCATGATCGAGCTCGAGCCCTTTTTGGACCTGGTCGCCGTGAGCACGGCCTGTGACATCGTACCTGTGGATGGCGAGAACCGCGTCCTGGCATACCACGGATTGAAGCGCCTGAATGATGCCCCGCGCCCCGGCTTTCAGGCCATGTTGGCCATGGCGAACGTGAAGAAAAGGCTCTGTGTCACCGATCTGGTGTTCGCCTTGGGGCCACGGATCAATGCCGCCGGCCGTATCGAACATGGTCGCCAGGCCGTGGAACTGCTGCTGGCCCATGAACTGTCACAGGCGGAACAGATCGGCCTTCGGGTGGATGGACACAACACGCACCGTCAGGAATTGGACAAGGACATGACCCGCGAAGCCTTGGACGAGATCGGGTCCGACCCGAACAGGCGGGAGGCCTGGAGCACGGTCCTGTTCCGGAGTACCTGGCACAAGGGGGTGATCGGTATCGTCGCTTCGCGGCTGATCGAGCAGTACTACCGGCCCACCATCGTGCTCACCGAAAGCAATGGCAAGGCGGTGGGGTCGGCTCGAAGCGTTCGGGGTTTCGATGTCTACGAAGCGATCAGTGCCTGCAGCGACCTGCTCGAGCAGTTCGGGGGGCACATGTATGCCGCAGGATTGACGATGCCCATGGAGAACGTCGCAGCCTTCACCGAGCGTTTCGAGGCGGTGGTGCGTGCCACCTTGGACCCGGCCTGTCGTATCCCGGTAGAGGACGTGGATATGGAAGTGCCGTTGAGCGAGATCACCGATCGACTGGTCCGGGTGCTCCGTCACATGGCGCCATACGGCCCGGCGAACATGCGACCAGTGTTCCTGACCCGCGCTGTGGTGGATACGGGTTCGGCCCGCATCGTGGGTGCCGATCACCTCAAGCTCACTGTGCGTTCTGCGGAAGGCGGTGGTCAGGCCTTCGATGCCATTGCGTTCAAACAAGCGCATCATTTCGAGCTGGTCAAGAGCGGTGCACCGTTCAGCCTGCTCTATACGGTGGAGGAGAACGAATGGCAGGGTCGCCGTTCGATCCAGTTGAACATCAAGGACATTAAAGCGGGAGGTGTTGCGCTCTTGGAGGGAGAAACCGCCGCTCGTACGGAGCAGGTCCTTTCCTGATGCGCTCCGCCACCCCTTCCCCCCGGACCTTCGCGAATTGTCACTGATGGACGGCACCGCTTCCCTTCATGCTTGATCCACGCACAGGGCTCATCCTTCCGCTGGATGACGAACACTTCATGCGTCATGCGTTGCGCGAAGCCGAGCAGGCCTTCAAGGCTGACGAGGTGCCGGTGGGTGCCGTTGTGGTGTGCAACGCCCAGATCATCGGCCGGGCGCACAACCTCACCGAGCGGCTCAATGACGTCACAGCTCATGCCGAGATGCAGGCCATCACCGCGGCGGCTGGTCATCTGGGTGGCAAATACCTGAAGGACTGTACGCTCTACGTGACCCTGGAGCCTTGTGTGATGTGCGCGGGTGCACTGCACTGGGCGCAAGTGGGGCGCATTGTCTTCGGCGCTTTCGATGAAAAGGCCGGGTATCGCCGACTGGGTGCGCGTGCACTCCACCCCAGGACCCAGGTCACGGGTGGCATATTGGAAGCGGAGTGTGCCGACCTGATGAAGGCTTTCTTCCGCAAGAAGCGTTCATTGTGAGCGTTTTCCCCGCCCGCTTGGGCGGGTGCGATGGATCTCCTCATTGATCTCCACGGCCTTCTGGATCAACCTGCGGAGCGGACCGACGGAGAGCTTCGCCACCTCCATGGCGGGTAGGAAGTGGCGGATAAGCCGGTGCTCCGTATGCGCGAGCAGCCCTTCCGGGTCGGCCATCGCGGCACCCTGCACGAAACCCAGCACCAGGCCTTTCTTCTGCAGGCTCAGGTAGCACATCCAGCGGAGGTGGGAATAGAACGGGGTCCCATATCTCCACTCCTCCCTGATGAGTGGTGAAGCTTCCATCACGATGCTGCGGATCTCCTCCGCCACTGGCCGCCACGTTTCCGGAAGACCTTCGAACCAGTCCTCTATCCGTGCGGCATCGGACCGGTCCATCGGTGCATCATGGAAGTTGTTCCGTGCGCGTGTTGGTGGGCACCGAACCCCCGATGTTCAGGAGCACCGGATCACGGTCGTTATCGGTTCCCGTGTAGCGTGTCACACCGTCCATGTTCACGTCCTCCGGGTAGTAGCCTAGGGCGGAGGTGTTCGTGGGCACACTGCCGCCGATGGCCTGCAGGATCGGGTCACGATCGTTGCTCTCACCCGAATAACGCAGGGTGCCGTCGCGGAGCACATTGCCCGCCCACAGCGCGGCACGGCCGTTCACGGTCTTGCGAGCCTCGGCCCCGAACGTTGCCGTTGAGGAGGTTGTGAGGTCCAGCGCCAGAGGAGAAACGCTCATTGCTACCGCTGTGGCCGTCATGGCACCAAGGTGGTTCCTGTGTCGCACCACCACATGGTAATTGCCCGGACCGGCCCGGAACACCACGGGTGAAAGGCCATCCTTGTCCACCACATCACCGTCGCGCTGCAGCAAGGCACATCGGGTGGCAATGAGCGTGGTAGGATCGACCGCGCTGCGGAGTTCGAGCAGCACCCAATCCACAATGGCGTTGTCCCCCGTGGTGGTGAACACACTGGCATCAGTGCTTTCGCCGCCCCCGTTACCGGCCTGTGCAAAACCCAGTGCGGTGTAGGGCTCGCTCGTCGGCAGCTGTCCGTTCACACGCAGATCGTCGCGCATGCGGTCAGTCGCCACGTCGTAGGCCCCTTCGAGCAGAAGGTCCACCGCCAGCCGGATGCCGTTGCTCACCACCTCAACATTGTCCAAGTAAAGGAAGTTGCCATACCCGTTCACGCCCGTGAAGCGGATGAGCACCTGGTCGCCGTCATAGCTGCCAAGGTCTATCTCGTTCAGGCGCCATTGGGTGCAGTTGGAGGGCTGGTAGGCCACTGTTGTGTTCGGTGTAGTGGCCAGTACGGAGCCGCTTTGGTCGAACACCGAGGTCCAGGTGGTGCCGCAGTCCGCGCTTACCTCCACCTGCAACCTGTCGAAGTAGCTGGCGTTGTATGCCGCGTAGGCGTGATGGAACCGCAGTTTGGTCGAGGCCGAGGTGCCAAGGTCGATGATGGGCGAAATGAGCCGGTCCAATTGTCCGGTGGCCGCGTAGTTGTAAAAGTCGATGGACCATGCGCGGCTGCTCGCGCAAAGGGCGCCGTTGGTGAGCACGGAAGTGGTCCATGTTGTGGCGTTGTCCACGTTCTGGAGGTTCCAGCCGGTGGGGGTCACGGTCCCGGATTCCACGTCCTGTTCATAGTCCGTGGTCTCCGTGGTGCTTGTCAGTCGCTGCAGGGTCCGGCTGGAACCATCGTTGGCGGCTGTCTGGTCGAGGTTCAATCCTGTGGAAACCACGATCACGGGGTTGCCCGTTGGGGGCAGTGTGGCAGCCGTGTTGAACGTGTACTGAACCGTGGCTCCCGGGGCCAGGGTTCCCGTGAAGGCCTCTGTCACCGGTGCGCCACCGTTCACCGTGTAACTCAGGGGGAAGTTGCTTTGCGCCTCAGAACCATAATTGCGCAAGTTGGCCGTCACGGTCACCGTGCCGTTACCGCAGGGGAACAACTGCGCAGGAGGTGACACGATACCCGTCACACCCACGTCACGTGCAGGCGGCAGGTCGAATGCCTGGACCTGGTCTGTACGGCTGGCGGTGCTGCCCTGCGAGGCGCTGTATCCTAGGCCACGGCGGGCGAAGGCCGCCCATATCAGGGCCTGGTTCGCTCCGCCGTAAGTCACTTGGTCTGCCGCGAGGATGGCATCGCGTGCATCCACGAAACCCGGATTGCAGGGGGTGAGCTTCATTCCGTCGATGACGAGCTGCATGGCGATGTTGTTCCCTCCGTTGCCGTTGTATATATCCGGATCGAAGCCATAGGCATCGATCAGATCCCAGGTCATCTCCCACAGCATGGTGCACCACACGAAGCCGATGCCGTGGGGTTGGCTCACCCCGCTGTTGGTGTTTGCGTAGGTGTAGTTGTTCACGGCGAAGTCCGTGCTGTACCGCGCCGGTCGTATGCCCAGGCCGGTGGTGGCCTGCCCCAGTGCATAGGTGCCAACGCCACGTCCTTGGCCGCGGGTGTCGCCTACCCGCATGGTCATCACCATACCCAAATAATCGCTCCATCCCTCTCCCATCTGCTCAGCATTGGCCAGGCAGTTCACATTGGATGGACCTGCCACCAGGCGGTTGCTGATGCCGTGCCCGTATTCGTGCGCGATGATGCCGTTGTCGAGGTCGCTCGTGCGGTCGGGGGTGGGTGCCGTCCACACGAACATCTGCATCCGTGGATTGCTTCCGTCCGGCGGAGTGCCGAAGTTGGCGTTGTTGGTTCCGCTTCCATCGAGGGCGTCGGCGAACACGAAGTCATTGCCGGCGCCGCCACGGCCGTAGTTGTTCTGCTGGAAATTGCCCGACGATTCGTTGAAACCGTACTGGTACCATACATCGTGCATCAGGTTGTTCCAGTAGAACAGGTTGGTGATGGCTGCGCTTTGGTAAGTGGAGGGCGCCTGGGTGAGGTTGATGGGGAAGTCGAAGTCGAGGTTGGTACCGCCATCCGGGCTGAAGCCACCCGTGTTGTTGCCATCGGTATCGTCCTGGGCCTGTGCGTTGTTGCCCTTGGTGATGGTATGCTCGGCACCCGTGGCACCATTGGTATCGTGCCAGCCGAAGGGTGAAGCGATACCTCCGTCGTTCCAAGGAGCGTTCTGCAGGGTCCGCCCGCCATGGCTGGGGCTCTCCAAGGGCCATGCGTACACGTTGTAGTCGTTCGGGGCGGCGGGTGCCAGCGGCGCAAGGGGCGCAAGGGGCGCGGCAGCCGCGTGGTCGTGGTCATGGTCAAAAGCGCACTGGCTCACCCAGTCGTTCCGCTCCAGTTCCAGACCTGTTTCCGCGTCGATACGCACGTTCCACCAATGGCTTCCATCGGGGGTGTAGTGGTTTACGTTCCACGCAAGCCGAAGACGTTCATTTTGCGGAACGAAATAGAGCTGGACGGTCATTTCTGTGCCCCCGGTCGCCGAACCGTCATACCGCATGCAGCGTCCACCTTCCTCAACGGCCACCACACCCGGCAATGGTGTGCCGGGGAGTGTGCGTGCCAATACGGTCGCCAGGGCCTGATCGGCCGTGATCTTCGGGTCGACCGTGTTCGCGCGTTTGGCCAAGTGGAGCCACGTGGTGTTGTTCATGCGCACCACTGCACCACCGGCCCCCCGGTGAATGGCCAGGTCCCCGTTCCATACCTCAATGCCCTGCCACCGCTGACGTAGGTAGAGGTGCCGCACCCCATTGTGGGTGGAGGTGTAGTCATCCTTGATCACCAGGTCGGCCAGGTCTTGCTCTGTGTAGCCCTCACGTTCCAGGTCTTTGCGGATGTCGGCGGGCACGTCGGCCTTGCGGTCCTGGGCATGGTGCACCATCGGAAGTGCGGCAAGAGCGAGCGTTGGAAGCAGGTTTCGGAGCATCATGAGATGGTTCTGGCTGTGCAAATTACCCTATGAACACATGACAAGCTAAATTGGTGCGCGGCCATGATGGGGATCCCAACCTGTATGGCGCAGGATGACCGCGTCGGTAAGGGCCGATGTACGGGCTATTTTTGTGCTCCCTGCGGTCGCGGTTGACCGGCAGGTACCGAACCAGAACGCATCATGTACCCAGCAGAACTTGTAGCCCCCATGAAGACCGACCTCACGAGCGTCGGTTTCGAAGATCTTCATACCCCCGAACAAGTGGACAAGGCCCTCACCCAGCCCGGCACGGTGCTGTGCGTGGTGAACAGCGTGTGCGGATGCGCCGCCGGGGCTGCCCGCCCGGGTGCCAAAATGAGCCTGCGTGGAGCGAAGCGCCCGGCCAAGCTGGTCACTGTGTTCGCCGGTGTTGATACCGATGCCGTGATCCAGGCCCGCAAACATTTCCTGCCCTATCCGCCCAGCAGCCCGGCCATGGCCCTGTTCCAGGACGGCAAGTTGGTGCACTTCCTGGAGCGCCACCACATTGAAGGTCGCTCGGCAGAGATGATCGCCGAGAACCTGATGATGGCCTACGACGAGTTCTGCTAGGTCCTAGAACCTGAACCAACGAGGAAGCCCCGGAATTTCCGGGGCTTCCTCGTGAATTGCGTTCGTTCGCCACCTATTTCTTCGACCTGCGTCGCTGCCTGATCCAGAGAAGAAGGCCTCCGATCAGTATGAAGAAAGGCCACAGGTGCAGGATGGCCTCGAGGGAGCGCACGAAGTAGATCCAACCGTCGCGCAGTGCCGACCCGAAGTGGGGCGTGTAGCTGTTGATGCGTGCCTGCGGCTTGGTGCAGTTGATCGTCAATGTGCTCATACCCACCTGGTCCTTCAAGGCTTTCATCTGGGCCTCCATGCTTTCGATCTCGGCGCGTACGTTGCCCAATTCGCGTTCAACTTCGAGCACCTCCGTCACCGTTTTCGCCTGGCCCACAATGGCCAGGAAGCGCTCCTCCACCTTGCGTTTGGCGGCCAACCGTGCTTCCACATCCACCCACTGTGCCGTCACGTCAGTGGCGCTGATGTGCTGGTCCAGCAATTCCCCCAAGCCTTTCAGGCTGCCCAGGAAAGCATCGAAGCGGTCGGCCGGGATGCGCACGCGCAAGCTCAGGTCGATCGCGGAGCCACGGTCGTTGCGGTCATCGCCTTCCACGTAGCCACCAGATGCGCCGACCAGCTTCAGGACCTGCCCACGCGCCGCGTCCAGATCGCCCACCTCGTAGCGCAGTTCACCGGTCCGGATGATCTTGCGGTCCATCGGTGGCCGGTCCACGGCGGTTGCCACAGCCTCATTGCGCTCGAACCCACCATCGGCGGCCATATCAGCCGCGGCCCAGCGTTCGGCCTCCGGCGCGGCCCGGCCGCAGGCCAGGAGGAACAGGACGACCACGATCGGTAGCAGACGGCTCATGGGTGCGGGAATTTGGAGGGGATAACGCGATCCATCGCGCTCTCGTGCATCCGTAGACGAAAAAGCCCCCACCGTTCATCACGGCAGGGGCTTTCAGTTCAATGGCAAGCGTGTGGTTACACCACGCCCTGGTCCAACATGGCATCGGCCACTTTCACGAAACCGGCGATGTTCGCGCCCTTCACGTAGTTCACGCTCTTGCCTTCGGCGCCGTACTTCACGCAGGCGGCATGGATGTTCTTCATGATGCTGTGCAGGCGCTGGTCCACCTCCTCGGCGGTCCAGCTCAGGCGCAGGCTGTTCTGGCTCATCTCCAGACCGCTGGTGGCGACACCACCGGCGTTGCTGGCCTTGCCCGGAGCGAAGGCCACCTTGGCGCCTTCGAACACGGTGATGGCTTCCGGCGTACTGGGCATGTTGGCGCCTTCCGCCACATACTTCACGCCTTTCTTCACCAGGTCCTTGGCGTTCTTGCCGTCCAGTTCGTTCTGGGTGGCGCAGGGCAGTGCCACATCGCACTTGGCCACCACATCCCACACGCGGGCGCCCTTCTTGTAGGTGCTGCCCTTGAACTTCTTGGCGTATTCCTCGATGCGACCGCGCTTCACATTCTTCAGTTCCATGATGAACGCGAGCTTCTCCGCGTTGATCCCGGTGGGGTCGTAGATGCTGCCGTCGCTATCGGAGCAGCTTACCACTTTCGCACCGAGCGACGTGGCCTTCTCGATGGCATACTGGGCCACGTTGCCGCTACCGCTCACCGCCACGGTCTTGCCTTTGAAGCTGGTCTTGTTGTGCTTCATCATCTCCTCGGCGAAGTACACGCAGCCGTAGCCCGTCGCTTCCGGACGCATGAGCGAACCGCCCCAGGTGCGGCCCTTGCCGGTGAACACGCCGGTGAACTCGTTCCGCAGGCGCTTGTCCTGGCCGAACATGAAGCCGATCTCGCGACCGCCCACGCCGATGTCACCCGCAGGCACATCGGTGAACTGGCCCAC
>CAMCAZ010000066.1 GCA_945872795.1 Chryseobacterium gleum
GCGTCACCGATGCCATACTGGTGCAGGTGAACCCGGTGCCGGTCTTCGATCTGGGCAACGACCAGGTGCTCTGTGCCGGGGAAAGCACCGTGCTGGACGCCACCTCCGCCGGTTCCACCTACCTCTGGAGCACGGGTGCCACCACGCCCACCATCACCGTCAGCACCACCGGCATATACAGCGTCACAGCCACCCTGAACGGGTGCACCACCACCGATGATGTAGTGGTCACCGTATTGGCACCGTCCGTATTGGACCTTGGTCCGGACATCAGCATCTGCGCCGGAACTGCGGTGGAACTGGACGCGACCCTTCCCGGGGCGACCTATCTCTGGAGCACGGGTGAAACAAGCCCGACCGTGGAGGTGGGCTCGAACGGCACCTATTGGGTGACCGTAAGCCAGGCAGCCTGCAGCATTTCGGATACCGTGGTGGTCACGGTGAACGATCCCGGAACCCTTGATCTTGGACCGGACGTGACGCTCTGCGACGGCGAGGCGATCGTGCTCGATGCAAGCCTTCCTGGCGCGAGCTACATCTGGGAGGATGGGTCGACCCAAGCCACGATCACGGTCTCCCTGGCCGGCAATTACAGTGTGACCGCGACCGTGGATGGTTGTTCCGTGAGCGATGAAGTGGCTGTGAGCGTGAACCCGATCCCCACCATCGAGCTTGGCGATGATGTGTCGCTCTGCCCCGGTCTCAGCACCACCTTGAACGCAGCCACGGCAGGCGCCACCTACCTCTGGAGCGATGGAAGCACCGCCTCCTCGCTGGTGGTCACGGTCCCCGGTAATTACAGTGTTGAGGTCAACGTTGATGGCTGTTCCGCAAGCGATGGGCTGGAGGTGATCGGTATCGTTGGGCCGGTCGTTGAACTTGGTCCGGACACCACCCTGTGCCTCGGCCAAAGCCTGGTATTGGATGTCACACAGGAGTCAGCCGAATACCTCTGGGAGGACGGTAGCACACTGCCCGTGCGGACGATCACCGAAGCTGGCGACTACCGAGTAGAGGTTGTACGTAACGGCTGCACCGCGGATGGGGATATCCTCGTCAGCATCTTCGACCCCTCCAGTGTGGACCTGGGGCCCGACCAACGTCTGTGCCCCGACGAAAGTGCCACGCTGACATGCCCGGTCACCGATGCGCAGCTGGTCTGGAACACGGGTGCCACGGGCGCCACCATTACGGTGAGCACGACGGGAACCTACTGGGTAGAGGCGACCAACACCGGCTGCATCGCACGCGATTCCGTGGTGGTGACCATGGTGCCGCTGACACCGCCCGATCTGGGTCCGGACCAGGTGCTGTGCGTCGGTGATACCGCACAGGCAGAGGTGGAGGTCGGAACGGCTACGGTTCTTTGGAGCACCGGTTCGACGGGGCCGTCCATCGCTGTGACGAACACCGGCACCTACGGCGTCACGCTGGAACTGGAAGGGTGCACCGCCAGCGATGAGGTCCGGTTCACCTTCCTCCCCACCACGTTCGAGACGTACCTGGGCTGGGACAGCACCCTGTGTCCGGGTGAAGAGCTGCTCTTGTCTGCGGAGACACCCTTCGCGGAATACCTGTGGAGCACCGGCTCGGCAGATGCGGCCATCGTGGTGAACACAGTGGGCACCTACACCGTGCAGGTGAGCACCGCCTGCGCGGTCTCCACCGGAACGATGACGGTGGTGGAGGGCGAATGTGCACCGGAGGTGAACGTGCCGAACGCCTTCACCCCGAACGGTGATGGCATCAATGACGTGTTCCAGGTGGTGATGAGCAATGCCCCCTTCGAACTCGTGGTGAACATCTTCGACCGCTGGGGGGAGCTGATCTACACCAGCACCGATCCCGATGCCTTCTGGGATGGCACCTACGACGGAACTCCTGCGCAGGACGGCGTATATGTCTACACCGTGCGCTACCGTTCCATCGCCGATGCGGGTGTGGTGAGCAAGCAGCTCACGGGGCATGTCACCCTACTCCGCTGAGGCAGGTTCTGAGACCGGCACCGGCGCCTGCTCGGACTCCTTAGCGGCCTCGCGCCAGATGAAACGACGGTCGGACAGTCGGACATAGCCCAGACGTCCTTCCTGCGCCACCTTCACGATGCCGGGCGCCACGAGCGAGATCTCCGTGTATTCCAGGGGCAACAGCTCCGTGCCCTTGTGGTCGAACACGCCTGTACCGCTGTCACCCGATACGATCAAGAGACCCGGAGCAAGATGCTGAACGGCCTTGAAGCGCAACGGAAGAACTTCCCGGCCCGTGCTGTCAATGGCCCCGAACAGCTCGCCGTTCTTCACTCGCGCCAGCCCATCCACCATTTCCCAGGCCTGGTCATAGCGGTTCTCGAAGAGCACGCTGCCCCTTCTGTCAGCGTAGCCCCACTTGGTCTTCTTGCGCATGGGAATGAGCGCCCCGGTGGCCTGGCCGATGTCAGCGTACTGAAGGGGCAACACCTTGCGGTCCAGCGTATCCACCAGACCGTGCTTGCCGTTCATGCGCACCTCGGCGAGGCCGTTCACGAAATTGCCCCAGTTCCGGACCCCTTCGGCTGCCTCGTACTGCAGCGGGATCACCATTCGTCCGCCACGGTCCGCGTAGCCGCACTTCGGGCCGGAGATCACCAAGGCCGCCCCGTTGGCGAACACGCCGATGTGATCATAGGTGGATGGCAACAGCTCATCACCGAAAGGACTGATGAGCCCGAAACGGTCGTTCTGACGCACACGCGAGACGCCCTGCTCGAAGCCCTCCACCCACTGGTACTTCGGCGGCACCACCATCGCACCCGCCCTGTCGATCACACCGAAGAGCCCGTCCAGTTCCACCACGGCCAGACCATGATGGAAGGTCCCCGCCGAAGCGAAACGCAAGGGCACCAGTTCCTCACCCCGGGCATTGATGTATCCGTAAAGGCCACCGCGCGAGGCGTAGGCCATGCCGGCCGAGAACTCGCCCACGTCATCGAAGGACATGGGCACCACCAGGTCGCCACCGCGGTCCACCGCACCTACGCGGCCTGAACGTTCCACTGTACTGGTGCCCTCCACGGTCTCCTGCACCTCGTCATACTCGATGGGGACCACCACCCTGCCCGTGCGGTTCACGGTCCCTACGCGCCCGCCCAGCCCCACCAAGGCCTGCCCACCCCGAAAGGGTTCCACCCACTCGTACTCGGCCTTGATGCGCTCGGTGCCCTCGTTATCGATGAAGCCCCAGAGGCCATCGCGGCGGAAGGGCAGCAGCTCGAGGCTCGCGGTGCGGTAGTCGTCCACCAGCTCCTCCACGAATGGATAATCGGGATTCTCCTGCAGGAAGCGGGTGATCGCCCCTACGCTCAGGTCGCGAGTGCTGATCTCGTACAGGCTCCGCCACGCGTCGGCCACATGGTGGTTGGAAGGATGCTGGGTGATGAACCTTCGGTACTCGTCCGCTGTTCTCCCCGGCGTGGTCGATCGGAACACCTCATCCTCTGCCTGCCGCACATAAGGACTCTCCGGATGCGCAGCGATGAAGGCCAGATAGGAAGGGATATCACCGGGGATCGTGCGTTCCCGGTAGACCGCCTCCTGGAAACGGGACCGCGCCTCATAGATCTCCTTGGCATCCGGGTAGGCTGCAAGGAACTGTTCGTAGGCCGCAGCGGTGTTCAGCTCGCGTGCCGCTTGGAAGGCCAGGTGGTCGCGCACCAGCACCGCCTCGGCCACGAAGGGCCCACGCATCTGTGTGGCGATGTAGCGATCGTAGGCCTCGATGGAGTTCTGGGATCGGGCAAGGTCCCAGCCCGAGCGCTGAACGAAGAGCAACTGCTCCGCGATCGTCGTGGCATCCACACCGACGGCCGACAACATGGACCGCTCCTTTTCGGATGCAACAGTATAAGCCACTTCGGCGCGCGTCACGTAGGTGAGTGCCGAATCCAGCTGGTAGAAGGGGTTGTCCGCGCGGCCGGTGATCACACTGAGACCGTACCACGCACCGGCGGGATGTTTCGGCACCTGCCTGGTGAACAGCTCCCGCGCCTTGAAATAATCGAAGATCCGCAGTGCCTCGAAGGCCTTGTCCAGCGGCCCGGCGATGCCGGCCATCGTGCACACCATCGCCCCTACCAACGCCGCAGATCGCACGCTCATTCTCCTCATCGTTCAGCAAAGGTAGCCGGGGGGTATCCCCTTCAAGCCCACCTTTGCGCCTCGGCATTGACCAGCATTTGTTGATGGACCACCGGATAGACCGCATCGAACGGCACCTCACGCCCCGCAATGCACGCCTGGTGCTCGCATTGCTGGCAGCGATCACCGTGATCTTCGCCGTTTCGCTGCGCGATGTTCGTGTGGACTACGACTTCGAGAAGTTCTTCCCGAAGAGCGACCCGGAACTGGACCGCTATCTGGAGTTCCGGGAGCGGTTCGGGTATGACAACGACTTCCTGCTCTTCGGCATTGAGCGGGAAACTGGAGTGTTCGATACCGAACTATTGACCCGCGTGGATTCCCTGGCTGCGGACCTCGAGCGCATGCCCCTGGTGATGCAGGTCCTCTCTCCGACAAGGATGACCGAGCCGGTCATCACACCACTTGGGGCCTTCGAGACGCCCTACCTCCGGTATTGGAATGACACGCTGCTCACGATCGACTCTGCCCGGATCTGGAACGACCCTCGGATCAAGGATTATTTCTTCACGGACGATGCGCGGGCGATGCTCGTGGTCCTCAATGCCGAGCCGGGACTTTCCAAGGCGAACTGTGACGTTCTCCTGGCTGATGTGCGGCGCACACTCGATGCCAATGGGCTCGGTGAAGCCCGCATCGTGGGCAGGATCGTGGGACAGGACCACTACATCAACACCATGGTGAAGGAGATGCTCTTCTTCCTGAGCGCCTCGATCCTCCTGCTCGCCATTTTCCTCTGGTTCGGTTTCCGCAGCATCCATGGTGTGCTGATCCCCATTGCCGTGGTGGGCCTCGCGATACTGTGGCAGGTGGGACTGATGACCGCGCTGGGCAAGCCCTTGGGGATCCTCACGATGTTGCTTCCCACCATCCTGTTCGTGGTGGGCATCAGTGACGTGGTCCATCTCCTGGAGTGTTACCTCGATGAGATCCGGAACGGGGTGCCGCGCATCCGGGCGATCGCCGTCACGTATTTCGAGGTCGGACTGCCCACCTTCCTCACGGCCGTGACCAGCGGCATCGGGTTCGCCACCTTGGGGACGGCGAGCATCCCCCCGCTTCAGGAGTTCGGACTGTACACTGCGCTGGGAGTATTGCTGGCCTTCCTCCTGGCCTTCACCCTGCTGCCCGCGCTGCTGATCCTGACCGACCCCAAGCGTCTGCTGCCCATCACCGACAAGGCTTCACCCTGGGACAGCCGGTTGCCAAGGCTCTTCCGCTTTACCATCGTTCACCGCCGGAAGATCATCCTCGCCTTTGGGCTGATCAGTGTGCTGGGTTTGGTGGGCGCCTACCGCATCAAGGTGAACAACTACCTGTTGGAGGACCTGCCGAACAATGACCCGCTGAAACAGGGCTTCGTCTGGTTCGAAGAGCGCTTCGGTGGCGTGAGGCCCTTCGAAATGGAGATCGCGATGGCGGATAGCAGCCGGTCCATCTGGGACCTGGAGACGCTGCGCGACATCGAACGGGTGCAACACTACCTCGATACAGGCTATGCCGTGGATGGGATCGTCTCGCCCGTCACGGTGATGTGGTCGTTGAACAAGGCCTTCAATGGTGGCGACCCTTCCTACTACCGGCTTCCCGATGATGAAACCGAATGCCGGAAGCTGGCCAAGCGCACGAAACTTCTGGGGAAGGACCTGCTGGGCTCCATCGTCAGCGCGGATGGCCGGACAGGCCGGATCTCCGGCCGTTCCGTGGACGAGGGTGGCCATGTGCACCAAGGAAAGAACCTGGAATTGGACCGTTTCATCGAGCAGCGAACGAACAGTGAACTGGTGCGCTTCAGCCAAACGGGCATGGCCTATCTCATCGATCGGAACAATGCGACGCTCAGCACGCAATTGGTCGGTGGCATGGGTCTGGCGGTGCTGCTCACCGGGTTGATCATGCTCTGGTTCTTCCGCGACTGGCGCATGGTTCTGGTCGCATTGATCCCGAACATTGTTCCCTTGTTGTTCATCGCCGGGGTCATGGGCTACCTGGGGATCGACCTGAAAGTGAGCACGGCCATCATCTTCACCATCAGTTTCGGGATCGCGGAGGACGATACGATCCATATGCTCGCCGCCCTGCGCCACCATCTGCGATCGGGGCTTTCCCCGGCATACGCACTCAAACGGACCTACCTGAGGACCGGGAAGGCGGTCACTGTGACGAGCCTGATGCTCTTGTCCGGCTTCGTGACCCTGGTGTTCTCCGACTTCGCCAGCGTGCACTACATGGGAGTGCTCATCACGCTCACCCTCGCCTTCGCGTTCGTGGCTGAGCTGCTCCTTTTGCCGGCACTGGTGCTTCTGCTGTTGAAGGACCGAAGGCGGTCCGGATAGGCCCGATGCACGAAGGGCCGCACCTTTCGGATGCGGCCCTTCTTTCACGTGCTCGTGTCTAGTTCAACGAGTCCCAAAGGCCCTTGAAGTCGGGCTCCTCCATGTAGTGGTCCTTGCCCAGTGCAGCATACTTCTTCGCCTTGTCCTTCTGCCCTTTGCTCACGAGGTAGTCGGCGTAGCGGATCAAGGCGTTCTTCAACAGCTTCTTCTGGTCCGGGGGCAGCGTGCTGATATCGCCCGCCGCCACGATCGCCTTGTCGAACTGTGCCACGGCAAGATCACCTTCCTTGGCCAGGTTGCTCTTGTACTGGGCGATCGCCAGCATCAGCCATCCTCCTGGATTCTCGGGGTAGTAGCTGGTCATGCTGTCGAACATCTGCTTGGCCTTGCTCAGGCCCTTGGGGTCATCGAGCATGTTCTCGCCCAGCTCCTGCACCATGGTGTTCAGCTCGGCCCAGTAGTCCTCGTAGTTCCCGAAGAACTCCTTCTCCTTGTCCTTCTTCCGGTATTTCTCCGCCCACTTCAGGGCATCCCGGGAGGCACGCGGATAGTCCACCGCGAACTTTTCGTCCTTGGACATCTCGAAGTAGCACATGCTCACATAGAGGAAGGGCAGCGGGTCCTTCTTGGTGTCATCGGCCTCCGTGTAACCGATGGCCTTGAAGATGCACTTCTCATACTTCTCGTCCACGTACATGACCAACAGGTCCTCGTAGACATGTTTCTGGGCTTGCAGGGCATTGCCCCAGATCAGGAGGGAGGCGAGGAACAGCAGTTTCTTCATGAGCATTCGGATGAGGTCTGGATAGGGCAAGTTGCATGCCGAAGGTACGATCGGGGGCATCCTGCGGGGATCCGTGCGACCTTTGGGCACCCCGCGAAGGAACGCGGATCTTTGTCAACGTCCAACAATCCCATGCGCATCGACATCCTTTCGGCCGTTCCCCGCCTGCTCGACAGCTGGTTCGGGGAGAGCATCCTCCAGCGGGCGCAGGCCAAGGGTTCGGTGGAGGTGGTGGTACACGACCTGCGCCAGTGGAGCACGGACAAACACCGCCGGCTGGACGACTACCCCTTCGGTGGCGGTGCCGGCATGGTCATGACCATCGAACCCATCCACCGGGCCATCGCCGAACTGAAGGCACAACGCACCTACAGCGAGGTCATCTACATGAGCCCCGACGGCCAGTTGCTGGACCAGCCCCTGGCCAACCAGCTGAGCACGCAGGGCAACCTGATCATCCTGTGCGGGCATTACAAGGGGGTGGATGAACGGGTGCGCGAACACCTGGTGGACCGCGAAGTGAGCATCGGTGACTACGTGCTCACCGGCGGGGAGCTGGCCGCCGCGGTGCTCTGCGATGCCATCATCCGCCTGATCCCCGGTGTGATCGGCGACGAGAGCTCCGCCCTCAGCGACAGCTTCCAGGATGGGTTGGTGGCCCCCCCGGATTATACCCGGCCGGCCGAATACCAAGGCTGGACCGTGCCCGAGGTGCTGCTCAGCGGGCACCAGGCCAAGATCGATGCCTGGCGCCACCAGCAGGCCGTGGACCGGACCCGCGAACGGCGTCCGGGACTGCTGGAGGAGGGCAGCTCCGAGGGAAGCTGAAAGATCCGTAAGTTTGCAACCCCAAATCCGGAGACCGAATCCCCCGACCCTGTCGGAGGCGCTGGGTGACCTCCATAAAACGCCAGGACATGGATAGGATGAAGCAATTGGAGAAGGAGTACGCGCCACTGAACGCCCTTCCCGCATTCAAGGCCGGTGACACGGTCACCGTTCACTACAAGATCGTCGAAGGGAACAAGGAGCGTATCCAGCAGTACCAGGGTGTGGTGATCCAGCGCAAGGGCAGCGGAAGCACCGCCACCTTCACGGTGCGCAAGATCAGCAACAACATCGGCGTGGAGCGGATCTTCCCGATCGCCTCCCCGTTCATCGACAAGATCGACGTGAACAAGCGCGGTGTGGTCCGTCGGGCCCGCATCTTCTACCTGCGCGAACTGCGCGGTAAGAGCGCCCGCATCACCGAGAAGCGCCAGGCAGGCCCCAAAGCCGCCAAGGGCGTCAAAGTGGCCAAGTAAGCCACCCACCAAGATCATCGAAAGGCCCTGCTTCGGCGGGGCCTTTTCTTTTGCAGCCAACGCGATGAGCAACAACGCCATCCTCTGGGATGAAGTAATGCTCTTCAACGGACAGCGATGGACCACATTATTGTCCATCGTGGTCCTTGCGTGTCCATTTTGCTGCTGTGAATGGTTGAAGAATAGGTGGTAGCCTTAGGCTACCGGGCACCTGGTCGTGTTGCGCGTAGCCACAGGCTATGCGCAGTGGGGGCCGTGGCGATGGTGGTGATACCGATGTATCTTCCGATTTGAGGGGGCAGCCGCAGGATCTGGAGGCGGAGGCTTTGAAAGCCCATGCACCCGCAGATCAAAAACAGCGGAGTTGTACCGTCGACCCACTGGGTCGACCCACCGTATTTTCACAAGCCCTTCCCCCAATGCCCTCCCCTTTCCACAAACACCCGCGCCTGCCCGATCGCGACTATACCAAGGGTAAATACTTCATCACCATCAATACGGCAAGCCGGGGCGATATCCTCGGCAGCATCGTAGGAAAGGATGCCGAAGCACGCATGGAATTGAATGAGGCGGGCCTTATCGTATCCGAATGCTTCCAAGCCATTCCGATCCATCACCCCAATTCAAGGATCGCAGAATTGCAGCTCATGCCTGATCACTTGCATGCGATAGTGGTGCTGGGCTCTACGGTGAGCATGGGTCCAGGGAGCCAGGGGAAAGCCCTTGGAGAGAAGCTCTCAGGGTCGACCCAGTGGGTCGACGGTACAGGGATACAGCAAGAGATCCGGGATGGCGAAGAGCAGTCGCCGAGGGATGGCGATGCCGATGAAATGCCCAATGCGCCCAAAGGCCCAAGGCGCGGCTCGCTCAGTGCCATCATGGCGGTGTTCAAGTCCGAAAGCACCAAGCGCATCAATGCCCTTCGTCGCCAGCCGGGCCGGCCATTCTGGAAGAAAGGATACTACGAGCACGTGATCCGCGAATACGCAGGGGAATACGAACGCATCTCCCAGTACATCGCCGAGAATCCAATGAAGTGGAAGTGACGGCTCGTGGTCCGGATCACAGATTCCTAACAGCAAGTTCGGAAGACACGAAATAGCCGAAGGCTGCCGCACATTGGTTCGGGTGAACTTAGCAGTAATCCAAATGAACTGTGTCCCTCTTCACAGCCGCACTGCTCGTATGCCTATGGCGACCCGCCACCTTCATGCTTTGCCGCACCAACCATTGAGATGACCCATGCCGCGAAGCTGACCATGAACCAAATTCGCAACAATTCCTCAGTCTGCTCCTCGTAGACGAGCATCTGCTCTTGATCAAACCATCGTCCTTCCTCGTTGTAAGGCAGATTCGCTCTGGAATACCACCAAAGACCTACCAGAACCGTGAGCACAAGCAACATGCCTTGCAACCAACCGAACCTAGCCCATGGTCTTCCCTTCCAAAGGCCCCAGCCGATAACGGCGGCGGAGAGCACAATGAGCAAAGCAAGCATCACCCCACCAACTCCTTGTTCCGATTCGGGATATCGTCCGTATTGAAGGGCACCCGCTCATCCTCCTCCTTCAGTTTCAGCACCAGGGCGAGGGCATCGGGAACCACATCGCTGCAAAGGGTCAGGAAACTGCCGGGCTTGGCCGTGCTGATGGCATGGCGGATGGCCTCATCCTCCTTCTTGATGATGGTGAACTTCTTGTTGGGATCCACCTCCTTGATGCCTTTCACCATGAGGGCGATGATCTCGTCATCGCTCTTGCCGCGCAGGTTGCGGTCCTGACGGATGATGATCTCGTCGAACATCTGTGCGCTCAGGCGGCCGAGGTTCACGGTGTCCTCGTCGCGACGGTCGCCGACGCCGGCGATGACGCCCACTTTCGGACTGTCCGGGATCTTGCTGAGGAATTTGCCGAGGGCCTCGAAGCCGTGCGGGTTGTGGGCGTAGTCCACCACCACCTGGAAATTCTTGAACTGGAAGAGATTGAGGCGACCGGGCGTTTGGGCGGCCCCGGGCACGAAGGTCAACAGCGCCTGACGAAGGTCCTCCACCTTCACGCCTTGCACGAAGGCGGCGAGGACGGCGGGCAGCACGTTCTGGATGTTGAAGACCGCCTTGCCGCCGTAGGTGATGGGCACGTTCACGGCCTTCTCGATGCGCAGCTTCCATTCACCCTTGCTGATGGTGATGAAGCCGTTCTCGTAGATGGCGGCAAGCCCACCGAGCTTGCAGTGCTGGCGGATCAGGCGGTTGTTCTCGTCCAGGCTGAAGAGCGCGATCTTGCAATTGGTCTGCTTGCGCATGGCCATCACCAGTTCATCGTCGGCGTTCAGGATGGCGTAACCGTCCTGGCGCACGCTGCGGGGCACGGTGCTCTTCACATGGGCCAGGTCCTCCAGGGTGTGGATGTCCTTCAAGCCCAGGTGATCGGCGGCCACGTTGGTGACGATGGCCACATCGCAATGCTCGAAGCCGAGACCACTGCGCACCAGGCCGCCTCGTGCCGTTTCCAGCACGGCCATGTCCACCACAGGCTCTTTCAGCACGAACTGCGCGCTGGCCGGACCGGTGCAATCGCCTTTCATCAGCAGGCGGTTCTGGATGTAGACGCCGTCGCTGCAGGTCATGCCCACCTTGTAGCCCACGCTGCGCATGAGGTGCGCGGTGAGGCGGGTGGTGGTGGTCTTTCCGTTCGTTCCGGTGATCGCAATGATGGGGATGCGGCTGGGCGTGCCCAACGGGAAGAGCATATCCACCACAGGTTCCGCCACGTTGCGGCCCAGACCACCGGTGGGGTCCAGGTGCATGCGGAAACCGGGCGCGGCGTTCACCTCGAGCACCGCTCCACCGCTTTCGTTCAGCGGCACGCTGATGTCATCGGTCATGATGTCGATGCCGCAGATATCCAGGTCGATGATGCGGCTGATGCGCTCGGCGAGGAAGACGTTGAAGGGGTGCACGACCTCCGTCACGTCATCGGCGGTGCCGCCGGTGCTGAGGTTGGCCGTGGCCTTCAGGTAGACCACCTCGTCCTTGGTAGGGACGCTTTCCGGAGTGAGGTCCTTCAGTGCCAGTAGCTTCAAGGTGTGATCGTCAATGTCGATGCGGGTGAGGACCTTCTCGTGTCCGTAGCCCCGACGCGGGTCCTTGTTGACCTCCTCCACCAGCTGCGCAATGGTGCTGCTCCCGTTGCCGACCACACAGGCCGGGGTGCGTTTGGCGGCCGCCACGAAGCGGTTGTTGATCACCAGCAGACGGTGATCGAGGCCGGTGATGTAGCGCTCCACGATCACGCTGCGGCTGATCTCCTTGGCCTTCACCAGGGCCACCTTCGCCTCCTCCAGGGTCTTGATGCCGATGGTGGCGCCACGACCGTGGTTGCCGCCGATGGGCTTGATCACACAGGGGTAGCCCACCGAATCGATGGCCGCCTCCAATCCTTCCTCGGTGCGCACCACCCGCCCCTTGGGAACGGGGATCTCGTAGCTCTCCAGCAGCTGCTTGGTCTCCTCCTTGTCGCAGGCGATCTCCACACCGATGTTGCTCGTGCGACTGGTGATGGTCGCGCGGATACGCTTCTGGTGGATGCCGTGCCCGAGCTGCACCAGGCTCTGCCCGTTGAGCCGCAGGTAGGGGATCCCACGGGCCACGGCCTCCTGGACGATGCTTCCGGTGCTGGGCCCGAGACGGCTCTCCTCGCGCAGTTCCCGCATGTTCTGCAGGTCCTCGGTCAGGTCATACTTCTCCCCGCTGATGAGGGCCTCCGCGATGCGCACGGCCGCCTTGGCGGCGTACATGCCGACCGGTTCCTCGATGTAGCTGAAGACCACGTTGTAGATGCCATGATCGCGCGTGCTGCGCGTGCGGCCGAAGCCCGTCTCCATGCCGGCCAGCGTCTGGATCTCCAGCGCGATGTGCTCGATCACATGACCCATCCACGTGCCGCGCTTCACCCGTTCCCAGAAGCCACCCTCGTGGTCCTCGCTGCAGCGGTGGCTGACCATGCTGGGGAGCAGGGCCTGGATGCGCTCGTAGAAACCGGGGATCTTGTCCGTGGGCCTTTCCTCCAGGTCCTCGATGTCGAGGCGCATGACGATGAGGTGGTGCCGTTTCACGGACCAGTAGTTGGGGCCACGCATGGCCTTGAGTTCGAGGATGCGCATGGATCGGTAGGGTAAGCCGTGCGGTAAGATAGCGGACCTCCGATGTTCATCAAAACTTCACCCTGCGTTTACTTGATTTTCCAGACCGGCTACTTTCGCAGTCGACTGGACACCGTTGACCAGCCTCCCGCCGCAGCCTCTCCGGAGCCGTGCGGTACCTGAACAGGAGGACATGGCCGTGGTGAACAGCTTCCGGGGCGGGGGGGGTAAACACGCTACATGACACCGAAAGGAAAGCTCATCGCCATCGGCGGTAACGAGGACAAGGGGAACATCCCCGAGGCTGGCCACCACACCAAGGTGTTCCAGCACGCCTTCATCGAGGAAGGCATCCTGCGACGGGTGGTGAACGAGATCGGCGGGCCGGAGAAACGGATCGCCGTGATCACCAGCGCCAGCAGCATCCCCGAGGAGGTGGGCCGCAACTACATCGAGGCCTTCGGAAGGCTCGGAGCCACCAACATCGATATCCTCGACATCCGTGACCGCGGCGATGTGAAGCCGGACATGATCAAACGGCTGTCCAAGGCGGACGGGGTGATGATGAGCGGCGGCAACCAGCTGCGCCTCACCACCATCTTCGGGGGAACGGCCTTCCTACAACTGATGAAACGCCGTTACCAGGAGGAGGCAGGCTTCGTGATCGCCGGCACCAGCGCCGGTGCGATGTGCATGAGCAGCACCATGATCTACCAGGGCCACAGCGCCTCGGGCCTGATCAAGGGTGGTGTGAAGATGACCACCGGTGCCGCCCTGATCCACGATGTGATCATCGACAGCCACTTCGTGGAACGCGGGCGTTTCAGCCGACTGACGCAGGCCGTGGCCGGCAACCCGGACGCGATCGGTATCGGACTGGGCGAGGACACCGCCGTGGTGATCACCAATTCGGACATGCTGGAGACCATCGGCAGCGGACAGGTGATGATCTTCGACGGTCACGACATCACCTACAGCGACTATGCCGACGTGGAGGAGGGCGAGCCCTTCAGCATCGAGGGCATGAAGGTGCACATCATCAGCAAGGGCCACAGCTACAGCGTGCAGCAACGGGCCTTCTCGGCAGTGCGCGTGCCGCAGCGGGGCTGATCCATCGCGGTCAGGAACCCGCGAAAGCGCTCACCCTCATCCGCTCGCCACGGGCTGCGAACAAGCGCTGATCTGTGATGCGCGCTGCTTGCGACCTTTGCACCGACATGAACGACTCCCCCATCATCACCCGCTTCCGCCGCGTGGCCATCGCCGAGGGTTGGAGCTTCCTCATCCTGCTCTTCATCGCCATGCCGTTGAAATACCTCGCGGATTGGCCTTGGGCCGTGAAGGTGGTGGGTTGGGCGCATGGCGTGCTCTTCGTGTGGTACTGGGTGGCCGCAGTGCCCCTCTTCACCAAATTGAAGTGGGACGTTGAACGGATCATCGGGCTGGGCGCCGCATCGGTGCTTCCATTCGGCACCTTCGTGATGGAGCGCAGGTGGTTGCGGGCCTGAGCGTCGCGGAATGATCGATATCATGCCGACGCGCCGGGCCGCGTCGTAGCTTTCTGAAAATTGAAGTGAGATGAGCAACGAACGCAACTACGGTGTCCTCGGATTCTTGGCCGGAGCGGCCATCGGTGCCGCCATCGGCGTGCTTTTCGCCCCACGCTCCGGCAAGGAGACGCGGGAACGCATGGCCGGTAAGGCCGGCGCAGTGAAGGACGACCTGGACGAGCTGATCGAAAAGGCACGAGGCGAATGGTCCAAGGCCAAAGGCAAGGCAGGCGATGCCGCCACCATGACCAAGGAGGAAGTGAGCGACTTCGTGCGCTTCCTGGTCGATGAGGCCGAGGACCTGAAGGAACGCCTGGGCAGGGACGTCGCCAACAGTGCGGACGAAGTGGCCGACCGCGCCCGCAAGGCCGCCGACCACGTGCGCCACGGCGCGAACTGAGCAAGGCATGAGCGAACACACGAAGCATGGAACCGGCGAGGAGCCGGACCTGGGCGATGTGTTGGAGGACCTGACGGCGGATGCTAAGGGTTACTTCGAGGCCCGCAAGGCGCTCCTGACCCTGGACATCAGCGAGAAGGCCGGCATCGCCGTGGGCAAGATCGTCCTGTGGGTGGTGGCCACGCTGTTGGCCTCCATGGTCATCGGCATGCTGGCACTGGCCCTCGGGCTCTACTTGGGGCGCGTGCTGCATGACACCGTGCTGGGCTTCGTGGCCGCCGCCGGCATCTTCCTTGTGCTGACCCTGTTGTTCTGCGCCCTCTGGCGCTGGGTGCTCCGCGACCGGATCACATTGTCCATCATCAACGCTGCACATGCCAAGACCGAACACCTTCCGTGACCTCGAGTCCGTGCGACGCGAACGCGGACGGCTGCTGCTGGAGAGCGACCGGCGCGCCTCTGCCCTGGGCGCTCATTGGCGCATGATCAGTACGCCTGACTTCCGTCACCGGGTGATCGGCAACACGCTCACCGACATCCTGCGCTCCGTGCGTCCCATGGAACACTTGGGTGCCGTGCTGCGGCCCGGCCCCGGCGCCGTGGGCACCGCCCTCGGTCTGGGCCTCGGCCTGTTCGGCAAGAGCCCCATGGCCAAACTGGTCTTCGCCGGCCTCGGCGCCGCCATGCCCATGGTCACCGAACGGCTCCTGGGCGAAGGTAAAGGCGGACGCATCCTCTCCGAACTGGGCCGCTCCTGGGAACGCATCAAGGAACGGTTCGAGGAACGAAGGGCGGAGCGTAGCAAGGGAAACGACGGTGGCCTCTGAGGGACCGTCCGCTCCGCTCCCTACCGAAAGATCGCGGTATGGAACACCCCGTCACCGCCCACCTGCCCGCGGTACATGCCGCTGCAGTTGAAGTCGAGCACGAGGTTGCCCTCGTGGTCCACGGCGATGAGGCCGCCATCACCGTCCAGGGGGGGGAGTTTCTCGTGCACCACCACACGCACAGCCTCGGCGAGCGATAGGCCCTTGTAGAGCATGAGGGCGTGCACATCGTGGGCGGCGACGGCGCGGATGAAGCTTTCACCGTGACCGGTGCAGCTCACGGCGCAGGAGGCGTCGTTGGCATAGGTGCCGGCCCCGATGATGGGACTATCGCCGATGCGCTGCCACTTCTTGTTGGTCATGCCGCCGGTGCTGGTGGCGGCCGCGAGGTGCCCTTGGGCATCGCGGGCCACGGCGCCCACCGTGCCGAACTTCTTCTCCTTGTCCGAATGGTCCAGCTGGAAGACGTCGGTGCCCACGGTCTCCTTCCACTGCTGGTAGCGGAACTCGTCGAAGAAGTAGGCGTCGTCCTCCAGTTCCACTTTTTGCTTGTGCGCGAACTCGAAGGCACCGTTGCCACTGAGGAACACGTGGTCACTGTGGTCCATCACGCGACGGGCCAGGCGGATGGGGTTCTTGACGTTCTGCACACCGGCCACTGCCCCTGCGCGCAGGTCGGAGCCGTTCATCAGGCTGGCGTCCATCTCATGCTGCCCATCGGCATTGAACACGGCGCCCTTGCCGGCGTTGAAGAGCGGCGAATCCTCCAGCACGCGCACGGCGGCCTCCACGGCATCGAGGGCGGCACCGCCATCCAGCAGGATGTTGTGGCCCATGCGCAGGGCATGCTCCAAGGCATCGCGGTAAGCCTTTTCACGGGCCGGGGTCATCAGGTCTGGTGAGATGGTGCCGGCTCCACCGTGAACGGCCAATGCGATCGTGCTCATGCTGTTGCTCTTCGCCGGTGAAGGTAGGCCTGTGCCAGGGGCGCCGTTCCGAAGCGGAGCACAAGCTGTCCACGATCCACTGCGCACAGCCGGAACGCACAAGGCCCGGGACATGGGCCCGGGCCTTGCAAGCCGGTCTATGGACCTGATCAGTAGGTGATGAGCACGCCGTCGGCGAGGAACATCAGGTTGGTCTCAGGTTCGGTGATCTTGGCGATCTCCTCCTTGCTCTTGCCGGCGTCCTCGGCGTAGTGGCGCAGGGTGGCCACGTCCACGGTCTCCTTGGAGGCCATGCCCTTCATCACGGCCTTCTTACCCTCCAGGCCCTCGGTGGGGACGAAGAAGCCGTAGTCCAGGAAGCGCACCATCATATTGCCGCCGTCGGGCATCTTCACGGTCATCCAGCAACCCTTCTTGATGCAGCTGGTGATGATCTCACATTCCACCTTGGTGGCCAGTGAATCGTTCGTGCTCATGGCCTTCAGCAGGTCGGCGGTGCTGATGGCGCCGTCGGCGGTGATGGCCTGGCCGTAGCTCTTCACCGTGCCTTGGGCGCGGGATTCCATGGTGGCGGTGCCGCAGGCGAAGGTGAGAA
>CAMCAZ010000067.1 GCA_945872795.1 Chryseobacterium gleum
CCTGTTCGACGAGGACCGCGATCGGCCCAGGCTGTTCCGTCTGATGCTGTTCTCCATGGGCGCCGGGGCGGTGCTCAGCTTGGTGCTCTACCTGCCGGTGTTCATTGTCCATGGCCCGGGGCAGTTGGTCTACCACGAGACCATGCTCAGCAATTCCTGGCTTGATTTCCGGCTCAAGGTCATCGACAATACCTTCATGGTGTGGGTCGACCTCAGTTCCACCACCGCCTCCTGGGTGGGCCTGCTCGGCCTTGCCGGCGTGGTGTTCGCCGGGTCCATCTCCGTTCGGTACCGCTCACTGCTGGCCGCCATGGTGTTGGGCGCCGTACCGCTGGTGATGCTCCAGTCGATGGTCGCGCCACCACGGGTCTGGCTATACACCCTGTTCGTTTTCCACCTGGGCAGTGCCATCGCACTGTTCTACCTGCTCAAATTGGTGGGGGAGCGCATCGCTCCGTCCCTTTCCAAGCGTGACCACACCGCCTGGGCCTCCCTGCTGCTGTTCATCACGTTCGGGGCCGCTTCCGTCGTCATCCTTCCCGAGCGTATGCCACGCTACCCCGATGCGGAGGCCATGGCCCTGTCGCTGCCTGCCAAGCTCGGTCCCAACGACAGGGTCCTGCTCCAGTTCCCTTGGGAAGCTCCTGTGGAGTTCGAGCTCACCGCTGCCGGCGTGGATCGGGCGCTGATCTATCAGCCACCCGCCATCGGTTCGATGGTCTACATCGTGGTGGGCAGGAAGGAGGAACAGAGCTGGGAGGCGGTGGCCCTGCACCAAGGGATCGACCCGGCGATGCTCCGTGATGTTCGCATGGTGGAGGATCGCCCCGCAACAGCGATCTTTGCGGCCCGTTATGGTGGACCGATCGCCGGTGCCACCACCCCATAGACCAACAACCTGCCTCCGGAACCCGGTCCCGGAGGCCCAACGCGCAGACCATGGCAGAAGAAGGACGTCAGATAATCTTCAATATGGTGAAGGTGGGCAAGACCCTGCCTTCCGGAAAGAAGATCCTCAACGATATCTACCTCGGCTTCTACTACGGGGCCAAGATCGGTATCCTCGGTCTCAACGGATCGGGTAAGTCCACGCTGATGCGCATCATCGCTGGCAAGGACAAGAACTTCGATGGCGAGGTGCACCTCAGCCCCGGATACACCATCGGCCACCTGGAGCAGGAGCCCGACCTGGACGAGAGCAAGACCGTGATCGAGATCGTGCGCGAAGGTGTGCAGCCCATCATGGACCTGCTGAAGGAGTACGAGGACGTGAACAACAAGTTCGCAGACGAGGACATCCTGAACGACCCCGACAAGATGGACAAGCTCATTGCCCGTCAAGGAGTGCTGCAGGACAAGATCGAGGCCACCGGCGCATGGGAGATCGACCAGAAGCTGGATATCGCCATGGATGCCCTGCGCTGCCCCGAGCCCGACCAGAAGATCAGCGTGCTCTCCGGTGGTGAGCGCCGTCGGGTGGCCCTGTGCCGCCTGCTGCTGCAAAGCCCGGACATCCTGCTGTTGGACGAACCCACCAACCACCTGGACGCCGAGAGCGTGGCCTGGTTGGAGCAGCACCTGGCCCAATACAAAGGCACCGTCATCGCCGTGACCCACGACCGTTACTTCCTGGACAACGTGGCCGGCTGGATCCTGGAACTGGACCGCGGCGAAGGCATCCCCTACAAGGGCAACTACACCAACTGGCTGGAGCAGAAGACCGCACGCATGGCCCAGGAGGAGAAGACCGAGAGCAAGCGCCAGCGTGTGTTGAAGCAGGAACTGGAGTGGGTGCGCAGCAATGCCAGCGCCCGCCGCACCAAGAGCAAGGCCCGTCTGCAGAACTACGACAAGATGCAGGGCGAGAGCGTGAAGGAGAAGGAGGCCAAGCTGGAGATCTTCATCCCCAACGGACAGCGACTGGGCGACAAGGTCATCGAGTTCAACAAGGTGTCCAAGGGCTTCGGCGATCGTGTGCTCTTCGAGGACCTAACATTCGCACTGCCACCGGCCGGCATCGTGGGTATCATCGGCCCCAACGGTGCTGGTAAGACCACCCTGTTCCGCATGGTGATGGGCGAGGAGAAGCCCGATTCAGGCACCATCACGCTGGGTGAGACCGTCCAACTGGCCTACGTGGACCAGAGCCACAAGGAACTGCTGGCCGAGAAGACCGTGTACGAGGTGGTGAGCGGTGGCCTGGAGAACATGGCCATCGGCGGCACCCTGGTGAACAGCCGCGCCTACCTCAGCCGCTTCAATTTCAGCGGTCCGGACCAGAACAAGAAGGTGGGCATCCTCTCCGGTGGCGAGCGCAACCGACTGCACCTGGCCATGACCCTGAAACAGGGCAGCAACGTGCTCCTCCTTGACGAACCCACCAACGACCTGGACGTGAACACCCTCCGGGCCTTGGAGGAAGCCATCCAGGACTACAGCGGCTGCGCCGTCATCATCAGCCACGACCGCTGGTTCATGGACCGCGTGTGCACCCACATCCTCGCCTTCGAGGGCGACAGCAAGGTGTATTGGTTCGAGGGCGGCTTCAGTGACTATGAGGAGAACTACAAGAAAAGGGTCGGCGACATCGTACCCAAGCGCCTCAAGTACAAGAAACTTGTGCGGGGATAATGCGTGCCTGCCTGCCGGAGGCAGGTGGGGGATATCGTGCCCAAGCGCCTGAAGTGCAAGAAGTTGGTGCGCGGGTGGTCGTGTGAGTTCTACCTTCACCTCACGACCACGGAGCCATTGGTAAGCTGATGGACAAGCGGTCGAATACACGAGCGAAGGTCAAGCGGTCCGTTCCTAAGGTCCGGAAGCGCAAACTTCCCTGAGGTGCGGAAATGTGCGGGCTTGGTGCCGGCAATGGCCGAATGGGCGACCCAAGAGGTAAGGGAGATGCGCGATGTGCGGTGAACGCATTCTTGCGGACACGAATGCCTAGATCCGGTTGTTCGCCGGCGAGAAAGCCGTTGTTGACCTTCTTGATGGGGCTCATATCCAGAGGGTATGCTGGCCATGCCCTTGCACGGGTGATCGGTCACGGCATGCCGAAGCTCATCCAAAGGCAATCGTCCACCTGCTCGTTAACGCCTTTCCATGCATCGAATGCGTTTTCGATGTGGCATGCACCATCTGCATCGAACACCTCGCCCCGCTCCACCATACGCAGCAGGCCGTCGATGCGCAGTCGTTTACCGTGCGGGCCTCCGAACTGGTCGATGATGCCATCGGTGAGGATGATGATCCGCTGTCCGGATAGCGCCATTGACCCCGAGCGGTATCCGTCGCGGCCATTGGAGACCATGGAGCTGATACTCCTGCTTTTGGAAAGGACCTCGCTGTTCCCGTGTTGATCGATCGCCAGCATATGCCCGTGCAGGCTGCTCCAATCCATTCGTTTTTGTTCCAGATCGATCCGGACAAGGGTCAAATCCAGCCCCACATGCTCGGAAGACCCGGAATCCCGCACCATCCTTGACTTCAACCCCTGAACTACCGCCCTTATCGCGTCATAGGGTTCAGGATTGGTCGAATACGTGTTGCCTAGCGTGTGGCTCAGGATGTCGGTCGCAAGAACCGCGATCAGCGCACCGGCCAAGCCGTGGCCTGTGCAGTCGCCCAAGGCCAGGTAGAGGTGGTCCTCGGTCTGGCGGTACCAGCGGAAATCACCTGAGACCTCGGCCAGTGGGCGGTCCATGACATGCAACCCGATACGATCGCTGATCTCCGGATTCAGGTCGGGTATGAAGCATTCTTGTATCGTACGCGCATAGGATAGGCTGCGGTTCAAGTCTTTATGTTTGGTCGCCAGCACTTGATCTGCCATCGCCAGGCCCATTGCTCTGGTATCGCTGCGGGCAAGCCCCAACTCAGCCCTCATCCGTTGATCATCACTGAACAGACGCAAGGCCTCGTTCACCGATAGTTCCATATCCATGGGCCGCCATGGTTTTTCCATGTAGCGATAAAGCCTCACGGTGGACATTACCTGTTCAACGGCGGCAAGATCGGCCTGCCCGGTGAGCATGATCTTCTTGGTGGTCGGGCTCAAGGCTTCGATCTCCTGCAGCAACTCGCTGCCCTTCATGGGCCGCATCAGGTAATCGACGATCGCAACGGCCGGGACCGATCCCGTGCTCATCTCCTCCCGGATCAGGGCGAGCGCTTCCGGACCGCTGCTCGCGGTGCGGACCTGCAGTCCAGCTGGCAGGAAGCTATTGAGTTCGATACGAAGGGTGTCCGTGATCATGGATTCGTCGTCCACGACAAGTATGTAGCTCTCCTGCATCATCAGCCTTTTCGTTCTACCTGATATTCCTTCTCACGTGTGGCGTTCGAACGCTCACTTTTATAGCCCTGCTTAATCCTGGGCAGTGGCAACTTAATCAGGAATGAGGTCGCCTCCGGGGTTGATGTGCAGGTGAGGGTGCCCCGGTGCTCCTCCACGATCGATCTGGCAATGCTCAGCCCCATTCCTGTGCCCTCTCCTTTGCCTTTGGTGGTGAACATCGGCTCGAAGATCTTCTTCATGATATGCTCTGGGATCATGGGGCCATTGTTCGTAAAATGAACCAATGCATGGTCGTCTTCGTGCGCCATGCTCACGATAACATCACCATTGTTCCCCATGGCCTGGATCGCGTTGGTGTAGAGGTGGGTCCAAACGTGGGATAAGCGGTCTGCTACACCCTGAACGACAAGGGGACCATCGGACTTTACCAAGAATTGGATGCTCTTTGGGGAGCCGAATACGAAGAGTTGTTGGATGTCCTGTATCTGCCGCTGGATGTCTACCTCCACAGGAACTTCTGTCGGGTCCTTGTGGCTGTAATTGCGAAGGGCTTTCACCATCTTTCCCGACCGGTCGGAGGCATATCGGATGATATTGGCGGAATGCCGAACCTGGCAAATGGCGTGGATCGACCTGATCAGTTCCTTGCAACGAGGGTGGTGCAGCAGGGCCTGCCGGTCGGCATCCAAGTCCGCGCTCCATCCCATATCGGCCAACTTTATTGACCATTCGACCGTCGGCCTTAGATCGGCATACTGCTGGTCCAACAGGGCAGAGAGTGCTTTCTGACGTTGGTAGTGGTTGGGTGCTTCGGAATTCGCTGCGGCGATATGTGGCCGGATGATGCGCAGGTCCTCCTTGTCCAGCTCGGGCAGTTGGTTGTTGAACCATTCATTGGCCGAACGGACCAGGTTACTGATCGATCCGGATATCGCACCCAGGGGGGTGTTCATTTCGTGCGCGATGCCTGCGAATAATTGTCCGAGCACGGACATGCGCTCCTGTCGGATGAGTTCTTCCTGCAGGTCCTTCAGCTTGTATAAGGTCGTTTCTTCCGTGGCGTACACGTTCATGAAGTCGAAGTCCTTAACGTTGCTGGCCACCAACTTCCAGATCCTCCCGTCGTGTGTCTGATCGATCGATGCTTTGCGCGTAGCAGCCCAACGCAGTTGGACCAATACGTTGTTATCCAACTTGTCGCCCATCGTGCAATTCCACGCTTTGAGCAGTGGCCAACTTGCGGGGTTCGCGTAGGTCAGATAGCCAGAAGCATCGACACGCATGACGGGCAGGGGATTGACCTCCGCAAATCGGCTGATGGCCGTGATCTTCTTCAATTGCTCTTCGCGTTCATGCAGGGATGATTCAAGTTGCTCATTGAGGGCCACCTGAAGCTTGTTCGCTTTGCGTTCGTGGTCCAAGGCTGCGGCGAAATGTTCCAATTGCACCAATTTCATGGCGATGATGTTCGACAACATCCGGAAGTAGCGCAGGTGCCCTGTGCGATAGAAGTCCTCGAGCGGATGTTCCGAGTCGATGACGCCAAGGATGCGGCCATCCGCCAGGATCGGAACCGCCAGCTCGGAAAGACCTGCCATACCATCCGAGATGTACTCGGGCCTGGTGCGCGTGTCGGCCACCAGTTGGAATTCCTTGGTCCGTGCAGCGCGACCCACCACCCCTTGGCTCAGGTCCAGGGTGAGGGCATTTGACAATATTCTCCTATCCACCTTGGAGTCGATCATTGCGGCCACTTGCACGAGCCTCTCCTGTGCAGGGTCGAACAGATAGATGACGCAATCACTTAGACCAAGTTGGCCGGGAATATGTTCGATGGCTGTCCAGAACACATCGAGCGGGTCGGTCATGGCCAGGATGGCCGCTGTGGTGTGGTTGATGGCTTGCTCACTGGCGAGTTCCAATTCGCGCTCGCGGGCCATGTTATCGCGAACCACCGCGCTTGCCATGGCAGAACACAAGGTGCGCAGGATGTGTTCCTCCTCCGGTCTCCAAAGTCTTACATGGGTGCACTGGTCGAATCCGAGGAACCCCCAGAAGCGCCCTTCCACGATTATCGGAAGTACCAGGATCGAGCGGATATCCTGTGATTCCAGGACACCACGCAGATCGTCGTCCTCGATCTCGGCCACCACGGCGCAGAAGGACTTGCCGTTCTTCAGGGGGTCCATGAACTTTCCAAATGCTTCAATGGGCATCCCTTGAAGCTCAGGATTGTCCAACTGCGCAGCTGCTTGTCCCGAGTTCCACTCCATGCGCTGGCTGGTGGTCACTGCGTTTCCCTGAGCATCCATCACGTTCGTGAACAAGTAGACCCGGTCCACGTCGGTGCTTCTTCCGATACGTTCCGCTGCTTGGGCCAGCGCGGTGAACAGGTCTGGCCCCCCGATCAGGAGCGAATTAGAATCGGCAATGGCCGAAAGCAGCTCCTGTTGGCGCAGGAGTTCTTCCTTCAACACATCCTCGTTGCTGCAGTCGTATACCGTTGCCACCAGGTGCAGGTTCGGTGCTATAGTCTCGAAATTGCCGTACTCCTGCACCCAGCGGATCTTACCATCTGCGCGGCGGATACGATACTTGATCTGGTATGCAGCACTGGCACTCAGGGCTGCTTGGAACCTGGCCCGCAGCATGGGGTGATCATCCTCGATACACAGCGCGTGGAATGCAGGGGCGGGTAACTGGCTAAGTGCCGAGATGGTGTATCCGGTTATCTCCTCGCCTTGAGGACTGATGAACACATGGATGCACTCAGGACTGTCAGAGGGTGCGAACAGCATGCCTGCCCCGTAAGTGGGAGAGGACAGCACAGCTTGGAACGTGCAAGCTGGGCTGCTGTTGATCAGGAAGTCCTTGTCCATTTCGGGATCCACCATCCGTATTGCCTTGTTCGCTTGTGTTATTACCCCGAATGATGCAGTAGCGAACTTGAAGGGGGGCTTGAGGAGCTCAGGCTCAGGTGAAGATAGTGGTTTAAGAGGTTGAAACGTCGGCCCTCGGCTGAGGGTTTCATGACCTTGTTTCGGCCATTCTTGATAAGGTAGGGTCCTATTGCAAGGCTGCCTTCAACCCATAAACGCAATCGCTGGGTCATCGGGTTGGTCGATTGAACGCGTTGATGGGAGTATCCAAGTTGAAGCGTTTTCCGGGTCTGCTGTCGATCTGGTCCGGGACGTGCTGGATGTACTCATCGGTGAGGGTGTCGAAGTCGGTCTGCTTGGGGATGTACTGGTGCGTGAAAGGATATGCAAGCCGCCGTTCTCCAGGTTCTGCCAGGGGGCGATGAGGTACGGCAGCTGCGCGATGAAAGCTGAACAGGCATCCAGCGAAGAAACCAGCAAAGCGGTCAGGCGAGCGGAGGGATGCGTTCTGGACAGGGGGGCTTGCTGAATGCTCCGTTTTCCCCATTAAGCCTACCTTTGCCGTCCAACACGAGAAACCATGGCACAGGACCCACAGGCGCAAGCCATCCGCAAGCGCAAAGCAACCCGCAAGATCGCCCGCCTCAAGGCCGCTGCCGCAGCTGCCAAACAGGAAGCGCCCAAGAGCGAGAAGACGGCCTGAACGGGTCTGTATTCCGCACCAAAGCCCGGCTGATGGCCGGGCTTTTGCTTGGGCCCCGATCGGCCGTCAGGGAAGCTGCTCAGCCCGGGTGGCGGTGGGAAGCGTGCCGCCGGCGTTCACCAGTACCGGGTCGCGGTCGTTCTTGGAGCCCACATAACGCACCCGGCCGTCCATGTTCACATCCTCCTTCACATAGCCGATAGCCACAGCAGTGGGTAGGCTGCCTTCCAAAGCGACCAGGATCGGATCGCGGTCGTTCTCGCTCCCCGCGTAGCGCAGGTTCTCATCGCCCAGAGCATTGCCTGCCCACAGCAGGGCGCGACCGTTCAAGGGCTTGGTGGCATCGGTGCCGAATAGGGCGGTGCTGCCGTTGCTCAGGTCGTAGTTCCGCGGTGCCACGCTCACCCGCAGCGGACCGGCGCTCATGATCCCCAGGTGGTTGCGACACTAGGGGAGCACCTGCCAGGCCCCGCTGTTCAGGCACCCCCGACAGGGTTTTTCCGAGCTCAATCGTCCGGGATGAACGGACTGCTCAGCGCTCAGGCCTCCACCGGGCCACCAATGCGGCGGTAGGTGAACACGCTGAAGATGTGCCGGCGGGCGAAGCGGGCATTGCCATCAGCCTTGATGAACTTGTTGTACACGTTGGAGGGCACGCTGAAGTACTCATAGATGCTGCCGTCGTTGAAGGTGACGTGCAGCGTCTGGGCCTTGTAGTGCCAATCCTTGATGGGCGAGGTGGTGATGGTCTTCTCGTATTCCTCGGTGTTCTTGGCGTGCGTCTCGGGCGAGATGCTCACCAGGAAGTGGTAGGCCTCGATCAGGTGCTTGCTGGTCGCCTCCGCCTCGTTCCGTTCCTTTTCGTCCGTAAAACGGTCGGGATGGTGCACCTTCATGAGCGTCTTGTACAGCTTGGACAGCTCCGCGAGGTCGCTCTTGGCGGTGGCGCCCAGGAGCCTGCGACTATCGATGATCTTCTTCATGGCCTTCGTTACGGATCGCGAAGGTCGCGTTTCCTGTCGGGATGGCGATCACGCCCTACCGTTTGTTCCCTTTCCCGGTCGTGGACGCCAGTGGACATTCGCGGTCCAGCGCGGCCTGGAGCGGCCTTGCATCCGTGTCGTCTTCGGTGGCCAGGTAGCGGGCATACCAGTTCCGGGCGTCCTCACAATCCTTCAGCAGGAGGCCGCACACCGTGCGCTTCATGACCACGGCCGCATCCTCGGGTGCGTGTCGGTGGGCCCGGTCGAGCAGCGCACGCGCCGTGCGCACCATGGTGTCGGCCCGTTCGGGGTGTTTTTCGCGCTCCACATATTGACCGGCGATCAGTGTGCTGGCCATTTCCCGCAGCAGGGGCACATGCGTGCTGTCCATGGCCAATCCGTCCGCGAATTGCTGGCCCGCCTCGGTGTTGCGGTCCAGGGCCAGGAAGAACAGCCCGTAGCCATGGAAGGATGCGGCGTTGCTGCTGTCCACCAGCCAGGCATGGTTGAAGCGGTACATGGCGCTGACCAGATCACCCTCCTGCAAGTGCTGCAGGCCCAGTTGGACCAAGCGTTCGGAGGCGACCCGACGGTCCGGTTCAGACTCGAGGATGCGTGTCACGAGCACATCGTTCGAGATGCGCTGTTCCGGCGTGAAGACATGACCTTGGAAGTGCGGTTTCAGTCGGGCATCGATCTGCGAACGGGCCTGCCACTCCGGATAGGTGAGATGCTGGGCGCTTACGGCCAGGGGCAGCATCAGGGAAAGGACAAGCAGGAGGCGCAACTGGACGATGTGTTTCACGGGGATCAATAACACGGTGGAAGGGCGGAGGTCACGATCGGTTCTCCGACTTAGCGAATCGTGTACCGAAAGTAGGTCGGTCACGCTCATCGGACCTGTATATCCCTGACGGATCTCGGTATGTCCTGCGCTGCCTTGTGCCTCCGGATCATCGTACCCTTGTGTCGAGCGAAGGTCCGCCACACGGCGGATACGTTCTGGTCGGCAGACCGCCCGAGGCACAGCCTGGGCGGTTCCGCTGTTTTTGGGCCCTTCGGCGCCCTTCCACTTTTGTCCCACCCTACCTTCGCGGCCCGTCCTTACAAACCGGGCAAGACCCCGTCCAAGGTGATCTGGGTCTTGAAACGTGAGACCATCCATGGCACAAAAGCCTTCCATCCCCAAAGGCACCCGTGATTTCTCCCCGGTGGAGATGCTGCGTCGCAAGTACATCTTCCGCACGATCGAACAGGTCTTCCAGAAGTATGGTTTCCTGCCACTGGAAACGCCCGCCATGGAGAACATGGAGACGCTCACCGGGAAGTATGGCGAAGAGGGTGATCGTTTGATCTTCAAGGTCTTGAACAGCGGGGATGCGTGGGATGGTGTAAGTGACAATGTCAAGGAGAAGTTGAAGGCCGGTGAGCCCGTACATCCAGGTCGTCTGGCAAGCGAGTTGGCGGAGAAGGCGCTGCGCTATGACCTCACCGTTCCTTTCGCGCGCTATGTCGTTCAGCATCAGCACGAGATCGCCTTTCCCTTCAAGCGCTATCAGATCCAACCCGTTTGGCGTGCCGATCGTCCGCAGAAAGGTCGATACCGCGAGTTCTACCAGTGCGACGCGGATGTGATCGGAAGTACGAGTTTGATCAGTGAGGTGGAACTCGTTCAGCTCTTTGATGATGTGTTCTCGGCGCTTGGGCTTCAGGTGGTGGTGAAGATCAATGACCGTAAAGTGCTGAGCGGCATTGCAGAAGTGTGCGGCCAGCCGGACAAAGTGGTCGACATCGTCACTGCGATCGACAAGTTGGACAAGATCGGGCGCGAGAAGGTGGAGGAGGAGATGCGGACGAAGGGCGTTTCGGAGGATGCGATCAAGGGCATCGCTCCCTTGTTCGAGTTGAAAGGCACCTGGAGCGAACAACGCCCGGTGTTGGCGAAGTGGTTGGCATCCTCCTCAACCGCGCAACAAGGCCTCAAGGACCTGTCCTTCACCTTCGATGCCGTAGGTACATTGAAGACGGCGAAATTGGAATTCGACCCGACCCTGGCCCGCGGCCTCGACTATTACACCGGCGCCATCTTCGAAGTGAAGGCTGAGGAAGGCACCATGCCCGGCAGCATCTGCGGCGGCGGCCGTTACGACGATCTCACCGGCATCTTCGGATTGAAGAACATGAGCGGTGTGGGCATCAGCTTCGGTGCGGACCGGATCTATGACGTGCTGCTGGAGACCGGCAAGTTCCCTGCCGAGCTCGGTGGAAGCACCAAGCTGCTCTTCGCCAACTTCGGTGAAGCGGAAGCCATGCACTGCCTCAAGCTCCTCCGCACCGTGCGGGAGGCCGGCATTGCTGCCGAGCTCTATCCCGATCAGGTGAAGATGGCGAAGCAGTTCAAATACGCCGACGACAAGGGCATCGCCTACGTGGCCATCATCGGTGAGACGGAGCTGAAGCAGGGCATCGTGACCGTGAAGGACATGAGGACGGGAGAGCAGAAGGCGATCAAACAAGAAGAACTCATCCATGGCATCCAGTAAGAAGAACAGTGATGGCAAGGACGGTCGTAAGGGCGGGAAATTTCCCGCCCCGACCGCCCCCACTATCACACACACCATCGGAACCGTAGGCCTGGAGCTCAGTGAACTGGCCCACATCCTGGACAGTCGCACGCCCCTGGCTTTGAGCAAGGAGGCCGTCGCCGCCGTCAAGCGCAGCCATGAGTACCTCCGCGATCGTCTGAAGAAGAGCGATGCGCCCATCTATGGCGTGAACACCGGCTTCGGTGCGTTGCACAACACCTCCATCGCGAAGAAGGACCTCGCGCAGCTCCAGAAGAACCTGGTGATGAGCCATGCCTGTGGCAGCGGTGATCCGGTGCCGGAGGACATCGTGCGCGCCATGCTGGTGCTGAAGGTGCAGAACATGGCCTTCGGGCACAGCGCCGTGGCCCCGGGCACTGTGCAGCGTCTGGTGGACATGTACAATGTCGACATGCTGCCCGTGGTCTACGAGCGCGGTTCGCTGGGTGCCTCCGGCGATCTGGCCCCGCTGGCGCACCTGAGCCTGCCCCTCCTCGGGCTGGGGGAAGTGCTGCTGAACGGCAAGCGCATGCCCAGCGCCCAAGCCTTGAAGAAGCTGGGATGGAAGCCGCTGGAACTGGGCCCCAAGGAAGGTCTGGCCCTGCTGAACGGCACCCAGTTCATGAACGCCTATGCCGCGCTGCTCACGCTGAAGTCGACGCGCCTGGCACAGCTCGCGGACATCATCGGTGCCATCTCGCTCGATGCCTACGACGGCCGCATCGAACCCTTCCATCCCTCGGTGCACGCCGTGCGCCCGCATCCCGGACAGGCCGTGGTGGCCGGGCATTTCCGCGAACTGCTCAAGGGCAGCGCGCTGGTCAAGCGGAAGAAGGAGCATGTGCAGGACCCTTACTCCTTCCGCTGCATCCCTCAGGTGCACGGTGCATCGCGCGATGCCATCGCGTATGTGGAACGTGTGGTGGAGCGCGAACTGGAATCGGTGACGGACAATCCCACGGTGTTCGATGACGAGGACCTGATCATCAGCGCCGGCAATTTCCACGGTCAACCACTGGCGCTCGCCCTGGACTTCCTGGCCATTGCCGTGGCCGAACTGGGCAGCATCAGCGAACGGCGCACCTACAAGCTCATCGGTGGCCAGCGCGGGTTGCCGGCCTTCCTGGTGAAGGAACCGGGTCTCAACAGCGGTTTCATGATCTCCCAGTACACCGCCGCATCACTGGTGAGCGCCAACAAGCAGCGCTGCATGCCCAACAGCGTGGATACCATCGACAGCAGCAACGGCCAGGAGGACCATGTGAGCATGGGCGCCGCCGCTGCCATCAAGACCTGGCACGTGGTGCACGATGTGGAGCGCATCCTCGCCATCGAGCTCTTCACCGCCGCCCAGGCATTGGAGTTCCGCCGCCCCGCGCAGAGCTCCGGCAAGTTGGAGTCGCTGGTGGCGGCCCTGCGCGAGGTGGTGCCCTTCATTGAGCGGGACGTGGTGATGCACGAGCCCATGGAGGCCGCACTGGACCTCCTGCGCCGCTGCCCCATGTTCTGAGCATGGACGTGTACCTGCTGCCCGGCCTGGGTGCCGATCACCGCTTGTTCGGCCGCTTGGAGCTGCCCGGCCATACACTGCACTACCTGGACAGGCCGGAAGTGCCGGTGGGCAGTACCATGGCCGACATCGCCCGGCTGCTGGCATCCCGCGTGAACGCCCAGGTACCGCACGCCTTGGTGGGGGTGAGCATGGGCGGCATGGAGGCCCAGGAGCTCGCGGCCCTGACCCACCCCAGAAAAGTGGTGCTCATCAGCAGCTGGAAGGGACCGCAGGAGATGCCTGCACACCTCAAGCTGCTGCGCGGAACACACCCCGAGCGTCTGCTGTCCAAGATCTTCATGCAGGGTTCCCTGCCGGTGATCCGCTGGCAGATGGGGGTGGAGGAGCCGGATGAGGTCCAACTGCTCGACAGTTTCCTGCAGATGACCAACCTGGAGCAGCTGCGGATCCAGATCTCTGCCTGCCTCAATTGGGAAGGTCCGGCGCAACCCGTTCCCGGGCTGTTGCGCCTGCATGGTGACCGCGATCGCCTGATGCCGATCTCGAACATCCAAGGCACCCAGGTCGTCAAGGGTGGCGGGCATTTCATGGTCTTCAGCCACGGTGCCGAGGTGAGCGCTCTCGTCGCCAAGGCCTTGGAAGAATAGCGCTGTTGCACCGAACGAAGATCACTGCCCGAACGGAGGGTGCAGGCAACGGTCCGTCCCTGACCTACGTCCTAGTAACACGCACCCGGTTGATAACCAATGCGTTCGCGGTGGGGTGGCGTTGCCGGGCCGGATACTTTCGAGCCGATGTAGTGTGTGCATGAAGAACCTGTCCCTGTTCATCCGGTCGTTGGCGTTGATGTGGGTCGTGCTTACCGGGCATGACCTGGCGGCCCAATGCACCGCCAATGCGGGCCCTGCCAGCTATACTATCTGTGTCGGCGGGCCTCAGACCTTCACCGGTACGGCCGGTGGGGGGCAGGCACCATACAGCTACAGTTGGGCGCCGATGGCGGGTCTGAGCAACCCGAACATTGCGAACCCCATCTGCACGGCGACGACGACCACGAACTACACGCTCACCATCACCGATGACAACGGTTGCACGGCCACGGACCAGGTGCTGGTGACGGTGCAGCCCACGGCCGATGCGGCACTGATCAGCGGCAATGCACAGTTCACGGTCTTCAATGGTGAGCCCACTTTCTACAAATGCTCACCGAACGCCACGTCGAGCTTCCAGTTCGACTTCGATGGCACCGCAGCTGCCGGCAGCACCCACACCATCAACTGGGGCGATGGCAGTCCGAACTTCACCATTGTCGGTGCCACCTGGCCGCAACAGGCACACACCTATGGACAGGGCATCCATACGTTGACCTACACCGTCACACAAGCGAACGGCTGCAACGATACGCAGACGTACAGCGTCTTCTTGGGCACCAACCCGGCAGGGGCGCTGGTGAATCCGGGTAGTACCACGGGTTGTGGGCCCATCACGCTGACCTTCCCGATCGTGGGGTGGAACACCAATACCCCGGGTACGATCTACACCATCAACTTCAATGATGGCACGCCGCCGGTCGTGTACAACCATCCGCCACCCGCATCCATCACCCATGTCTTTGCCGTGGGATCCTGCGGCACCACGAGCACCGATGGGGTGAACACCTACCAGAACAGCTTCTCGGCCAATATGCTGGTGGAGAACCCCTGCGGGACCAGCGGGAGCACCATCCTGCCGATCGTGGTGAGCCTCGCCGGGGCGACTGGCTTCAACATCAGTCCGAATGACACGGCCTGCGTGAACGCCACCGTCACCTTCAGCAGCACCAGTACCGGCAATGAAGTGCTGGGCAACAACTGCGACGTGACCCCGGCCCTGATCTGGAGCGTTTCCCCGGCCACGGGATGGTCCATCGCCAGCGGAACTCTGGGCAACGACAACGGTTTCGGTGTGGGAAACTACGATCCCAGTTCGTGGACGAGCGGCAGCGCCAACCTCGGAGTGAACTTCACGACCGCTGGGGTCTATAACATCACACTGATCACCGGGAACTCCTGCGGTGGCGACACCCTGGTGCGCAGCGTGTGCATCGAGGCGCCCCCGGTACCGGCCTTCAACCTGTCCAGCACCCTGGGTTGTGTTCCGCTCAATGTCACGAGCATCAACGGGACCACCAGTCCCAATAGTTGCCTGACGACCTATCAATGGACCATGGGCGGCTCGGCGGCGGCCTGTGCCACCGGGCCGGCCAGCAGCAGCAGTTCCACGGCCTTTCAGCCGGCCTTCCTGTTCGATCAACCGGGCACTTACACCGTTCAGCTCCGGGCAGTGAACACCTGCAACGTGCCGCCTATTTCTCAGACCGTGACGGTGAACGCTCCGCCGCAGGTCACGGTGGGTGCGCTCAGCGGGATCTGTGCCGGTCAATGCGTGAACCCTTCGGCCACTGCGCAGGACTGCGGCTCGCCCCTGACCTATGCTTGGAGCTTTCCCAACGGTGCGCCTGCCACGGCGAACACCCTGGCCCCTGGTCAGGTGTGCTTCGCCAACGCCGGGAACCCCACGGTATCCCTGACGGTGACCAATGCCTGCGGAAGCGCCACGGGCAACGCCAACCTTGCGGTGGGGACGGCGCCGCTGGCACCCACGGTCTCCAGCAACAGCCCGGTGTGCGCAGGACAGACGATCTCCCTGACCGCCATGGGTGCCCCCGGCGTGAGCTACGAGTGGCGCAACCCCAGTGGTGCCGTGATCTCCAACCAGGCCGCCGTCACGATCCCCGGAGCTTCGGCAGGCAATGCCGGGACCTACACCGTGGTGGCCATCAGCAACGGCTGCCAGAGCGCTTCGGCCTCCGTGCCCGTGGTGGTGACACCGGCCCCCACGGTCACCGTGAGCCCACCGGCCGATGCGCTGTGCAATGGGGAGAGCACCACCTTCACGGCCAGTGGTGCGGGCAACTACCAGTGGTACATCGGTGCCACCCTGGTGGGCTCCGGTCCCAACTTCACCACGAGCCCGGCGGCCACCACCACCTACACCGTATCGGGCAGTACCGGCGGTTGTCCGGGGTCGGCCACGGTGATGGTGACGGTCTTTCAATCCACCCCCATCATTCCCGGCCCGTCGCCCACGTTGTGCGATCAGGCCATCCCCGTCACGCTCACCAGCCCATCGCCGGCCGGTGGCACGTGGAGCGGACCGAACGTAAGCCCGGCCGGTGTATTCACGCCGGTCCCCGGTGATCTCGGAGTGGTCAACCTCACTTACACTTACGTGAACGGGAACGGCTGCACCAGCGCGGCGAACCTGCCCGTGACCGTCCAGACCGTGCAGGACTTCGCCTTTGCGGGCAATGACACGGTGGTCTGTCAAGGCAACGTGCCGGTGGACCTCACCGAAACCCCCGCTGGCGGGACCTGGGTGGGTGCCGGTCCCGGTGGCAGTTATGTGCCGTCCACCGTGGGCAATTTCACACTGACCTATAACTACGGCAGTGGGTCCTGCGCCACCAGCGATCAGGTGAGCGTGCAGGTGGTGCCAGCGACCGCGCTGACCGTACCGGGTGATCTGGAGGTCTGCATCGATGCGCCGGTACAAGCCTTGGTGGGCACTCCGCTCGGTGGAACGTGGAGCGGTGCGGGGGTCACGGGACCGCCGTGGAACTTCGATCCGGCGTTGGCCGGACCAGGTGCACACACGCTGACCTACACCTTCAGCAATGCCACCGGATGCGAGAGCGTGGCCCAGTTCACGGCCACCGTGAACGCCTTGCCTGTGTTGAACGTGGGAGGCGATGTCACGCTGTGCGATCAACCCATCCCCTACACGCTGGGCGGCGTTCCGGCAGGAGGGACCTGGA